>CAMVJQ010000071.1 GCA_947167845.1 uncultured Prevotella sp. | reverse complement strand
ATCTCGTTGAACGACTCGAAGATGAGGAACTCGCCCTTGTCCTTGAAGGCTTCGGCTATCTGCTTCCAGGTCTTCTCGATACGCTCTTTGATGGCGGTGTTCGTGCTGCTGTTGTTGGCAGCGCCCTTGATGTCGAGCCAGTACTCATCGTGGTGCAGGTTGAGGATGACGTTGAGTCCGGCAGCCTCAGCCCATTCCACGTTCTGCCTGACCTCAGCCATATAGTCGGCCTCTATCTCCCATGTGGATGTGTTCTGGTAGTTACCCCAGGTGACACCTATGCGCACGGTGCTGGCCCCGGCCTTCTTCAGGTTGGTGTAGAGTGTCTGCGTCGGCTTGGCATTGTCCCAGTAGCCCCACTGCGGATGCTTGCCGTCCTCACCGCTGCTGGTGTCGAAGTGGTTGCCCAGGTTCCAGCCCCAGCCCAGTTTCTTGGCGAGGGCGATGGCATCGTTGTCTGTTATGACAGGTTTCTTGGCAGTGGTGAAACTGAAGGAGTACTCGTCGGCCAGGGCTCCCGTCACTCCGATAAGGCCCTTTGGCAGGGTGATGGTCACCTTCGTCTCATAGTCGGGACAGTTGACAGAGAGGCTCAGCGTCTTTCCGCTGACGGATGCCGATCCGGAAAGCGTGGCTCCCGACACTTTCGGCTGCAGGCTTGCGTCGGATGACATGCGGACATCCTTGTCATAGACCACCTGGACGCTGATGGCACCAGTTGCGATGTCAGTCGCGTTGTTGGCAGGCGTCGTCGATACTACTGTCGGAGCCGTCACTGTAGGTGTCGGCGGGGTAGGGGTAGGTTCCGGGTCATCGCCTCCACAGGCAACAAATGCGAATGCTGTTAAGAGCATTGTTAATAAATAGGTCTTTTTCATATTCATTGTCTTTTATTGATTGTTTGCATATTGGAATGTTATTTCGTATGGGGGATACATGCCTTGGCGTTTTGGCATTGTCATCGTCATCGATGCTATTCCATTTGTATCTGAAGTGTAACTGAAGGCATATTCCGTTATATAGCCATACTCTTCATTCTGCTGATAGTTCTCCGGGTGATCATAGGTGAAGTTTTTATAGAATGTCAGGCCATCTGGCAGTTTGGCAGATATCTTACCGAATAATCCCGTGTAATATAACAAATCATTTGCACTCATTGTGCATTCATTTGGCATGATGAAGGAAACCATCAGCGGACAAAAGCCTACAGGATGCAGTCTGTCGGTATTGGTTACGTCTCCATAACTGAATTTCCAGGTAGTGTCACCATATTTTACGGTTGTTAGTAGTCCGTCAGTATATTGGTAAGTTGCTTCATGATAGTCTATGCCGGCATAACTCGGTTTCCCGTCCTCAAGATATGTGAAGGAGGCTTTCGTCAGGTAGTCACTGTCATATTCATAGACTAATTTGACGCGGTAGTCATGGTTGAGAAGTGAATAGTTGCAGGCTAAACTGTCGATATATCCCTGCTTATTCAGTGTAAATTGGTAGACGCGGTTCCCTTGCTGCCTGTTCTCTGTGATTGTGCGCTTGTCATAGTCTATGCTGAAACCAAGAGCATAGCCTTCAGCCCCTTTGACAGAGGTCAGTCTCCGCTTGCTGTCATATTCCATGCTGTAAGCAGTCTGTCCATTTTTAGAATACGACATCAGCAGGTGGTCATGCTGACTGATCAGTGCGTTGTAGTCATATAGTGTAGGGGTGGAGGGTTGTGTCGGCGTGGGAGTAGGTGCAGGTGCTGGCGTCGGTTCTGGCTCTGGGGTATCGTCGTCACCTTCGCAGGCAACAAGTGCAAATGCAGCAAAGAGCATTGTTAATAAATAGGTCTTCTTCATCTTAAATATCATTCAATTGATAGTTTTTATTAATTGTGCTACAAAGTTACTAATTATTTCTGATACCACCAAATCTTAGTACTTCTATTTTCATTTTGCTTCCTCTTTGACAGCCTCGATGAAGCGTGGGCGGCATTCCTCAGGCAGTGCCTGAGCAATGCTTTCCAGTTGTTTCATATACTCTTTCCAGGCACGTCTGGTTCTTCCAATCTCAGACTTTTCCTCGACAGTTGTAGCATCTGCTATCATCTGGAGATATTTATTGTCGATATTGCTGAAGTCAGGCCATTCGCTTTCATACGTGTCGGTATCCTTGCCGAATAAGGCTTGGTCCAGAAGTTGTCTGACATCGTAGCCTCCGTCTTTAACGAATTCCAGATTCTGTTCCGTCAGTTTTTCATACATCTTCAGGGCTTGCTTTGTAGCCTGAAAGAGTTCTGGATAGTGACGCAGAATATGGTCAATCTCTGGTGTGCACAGGATTTCACCAGGTGTCGTGACGATAGTATCGACATGCAGTTGGTCGACGCTTTCAATCAGACTTGCGGTCTTTGTATGTCGTGCCTTTTCTTTTTTGCCCCCACAGGCAACAATCATTGATGCCGTGAAAGCAATAATAAACAGTGATTTACAATTTTTCTCCATAGAAAATAAGAGAGGCGCAACGCATCGCGGTTGCGCCTCTTAAAAGAATTGTCAGGTTGGTTTATTCCAAGGTAATCTTTGTGCAGACGATATTATCGCCATTGAGTACGAATACACCTCCCCACCACTGTTGCTTAAGAGCGGCTTCGAGTATATCAGGTGTAAGTCGGAGTCCGAATCGACCACCATTGCCTTCAAGGTCGTACTCAGTGAACTTACCGTCTTCCGTGTCAGGATTGCCCACATTGCAGATGCTCTCGTATGTGGGGCCCCAGTGGCCTTCGACAATTTGAAGTTTCCAGTCTGTTTCGGTAGGAGTCAGATAGAAGTAAATCGTCTGGCCTGCCTTTGCTCCTGCCTCAACCAGTTCTACACCGGCATCAGTAAGAACGTAAGGCTGGTTTGCCCAGTCGTCGGCCACAGCCTCGCCTTGCCAGAGTACGGTTTCCGATGCAGGCATGGTAACCTTCGTCAGTGTATAGTTATCACCTGTGATGACCAGACCGCCGTTAGCGATGATGTCATCAAGCACATTCTGTGGGAAGACCACTGACAGCACACCTTCATCCTCATCCAGGTCATATTGGCCTGGGATAGGATCGGGCAGGTTAGCCCAACTGTCGCCATGGCGAAGGCTGATGCAGCCCCAAGAGCCGGCATTATTCTTCTTGTAGTAGAAGTTCAGTTTGCTGTTGGCAGGCACGGTTGTCCAATCGAAACCACCCCAAGCCATCTCTTGGTTGCCATTCCACCCAGAGCATACGAACTCACCTGCCCAGATTGTCTGTTCGGCAGAGTCGCTCCACATCATGAGTTTCACGGTTTCGGAGATGAAACTGTTCTGTGTCAGCACCATGTTTCCATCAGTCATATCCTCAGGTACGGTAAAGGTCAGCGTATTACCAGAAACAGTGTAGTCCTTGAACTCGCCCACACCTGGCAGGGTAACGCTGGTGATTCGGCTGAGATTCTCACCAGTGATGGTTACGACGTCGCCTACCTTCAGGTCTTTTGCGGGCTGTACATCGGTGATCGTCAGTGTCGGAACAGTTACCTCGTCGGTTGTCAGGGAAGCACCAGAGTAGAGCACAAGCGTAATGGCTCCCGACTTTGTTTCCGCTGGTACAGTCGTTGTGATAGTCTTGCGATCGGCTGAGACTGTGAAGTCACTGGTTACACCACCTGGGAACATGACTGTTTCAATCGTATGCAGGTACTCACCGTTAATCTGAATCTGCTGGCCGAAGTCAGGCGTTGTGTTGCTCAATGACGCGTATGTGGCCGACAGGATTTGCAGCGGTGTAGCATAGACTTCTCCCCAGTCTGCACCGTCATCAAATGAAATCGAACCAGACTCTGCAGCCAAAGGCACCTTGAAGCGAATCTCGCGGCGAGACACGTATGTGAAGTCTTCGGCTTTGACAGGTGCACCGGTTACACCACAGGTGAAAATGGCATTGGCAATGTTGTAAACATAGTCACCCTTGACAGTGACTTCGTCACCAGCCACCAGACCACTTGTTGGCGAAACCGACGAAACCTCAATGGGTTCCTCAAAAGTGATGGGAGTCACAGACTTAGAGACGGTATCGCCATTGACGAGCAGTTTGATCTGTCCAGGGACTGACTCGTCGGGCACGTTGACATAGATGTTTTCATTGTCGGCAGAGTTGAAACTGCTCCTCTGAACTACCGCATTGCCAGGGAACCAGACTTCTGTCACGCTGTTCAGGTTAGTACCTGTAATGCGGATCTCATGTGTACGGAGGATTGGAGAAGGACCGAAGGCTACGAGATTTACTCCCGACTTGCTGTACGGATTAGTATCCAAGTTGTCCTCGCTGCACGCCGTCAGGGATAGCCCCACAAGGGCTACCGCTGACAATGTGAATAATTTATATAACTTGTTCATAAGATACTATCATTTATTTGTTTGGAACTACACGGATGTTGTCAATCTTGATAATTGGGTTGCAGTCTACACCTTCTGGCAGCACGGACTTGTCGTTATAGCCACCCTTGATGACAAAGATGTTGAAACTACCGAAGTCAAACACGCTGCTGAGCGTGCTGGTAATCTTGTTACCATCGTAGTCATAGATGAAGTCAGAGAGCGGAATTGTCACTGTCTGCCACTGGCCATCGGTATGATACAGCAAGTCTTCGGTATCCTTCCAAGGCATATAGAGAGCACGTGAGAGTTTGCCCTGCTCATGGAAGAACGTGTTGTTACATCCACCGAGCACGGTGCCATAGATATCCTTCACGCCGGCATTGCCCTGGGAAATCTGTGCCACGCTGCCAAAGTATATCTGCATAGGAGCGGCTGACCAGGCATTGTCCTTCGGAATGTTTATCTCAAACTTCAGGTTCAGGTTTGCGAAGTCGGTGAAGTCTGCCAAGTCAGAAATGCGTGGGAATGCACCGTATGTTTCGGGATCCTCCCAGTTGCCTGCCCAGTACTCGAACGAGAAGTTACCATCGTTCCAGCCACCATCACTACCCATGGCAGCACCTCCCAGAATCAGGTAGTTGCCAGAGAGGGATGTCTCGTCGGCAGTGATCTCACGGGCGTGCCAGCCGTGGTTGCCCAGCACCTCACCAGTCTTGCAAGGTGTGTCGAAGTCGAAGAGCATACCTCGGTTGTCCCTGTACTTGAATGCGGCTTCTGTGGTTCCGTAGATAGAAGTCACGAAGACCTTCTGTGAAGGCACGTTCTCAGGCATCGTGAAGGTGATGCGGTTCTTGGTGATGCTCTTGATGACAGAGCGAGGCAGTGTGAATCCATCACCAAACTTAACGGTGAGGGGAGAGTCAGCATAATCCAGGAAGTAGTCGCCGATGATGGTTACCTCTTCGCCAGGGAATGCCCACTCGTTAGACATAGATGAAACCACAGGTCCAGGAATCACGACGTGGAAGTCGTAGGTCACTGTGTCTTTGCTGTTCGTAGCCAGATAGATCTTATTTGTCACCTTGTCTGGAATCTCATTAGGAATCGTTACTATCAGCGTGTTGTCTGTCATGTAACTGGTGTTCAGTACGGCTGGCTGGTCATTGAAGAGGATGCCAGTCACGCTTCTGAGGTTCTCACCGACTAAGCAGATGGTAGACTGCATAGAGGCGGATGTAATGAGGGAGTCTTTGCTGTCTGCACTCACAGGACGGATGAATTTGACCGTCGGCTTTCCGTCAGCAATCTTGTATGCATCCGGCTCATCCTTACAGGAGGTAGTTGCCAAGGCGGCGAGTGCTACCAGTGCAAGGCTGAGTGCTTTGAATATCTTATTCTGTTTCATTGCTTGTCTCATTTTTTAATTAATAGCTGTATTGATTTCTCACGTCAACGTGGATGGCCTGTGCACTGCTGCTCAGGTTCGGGTTCAGCGCAACGTCCTCTGTCGGATATGGCAGGTTGAAACTGCTGGCTGTCACATTAGGTCTGGGTGTACCACCGTTATCGGGGTCGTCATACTGGATGTCTGTAGGATCCCATGTTGCACCACCTGACTCATAGAAGTTCTTGTAAACGCCACTGCAGTTCCAGATGGCATTACGGCGCTGGGCTGTGAGTTCTGCGATACAGGCGTTGACATCGTAATAAGCACGACGGACAAAGTCGTACCAACGGTCACCTTCGCCAGCGAACTCCAGACGACGCTCTTTCCAGACATCGTCGAATGTGAGCGAGGTCTTCGGCATGTCAGAAGGAACGGCACGCTGACGGACTGCGTTGAATGCAGACAGGGCTGTAGCACTGTTGGCCTTACCCTGAAGCACCTCTGCCTCAGCATGTACGAGATAGACATCAGCCAGACGCAGGATGTGAGTGGCCACGGCGTATGACATACGGGCGGCAGAAATGCCTGTCTCTGCCACATGGTCGGCATTGTTGCCATAAGCATGCTTCACGTTCTGTACGCCGCATGGTCCCTGGAATGTTCCTGTGGCAGCGGGGTTGTACGTCTTGTCGAAGTAGAATCTCAGGATATCAAAGCCCTTCTTATTGTTGCCCAGGTCATGGTCGCGCCAGAAGTATTCGTATGTGTCACCGGCACCCATCATCGTAGCCTTACGGCGGGCATCCTTGTCCAGACGATTGTTAGGATTCTCTGTCACGTCGTAGCCAAAAGCATCCTGAAGGTCGGCAGACGGGCCACCCCAGCCACCCCAGCAGTCGCCGAACTCGTCGAAGCCCTCGGGCATCAAGTCGCTCTGCTGTGTGTTCTGGCAGGTCCAGTGTGCACCTACAGTCCAGCGCCAGGCAATCAGGCTCTCATCGCTGTTGTTGTTAGAACCGCGGAAGATGTCTTCGTAGTTCTCCATCAACTTACGGCCGGAGTTGTTGATGACATCCAGAGAGGCTGCAGATGCCTTCTGCAGATAGTCGTTATTCAGACTGCCAGTGACACCGGCAGCGGTCAGCAGCACCTTGGCATACAGGCCTTCAGCACAATAGTAGTCGATGCGGCCGTTGGTGTTCTTCACCTTCGGCAGCAGTTCCATGGCCTTCTCAAGAGTCAGCAGGATGTAATCATAGACGTCTGCTTTCTGTACTTTCGACAAGGTGTTATAGTCGCCAGCGGCCAGGTTGACGGAGTTGTCGTGAACGATGGGCACGTCGCCGAATGAACGTACCAGGAAGAAGTAGGCCATGGCCTTCCATGTCAGGCACTCGCCCAGACACTGATTCTTGACGCTCTGAGATGCGGTAGAAGCCAGAATGGAGTTATAGACCGTGTTGGCATGGCCGATTTCAGCCCAGAGCGAATATGACATGTTCACCAGGTCCTGGTCGGTGCCGTTCACTGAGAAGTTCATATAGGGTGATGAGCCCCAGTACATATTACCTGACATCACTTCACCCACCTTGATGAAGCCACGCTGGAAGTCGTACCAGGGTGAGTTGTACAGATAGAAGACACCACGCTCACACGACTTGTCGTCGGTGTAGTAGTTCTCTGTGTTGTAACTGTCTTCGACGGGGCGATTCAGGAAATCCTCACAAGCAGTCAGGCTTGTTCCCAGAAGCAAAGCGCCTACTACGAGTTTTATATCTTTGACTTTCATAATTCTTACAGTTTTTACGTTTTAGAATGATACATTCAAGCCCAGTGTGACAGATGTTGGCGACGGATAGCGGCCGTTGTCAAGTCCATATACATTATTAGAGGCTGTAGATACACCGATTTCAGGATCGTAGCCATCGTAACCGGTGATGGTGAGCAGGTTGGTTGCGTTCAGCGTCAGGCGCAGGTTGGTCAGACCGATTTTCTTGATGAGTTTCGTGTCGAATGTATAACCAAGCGTGATGGCCTTCAGACGAACGTAACTGCCATCTTCGATGTAGCGGCTGCTCCATGCATCGTTGTCGTTCGGGTCGTTGATGGCTGCACGTGGCATATCGGAAGAACCCGTGGTGATGACGTTGGCAATGTCGTTATACCACCATTCGCCATAGACGCCGTCCTTTGGCTGCAGGCGAGTGCGGTTCTTCACGTCGACCAACTGGTTGCTCCAGGGTGAATTCATGTGAGTCAACTTCATCTTCATATAGTTTCCAACCTTGTTGCCGACAGAACCATTGATGAAGATGTTCAGGTCAAAGTTCTTGTAGACAAAGGTGTTGTTCCAGCCGAAGGTGAACTTTGGCAGTGGCGAGCCGATGTTGGTCTTATCGTTCTCGTCAATCTTGCCGTCACCGTTTACGTCCTTGTATTTCAAGTCACCTACATACGTAGTGTTCTTTGGATTGTACTTTGTCGGGTCGGTGCTCCATGACAGGCTGCCGTCAGCATTCTCGATGATCGGGTTGTTCTGCTGCAGTGTGTTGACGGGTGAATTCAAGATGTCCTCGAATGACTGATAGACACCTTCCACCTCGTAGCCGTAGAAGTTATAGAGGCTCTCGCCTGGAACCGAACGGCTGACAACGTCAGTCCACTGGCCATAGCCGGGCAGGGCTGTACTGCCTGACAGGCTCTTCAGTTTGTTCTTGTTGAAGGAGATCTGGAAGTCAGAGTTCCAGGAGAAGTTCTTTGTCTCGATAGGCTTGGTGTTGAGTGCAATCTCAAGACCGGTGTTCTCAATGTCGCCATAGTTTCCGTATGGGGCGGCAAGTGCTGAACTGCCGTTACCGCTGGTACCCATGATCGACGGCAGTGTCAACTGCATCAGCATGTCCTTCGACATCTTCTTATACCAGTCAACAACCAGGTTGATGCGTCCATTCAGGAATCCGAGGTCAAGACCTACGTTGATCTGCTCCTGTGTCTCCCACTTGATGTCGAGGTTCTTCAGGTTGGCAGGGCGGTAACTGAGGCCGAGTGCCGTTTCCATCGTCGACATGGCAGAACCCCACTTGTATCCACCGATATTGGAGTTACCGGTCTGTCCCCAGCCAAGACGGAGTTTACCGTTGCTGAGCCATTTCACATTCTTCAGGAATGCTTCATTGGAGAAGCGCCATGCCACGGCGACGGAGTGGAAGCCAGCCCAGCGCTTGTTGGGACCGAAGTTTGAACTGCCGTCGTAACGGAAAGTATAAGTGGCCAGATAGCGGTCGTCGAAGTTGTAAGTCTCACGGGTGAAGAATGAGGCCATCGACGAAGAGCCATTACCGCTGCCCACCTTCGGGTCGCCAGTACCAAGGGCAGGGTTGTGCACCTCATCGTTAGGCAGGTTGTTGTTCTGCAGTGAGATGTAGTCGTATTTCGATTCCCAGGCCTCCTGTCCGACCATGGCGGTTATAGAGTGCTTGCCGAACTGGTTGCTATAGGTCACATAGTTCTTCAGAGCCCAGTATGTATTAGAATTCTTCTGCCAGCGGCTCTCGTTCGAAGCACGGTTCCATGTACCCAGATTGACCATTGGTTCGTAGGTCTCTGCCTTCGAGGCGCCTATGTCGAAACCGAGTTCGGCGTGCCAGGTGAGATGTTTGATAGGAGTGACGTCAGCGAAGATGCTACCGTTCAACTTCTTACGACCCAGCAGGATCTCGTCCATCATAGCCAGGGCAATAGGGTTAGGACTGGTGAAGCCCTCCTTGGAAACGTGTGAATAGCCACCGTTGATATCGTAGATCTGAATGTCGGGAGGCGTTGTCAGCGAGTAGTTGATGATACCTTCGTCAGAGTCGGCCAGTTTCAGGTCTTCATTGGTCGACGTGAACGAGGCGTTCAGTCCGAGTTTCAGCCATTTCTTCAACTGGGCATCCAGATTGACGCGGGTGGAGAAGCGCTTGAAGTTGCTGCCGATGATCGTACCCTGCTGGTTCATGAAACCGCCGGAGATGAAGTATTTCACGGCATCCGTACCTCCCTGTGCACTGATCTGGTGCTGGTTCTGCCAGGCAGTGCGGAAGATGGCGTCCTGCCAGTTAGTACCCTTGCCCAGGATGCTGGGGTCACTGTAAGTCTGGTCGGGTTTTGAGATTTCACCCTGCTGTGCCATATCATTGTAGAACTCGGCAAACTCACGCAAGTTGAGCAAGTCGAGGCGCTTGGCCTGGCGCTGCATGGTGACGCTGCCGTCGTAGGTGAACTTGGCCTCGCCGGCCTTACCGCGCTTGGTGGTAATCAGCACGACACCATTAGCACCCTGTGCACCATAGATGGCCGTAGCGGAAGCATCCTTCAGGATTTCCATGCTGACGATATCTGAGGGGTTGATAGTCGACAGGGGAGACACCGTGGATACGGAACCGTTGCCAAGGGCATCGCCCAGACCGAAGTCGGCACCAGAGTTGCCATTGCCTTGCACAATCACGCCGTCGATGACGTACAGAGGCTCAGCACCGGCATTGATGGTAGCCTGACCACGCACACGGATAGATGATGACGATCCAGGGGCACCAGAGGTCTGTACGGCTGTCACACCAGTGACACGTCCCTGGAAACTCTGGTCGAGGTTGGTGATGTTAGCCCCCTTGATGGCTTTCTCGTCCATTGAGGCCGAAGCACCTGCAAGGTCGCTCTTCTTCATCGTACCGTAACCGACCACCACCACCTCGTCGAGCACCTTACGGTCCTCTTCGAGCGTGATCTTGTAGTTCGTCTGGCCTGCGGCGATCTTCACCTCCTTGGTCTCGTAGCCGATGTAGGAGATGACCAGAGTCTGGCCGGGACTGGCATTCAGCGAGAAGTTACCGTCGAAGTCGGTGGCCACACCGTTCGACGTACCCTTCACGACAACACTGGCTCCGATGACGGGGCCCATAGCGTCGACCACAGTACCTGTGATCTTCTTTGCCTGCTGCACTTCCTGTACGGAAGCAGCGGCATAGGCATCAGGCGAGTAGCACAGTCCCGAAAGGGCCAGTGCACCCACCAGCAGCGCTGTTTTCCTAAAAGTTTTGTTCATACTTAAGTTATTATTAATAATGTATACTTAGTCTTTAGTTAGGATTTTCTGATGCAAAGATAAAGTAAATTTATGAAACACGGCAAATTTTTTCTGATAAATTTTGATACTTTTTTGCTCTTTCCCTGATTTTTGACTTAAAAGTGGCATTAAAAGGCAAGAAAGTGCTAATAGGCGTAACCGCTGCCTGCACTTTTTGGCTTTGTTTTACCTTGTAGTGTCTTTGTTACACTATAAGCGGAGAAGAAAATATGTGTTTTTTAACACTAAGTAATATGCAAAAAATAAGTTGGTACAATTGCCACTCGTTTATGACCTCCCCTAACCCCTCCTGTAGGAGGGGGATTAAATAGCGTGCAAGCCATGCTTACCAGTGGAATTTTCTGCCGGCAAGTCTAATCAATCCCCCTCCTACAGGAGGGGTTAGGGGAGGTCACAAACAAGCGGAGAAAAAAATATCTGTTTTTTAACACTGAATGCTTGGTAATTAAAAAAAATTGTTTACCTTTGCAGCAGAAACTAACGACTAATTATATTTTTTAACCAAAACAATGTAAAGTTTATGAGAAGAACATCTCTAAAGTTTGTTGTGCTCGTCGTGGCATTGCTCACGGTGCAGGCAATGTTTGGTGCTCTCATGGCAAAGCCGGTTTCCGGCAAGGTTGTTTCTGCGCTTGATGGCGAGCCGCTCATCGGTGCCACTATCCAGGTGCAGGGCAGTCAGACGGGAGCAGTGACCGACTTCGACGGTAACTTCACGGTGAACGCTGCGGGATGTGCCTTCGGTACCCGTGATGGTGACGTCATCCATGAACTGGCATTCTCCAGTTCGATGGAAGTGAAGTTTACGATTAATAGTCTATTCCCCGTTCCACAGTATTAATGGATATGAAGAAGACGATCAGAACACTCTTTATGCTGATGGTGGCCCTCGTGGCCACCACAGCAATTGCTGCCTGTGGAAGCGATGATGATGACAGTGGCGGCACGACGGTTGCGGGTTTGAAGATAACGAAGACCAGTCTGACGTTCACAAACGACGGGGGTGAAGAGACTGTGAGTGCCCAGGCTAATGTTCAGGCTTCGGCCACCAGCGATGCCAGTTGGTGTACAGTTACTGCCGGAACGATGTCACAGAACCTGAAGGTGACGCCGATTACCATTAAGGCGGCTGCGATGACAACGGAAACGACGGATCGTACGGCTACAATTACCGTCAAGGCTGGTTCGGAGTCGGGCACCATTACTGTCACTCAGAAGGCAGGAGATGTACTGACTGTGTCTCAGACAGAGTACGAGGTAGGTGCTGAAGGTGGCGCGATTATTGTCATGGTCGTCTCCAATGGCGATTATACTGCCACAACGGATGCTGACTGGCTGACGGCTGGCGCAAAAGGCAATGGTGAGCACAGTTTCACTGCTGCGGCCAATATGGCTGGTGCCCGAACCGCAACTATCACTTTTGCGTTGAATAAGGTTATGGCGACAGTCAAAGTGACGCAGGCAGCCGGTAGCGGGGGGGCAATCTCTGCCACGGCGGCAGATGTTGCGAAACTGATGTATCCTGGCTGGAATCTCGGCAACACGCTGGAGGCCACAGGAAACGGACTCGGCGCCGAAACTTCCTGGCAACCGACAAAGACCTCACAGGCCATACTTGACTGCGTGAAGGCACAGGGCTTCAAATCGGTGCGCATCCCTTGCTCCTGGGATATCCATTCCGACAGCAATGGCAAAATCGATGCACAGTGGATGGCCCGCGTGAAGGAGGTCGTCGACTATTGTATCAGCGCAGGGCTCTATGTGGTGCTGAATGACCACTGGGATGGCGGTTGGATTGAAGTGCTGGGTTTCAGCAAGTCTAATAGCAGTTATCAGGCCGTGGACGAGGCTACTATCACCTCGAAGATTGCGCGTCTGAAGGACATCTGGACACAGATAGCCACTGCATTCCAGGAATATGACGAGCATCTGCTCTTTGCCGGTCTGAACGAGCCGTTCCAGGAATACAATCTCTTCCATGACAAGCATAGCACGCTGACTCCCGTCCTGGTCAGGTATAATCAGGCGTTTGTCGAGGCGGTGCGCGCCACAGGCGGCAACAATGCCCGCCGCGTGCTGGTGGTGCAGGGGCCAAGTGTCAATATCGCATCGTCAACGACGTATATGGATGCATCCAAGTTGCCCGAGAGTGCAGGCCGGTTGATGGTTGAGGTACACTTCTACGATCCGGGGCAATTCTGCGGAACGTATGACGCGACAGGCAGTAATGCCTTCTACTACTGGGGCGCAGCCAATCATGCCTCCAACCATAATGCCTCCTGGGGCGAAGAGAGTTATATGCAGTCGGAGTTTGCCAAGTTGAAGACGGCCTATACTTCCAAGGGCTATCCTGTCATCATCGGTGAGTACGCTGGGCTGCAGCGAACGCTGACAGGTGGCGATCAGACCAAGCATGATGCCTCAGTGAAACTGTTCTATAAGTGCGTCAATCAGTATGCCACAGACAATGGTGCCATCGCCTACGCCTGGGATACCAATTACGTGGGTGGCCTTAGTCAGGAGGGCGGCAGTTCGACTATTATCGACCGCGGCCGCGTATCGCTGGCAGGCAACAATGCCATGCAGGGCATATTGGATGGCGTCGCCTCCGGCAAGTGGCCATATTAAAGGGTCAATCCCAAAAATCATTTGCAATTTGTGACCTCCCCTAACCCCTCCTGTAG
>CAMVJQ010000070.1 GCA_947167845.1 uncultured Prevotella sp. | reverse complement strand
TGGTAACTAATCCCCCTCCTGTAGGAGGGGGACTGAATACAAAGAGTCGGAAGGCTCCCTCCCCTTCGGTGGTAACTAATCCCCCTCCTACAGGAGGGGACTGAATATAAAGAGTCGGAAGGCCCCCTCCCCTTCGGTGGTAACTAATCCCCCTCCTACAGGAGGGGTTAGGGGAGGTCACAACCCGCAACAGACTTTTGGGATTGATCCCAAATATGGCATGAAATTATCAATACGCCAAAAACACGCCAAGAAGAATAAAAGAATATTCCCAATCAGTTGATTACCAACCGCTTGGGAATTTCTTCTGTGTCGACACTTGGATTCGGACCAAGGACCCCCACCATGTCAAGGTGATACTCTAACCAACTGAGCTATGCCGACAACTGAGCCTTTCGGACTTTTGCGGGTGCAAAGGTAAGCATAAGATTTCAAATATGCAAGAAAATCGCCGATTTTCTTGCATATTTTTATTCATCCTACAGCAATTTCTTGATTTCGCCCTCCAAATCCTTGATTTGTGCGGCACGCTTGATGAGGTTGTTGCCGCGGTCGATGATGAAGAAGTCGGGCACGGCCTGGACGTTGTACATCAGCAGGCGCTGTGAGCCGATGCCCTCTTCATCCCTGACGCTGATCCAGGGCAGGGCGGCCGTCTGCTGCTTCCAGAAGTGCTCGTCGCTGTCGAGGCTGACCTGATAGATCTCCAGACCCTGTGCGTGGTACTTATTGTAGAGTTCACGCAGCGTGAGGATGCGGGCTGGCGAGTCCTTGAGTGCGAAGACGTGGAAGTCGAGCAGCACCACCTGGCCCTTCAGGTCAGTCAGATGGCGCAGTTTTCCTCGGTTGTCTTGCAGGGCGATGTCGATGACGCCAGCCTCCTGCACCTTGCTGGCCTCCACTTGCAAGTCGGCACTCTGGGCTTCGGCGATGCGCACGTTCTTCATTCCCTCGATGGCGATGTTGTGCAGGTTCTGTCCGCGCTCGGCGTGGGGGTAGTAGGTGTCCCAACTGGTGGCCACGGCAGCAAACACCTTGATGTCGTCCTTATCGGTACGGGGGTTGAAGATCAGCCAGTTGCCCAGTGTCTGGAACAGGGCGAAGTAGGCGTATGGCTTCATCGGCTCCTTGAAGATATAGTTGGTCTTCACGTCATTCTTATAGGCCGCGATGAGCGCCAGTATGCTGTCGTTGGCCTCGTCCACGCCCAGCGCGGTGTTCTGCTGGATGGCGATGGCCTGGCTCTGCAGAGCCATCTGCTTGCGTGTCAGTTCCATGATCTTCGTGTTGTTGGCCACGCTCTCTCCCTCGCCTTCCAGCGTATAGTTCAGCGCCATGTTGGGATAAGTGCCCTTGATGCGTACCGTCTCCGTAGAGTCGATGCTGAAGTTGATGATCTCGTCGGCGATTCTCAGCCGATAGAACTCTGGTGCCTCGGGGGCCTCTTGGCTGAAGGAGAATCCGCCCTTGGCGTCGAGCCGGGCAGAGTCGAGCACGTTGATGCCCTCCAGTCCGATATTCTCGAGATAGACGACAGAGTCTTCTGCCTGGGCGATGGTGCCTTCCACCTTGAATTTGTTCTGGCTGCACGAGGCAACCATTATGGCAGCCAGCGCGAGTGCAGTCGCCTTCTGGAAATGCTTCATATTCTTGGATATTAATATAATTTTGGTGCAAAGTTACATCAAATCGCGCAAACCGCCAAACGTTTTCAGAATTAATTCCCCTTTCCCTTTGCCATTTAAAATAAAAGATGTAAATTTGCAAGCAAATTAGAGCAATTACTATCGAAAAGATATGAAGGCAAGAACGTTATTACTAACTATCCTCATCACTGTGTCTGTAGGAGCCGCAGCCCAAGAGGCAGCAAATCCACAAGTGTTTATCTATTCGCCCAACGAGCGGGCCGGCCTGCACATTGCTGTGCTGGAGTCGGCAGGGTGGCGCGAGATCGGACAACTCTGCTCGTCGGACTACGGCACGTGGGGGGCAGAGAAGCGGATGTATCACCCCTCAGTGGCACGGGCCAAGGACGGCACGTGGCGGCTGGTGTTCCAAGTGAACGACAGGAGTCCGCTGTTGGCAGCCGCCTATAGCCGCGACCTCGTCAACTGGCGTCCGCAGGACTATCCGATCATGAGCACCCGCCAGTGCATCGCTCCCGTCATATTCCCCAATGACGACGGATCGTTTGACATCTATTATAAGACCAAGGGCGGCGACAAGCGCTGGGTGTCGGCCTCTGGCGACTTCCGCCGCTTCCGTCAGGATGAGCCGAGCCAGATAGAGAATGTGGCCTGGACGCGCGACACGGCCACCATCGGAGGCACGCTGCACGAAGGCTGTCAGTTTGAGATAGCCCCCTCGGAACTGGCCACGGTCAAGGCCCACTTTGCCAGGCTGGCTGAGGATGCCCGCTTGAGCAGTGAGCGGATGCATGATGACAGAGGAAAGAGGAGAGAGGAAAGAGGAGAGAGGAGAGAGGAAAGAGGAATGCATGATGACAGAGGAGAGAGAAATGATGAGAGGGGAAAGGCGGAGGCCGTGCTGACTGTCGGCAGTCAGGAGAAGGTCATCAGCGACAAACTCATCGGCATCTTCTTCGAGGATATCAGTTACGCTGCTGACGGCGGACTCTATGCCGAACTGGTTCAGAACCGCGACTTTGAATATACGCCACGCGACCGTCAGGGCTGGAATGCGACGACGGCCTGGAGCAGCCGCAAACCGTTGAACATTGTCGCCGTTGATCCGCTGAGTGAGAACAATCCCCACTACGCCGTGCTGGGCAATGACACCATCTATAACGAGGGATGGGACGGCATCGCCGTGAAGGCCGGGGAGAAATACGACTTCTCGATGTTCGTCAACCTCATCCCCCTCCTGCAGGATGAATCTTCACTTTCAGCCCCCCTCCTACAGGATGAATCTTCACTTTCAGCCCCCCTCTTACAGGATGAATCTTCACTTTCAGTCCCCCTCCTACAGGAGGGGTTAGGGGAGGTCACCCCCAAGAAAACCACCCCCAAGAAGACCTTCCTCATCCAACTCCTCGACGAGCATAATACCGTTTTGGCCAAGGCCACTCTGAAGACCCAAGGCTCAGGCTGGCAGCGCTATGAGACCGTGCTGACAGCCAAGCAGACCTGCGGCAACGCCCGACTGGCCGTCATCGGACAGAAGGAAACCCGTGCGGGCATCGATATGGTGAGCCTATTCCCGCAGGAGACATTCATGCACCGTAAGAACGGACTGCGCAAGGACCTGGCTGAGACCATCGCGGCCCTGAAGCCGAAGTTTGTACGCTTCCCTGGTGGCTGCATGAGCCACGGACAGGGACTCGACAATATCTATCACTGGCAGCACACCGTCGGGCCGCTGCAGGACCGTAAGCCCGACTTCAACATCTGGCACTACCATCAGACGCGCGGACTGGGCTTCTATGAGTACTTCCAGTTCTGCGAGGACATCGGCGCAGAGCCTCTGCCCGTCCTGGCAGCAGGCGTGCCCTGCCAGAACTCCGTCAACAACCGTCAGGGCATCGGCGGCCAGCAGGGCGGCATCCCCATGGAGCAGATGCCCGCCTACATTCAGGAACTGCTCGATATGATCGACTGGGCCAATGGCGACCCCGCCACCTCCCGATGGGCCAGGATGCGGGCCGAGGCTGGCCATCCTGCTCCCTTCAACCTGAAGTATATCGGCATCGGCAATGAAGACATCATCGGCACCGTGTTCGAGGAGCGCTACGAGATGATCTGCCGCGCCATCCGCGAGAAGTATCCCGAGATAAAGATCTGTGGCACCGTCGGCCCGTTCCATACGCCGTCGGCCGACTACCTCGAGGGCTGGGACTTCACCAGGAAGCATCCCGACCTGCAGTATATGGTCGATGAGCACTACTATGAGTCGACGGGCTGGTTTATGCACCATCGCGACTACTACGACCATTACGACCGGCAGGGTACGAAGGTCTATCTGGGCGAGTGGGCAGCCTCTACAAAGACGAAGCGCCCCAATGTGGAGACGGCGCTGGCTGAGGCCCTCTATCTGACGGACATCGAGCGCAATGGCGACGTCGTGGAGATGACGAGTTATGCCCCGATGCTGGCCAAGGACGGCCACCACAACTGGAATCCCGATATGATCTACTTCTCGAACACGGAGGTGCGCCCCACGCCGGCCTACGAGACGCAGCGCCTCTTCTCCGTCTATGGCGGCGACCGCTATATCAGCAGCCGTCTCGACATCGCGCCCGAACTGAAGCACCGTGTCGGAGCGAGCCTCGTCCGCGACAGCAAGACGGGCAGGAAGTATCTGAAACTGGTCAATGCCCTGCCGTCGGAACTGACGCTCAGCATCAATGGCCTGACCATTCCCGCCGGCAGCAAGGCCGAGGGTTTCGACGGTCAGCCGGAGGATCAGCAGATAGAGGTGAAGACATCCGAGGTCAGCGGGCATACCATCACCCTGCCTCCATACGCTTTCCGTGTCATTAGCCTGTAACAATTCACACAATTTACAATTCACAATTCGTATAATTCGTAGTCGTATCACTCACAATGCTACAAATCCGCTGCAAGAATAATAATGTGACCAGGAGTTTCCCAGAGGGAAGCACCCTGCTCGATGTCTATCAGGCCTTTGCCGACGAGATCAGTCTGCCTTATCCTGTGGTGTCGGCCAAGGTGAACAATGTGTCGCAGGGGCTCAAGTTCCGCCTCTTTCAGAATCGCGACGTGGAGTTTCTCGATGCCCGCGAGGGCAGTGGCCACCGGGTGTACGTCCGTTCGCTGAGTTTCGTCCTCTATAAGGCCACCCAGGACCTCTTCCCGGGTTCCAAACTCTTCATCGAGCACTCGCTGTGCCGGGGCTACTACTGCAATTTCAAGAAACGGAATAATGAGCCGCTGACGGATGACGACGTGGCGCGCATCAAGGCCAGAATGCAGGAGATCGTCGACCTCGACATGCCCTTCCGCCGTACGGAGTCGACCACGGAGGAGGCCGTCCGCGTGTTTACGGACAGGGGCTTCTCCGACAAGGTGAAGTTGCTGGAGACCAGCGGCCAGGTCTATAGTGACTACTATATGCTGGGCGATACGGTGGACTACTATTACGGTCCGCTCGTGCCCTCTGCCGGCTACCTGAAGGTGTGGGCGCTCGAACGGTTCGAAGAAGGCCTGCTCCTGCGCGTGCCCGACTGGAACAATCCCTTGCAGTTGGCAGAGAAAGTGGAGCAGCCCAAGACCTTCGAGATGTTCGCCGAGAAGACCCACTGGGACATCATCATGCGCCTCTCGAATGCGGGCGATGTCAACAAGGCCGTCATGCGGGGCCATGCCTCAGAACTGATTCAGGTGAGCGAGGCCCTGCAGGAGAAGAAGATCGTGCAGATAGCCGAGGAGATAGACAGCCGCTTCCACCGTGAGCACGACCCGGTGCGGCTGGTGCTCATCACGGGGCCATCGTCGTCGGGCAAGACCACGTTCTGCAAGCGCCTGTCGGTGCAGTTGCTGGCCTGTGGCCTCCGGCCTGTCTCCTTCTCGACTGACGACTATTTCGTGAACCGTGTCGATACGCCGCGACTGCCCAATGGCGACTACGACTTCGATAACATCGAGACCGTGGACTATCATCTGCTGGAAGACCATCTGACACGGTTGATGAAGGGCGAGCGGGTGGAGGTGCCCGAATACAACTTCGTCACGGGTAAGCGCGAGTATAACGGTAAGAAACTGAAGTTGGCGGGCGACACCGTGCTCATCATCGAGGGCATCCACGCCCTGAACCCGCTGCTGACGAAGCGCATAGCCGACTCGCTGAAATACAAGATATACATCTCGGCCCTCACCAGCGTCTCGCTCGACGACCATAACTGGATACCCACGCGCGACAACCGTCTGCTGCGCCGCATCATCCGCGACTACAACAAGGGGGCCTTCACAGCCCGGCAGACCATCGCCCAGTGGAAGAATGTGCTGCAGGCCGAAGACCAGTGGATCTTCCCCTATCAGGAGACGGCCGACGTGATGTTCAACTCGGCGCTGAACATCGAGTTTGCCGTGCTGCGCACCCATGCGGAGATCATCCTCACCTCCGTGCCCCGAAACTGCCCGGAGTACAGTGAGGCCCACCGTCTGCTGAAGTTCATCCGCTACTTCATCCCCATCAGCGACAAGGAGATTCCGCCCACCAGCATCATGCGCGAGTTTGTGGGTGGCAGCAGTTTCAAGTATTAGGACTATCACTTATAACATTATAATATTTATGAAAGCAAAGACTATTTTACTGACTACTTTTGCCGCTGCGTCCGTAGCGGCCAGTGCGCAGGTGACGATCGACATCGACGCCAACCAGCGGGGACCGAAGATCAGTCCGACGCACTACGGTATTTTCTTCGAGGACATCAACCACGCAGCCGACGGCGGACTGTATGCGGAGTTGATCCGTAACCGTTCGTTTGAGGATGGCGACGCCTACGGCAAGCCCGCCACGATGGAGGGCTGGGAGGCCATCGCTCCAGCCGGAGCCACGCTCGACGCCCGGCTGATCCAGCCCGGCAAGAAGATCAAGTTGCTCAACAGCGCCCAGGGCAATGCCCTACGGCTGAATATCAATGCCTCGCAGAAGTCGCCCGCCTGTCTGATCAACAGAGGCTTCTGGGGCATCAATGCCGTGCAGGGCCGCACCTATCGCCTCAGTTTCTTCGCCCGTGGACAGTACAAAGGCACCATCCACGCCGCTATCGGCAGTGAGAAGGGGGCCCTGGTCTATGCCGATACGGCCATCGAGGGCGTGATAGGCAAGCAGTGGACCAAGTACACGGCCACGCTGACCTGCACAGACAACGACCCCCAGGCCGTCTTCGTGCTGGCCTTCGACGGCAAGGGACAGATCGACCTCGACGTCGTGTCGCTCTTCCCGCCGACCTTCAAGAACCGTGAGAACGGCCTGCGTCCCGACCTGGCCCAGATGCTCTATGAGATGCATCCGAAGTTCATGCGCTTCCCTGGGGGCTGCTTCGTCGAGGGACAGATATCGCCAGAGAATGCCTTCCGCTGGGAGCGCACCATCGGCCCCATCGAGGAGCGACCGGGCCACTGGAACGTGAACTGGGGCTACCGCACCACCGACGGCATCGGCTTCCATGAGTATCTGCAGATGGCAGAGGACCTGGGCGCAAAGCCGCTCTATGTGGTGAATGTGGGCTTGTGGCACGGCGGTCTGACGCCTGTCGACTCCATCCAGCCGTGGATCGACGAGACCCTTGCGGCACTGGAGTATGCCAATGGCGACGTGACCACCAAGTACGGCGCCCTCCGCGCCAAGAACGGCCATCCCGCGCCCTTCAATATCGAGTATCTGGAAATCGGCAATGAGAACAACCAGCCCGACCCCCGGCAGCAGAGCGACCGCTACTACGAGCGCTACGACAAGTTCCGCAAGGCCATCCTCGCCAAGTATCCGAAGATGAACCTCATCGGCAACGTGGTGGCCTGGGGCGACGACAACCCGAAGTGGGAGAGCAAACTGCCCGTCGACCTGCTCGACGAGCACTACTACCGCAACCCCGCCTGGTTTGCCGATGCCTTCCACAAGTATGACACCTACGACCGCAAAGGCCCGAAGATCTATGTCGGCGAGTATGCCGTCACCAGCGGCTTCGGCGATCTCGGCAACATGAACGCCGCCCTCGGCGAGGCCGTCTATATGATGGGTATGGAGAACAACTCCGACATCGTGCCGTTGAACTCTTATGCGCCGATCTTCGTCAATGAGAACGATGCCAAGTGGCGTCCCGACATGATCCGCTTCAATTCGAGCCGCGTGATGGGCACACCCTCTTACTATGTGCAGATGCTGATGCCGCAGAACATCGGCACGCAGGTGGTCAAGGTCAGCCAGACCAATCCCTATAAGGAGATGAAGCGCCAGAAGCCGCTCACGCCCGCCCAGAGCCGCGTGGGCTTTGCCACCTGGGGCACGCATGCCTCATTCACCCATCCTGACCCGCTGCCCAAGACCGGAACGCCGGAACTCATCACGGGCGAATGGCGGATGAACGATGACGGCAGCATCTCGCAGGTAGGCGACCGTGAGCAGTGCGTGGCCGTGTGCAGGGCATCCGTCGACGACCACTACACCATCAAGTGCCGCGCCCGCAAGGACGACGGGGCCGAGGGCTTTATGATCGTGTTCAACTATGTCGACGAGAAGAACTACTGCTGGCTGAACTTCGGCGGCTGGGGCAACACGCAGCACGCCATCGAGCAGATAAGCGGCGGCGGCAAGATACAGACGGTGATGAAGCCGGGCCGTGTGGAGGCCGGAAAGTGGTATGACGTCACGCTGACAGTGGCGGGCGACTCGGTGAAGGCCTGGCTCGGCAGCGACCTCGTGTTCGACACCGTCCTGAAGCGCAACACCTCACTCGGCGTCTTCTCTTCGGCTACGATCGACGAGAAGAGCGGCGACCTCATCGTGAAGGTGGTCAACTCGCAGGAGGAGGGCACCACCGCCCGTCTGAACATCCAGAACTTCCCCGTGAAGGCTGCCAAGTTGATACGCCTCCGTGCCAACGATGGAGAAGACGAGAACTCCCTGCCGAATCCGACGAACATCTATCCGACGCATCACGAACTCTCGCCGAAGTCCAACAGTGTCGAAGTGGAACTGCCTGCCTATTCGCTGAACATTATCAGGATTAGTAAGTGACACCTGTATGTATCTAAGAGGCTCTTATTATCCGAAAACAGGCTCTTATTATTCGAAAAGAGGCTCTTATTATCCGAAAACAGGCTCTTATTTCTCCTGTTCACGCACGCATTATAGTAGGGAAACGCAGAAATATCTTACACTCCTCACACTTCTTACACCTGCCGCGGGTGTGAGAAGTGTGAGGAGTGTAAGATAAAAAAAGTATAAGCCAATATACGCGCGTGCGTGATGACACTTATCTGACGCTCCACTCGAAGATGCCGGAGGAGAGTTTCTCTGGCAGGACGACCTCCAGGCGCAGGGCCTTCGTCTTGACAGGGTTGAAGTTTACGGTGTTGCCCACGCCCTTTTTCGTGCCGTAGTTGCTGGCACCTGCGACGGGCTGCCACTGACCGGCGGTGTCCTTGAAGTAAATCTTCCACGAGGCGGGTACGGAGCAGCCGCCCCAGGGCTGGTCGTCGAACCAGTAGACGGTGCAACTCTTCACCTCGTTCTCCTCCGGGAAGTCGTAGACGAACCACTCTGTGCTGTTCTGCTTCGGCCACCAGGTATAGTAACTCACGCTGCGGTCGTTGCCGTCCTTCGGCACCAGTCCGTCGCAGATAGCCATCAGGGCCGGAGTCTCATGCGAGGTGCTGAGGCTGGAGCGGTTGGCCAGTGTGGGCTGTGCAGCGGGCCGTGTGGCCACGAGATCCTGCGGCAGCCATACCTTCATCTGTCCTGCTCCGCGATGGCACCAGGCGTAGTAGGGGATGAGGTTCAGCGTGACGTCCTTCGTGGTCAGGCGGCCCTGCTTGTCGAAGTCGAGCGTCTGAGCCTGTGTGGACAGCATCTTGACAGGATAGTCGAGCACCTTGCTGTCGCTGAGGGTGAAGGTAGGATTCTGGTTGACGAGCATGTTCATGATGTTGAACGAATTGTCGGGATGCTCCGCACAGTAGACCAGCGGTCCGCGCTCCACGCTGATGCAGCCCTCATCGTCCTTCACGAGGTTGATGGCGCGCACGGTGCGCGGCTCCATGTCGAAGTGTATCTGCACGCGGTCGCCCTTCTTCCACTTGCGGTCGATGGTGTAGTAGCCGTCGTTGGTGATGCTGCCTGCTGCTGCTCCGTTGACGGTGATGGAGTAGGAGAGGCGCTTGTTGTCGCTATAACTGTAGAGGTCGCTCGGCACCACGTCGCCCCTTACCCAGCCGGGCACGCGTACTTTCATGGCAAACTGACCGGCGCTGTTCTTGTCGACAGTCAGCGTGATGTCGCCGTTCCAGGGATACTCTGTGGTCTGGCGGAGGCTGACGGTCTTGCCGCCGACACTCACATTACCAGTGTTGGAGAGGAACAGGTTCACGTAGACGCTGCGGTCCTTGACGGCATAGACGTAGCCGGGCAGTGAGGGGATGAAGCGGCAGATGTTCGACGGGCAGCAGGCACAGCCGAACCAGGCCTGGCGCTGGTGCTGGCCGCGCGACTCCAGGGGGTTGGGATAGAAGAAGCCGCCGCCGTCGAGCGAGACGCCTGAGATCAGACCGTTGTAGAGCGTGCGCTCCAGCACGTCGTAATACTTCGACTCGCCGTGGAGCAGGAACAGGCGGTGGTTGACGTAGACATTGCCGATGGCGGCGCAGGTCTCGCAATAGGCTGACATGTTCGGCAGATAGTAGTTCGGTCCGAAGGCCTCGCCGTTGGAGGTGGCACCGATGCCGCCCGTGATATAGAGTTTCTTGGTGACGATATTGTCCCAGATGGCATCGATGGCCTTGATATAGTTCTGGTCGCCGGTCAGGGCAGCCACGTCAGCCATGCCGGCATACATATAGGCAGCGCGGACGGCATGGCCTACGGCCTCGTCCTGCTCGATGACAGGCTTATGGGCCTGAGAGTACTCGTCGCGCCGTTCCGTCTTGCCGCGCATGTCGAGGAAGAACTTGGCCTGATCCAGGTATTTCTGCTCGCCCGTGACGATATAGAGTTTGGCCAGTGCCATCTCGGCAATCTGGTGGCCAGGCACGCGCTTCACCTGATTCTCACCCGGGCCTACCTCCCGGATCACGCAGTCGGCATAGCGGCGGGCGATGTTGAGGAACTTCGTGCTGCCCGTGGCCTGATAGTGGGCGATGGCCCCCTCCACCATGTGTCCGAGGTTATAGAACTCGTGGCTCAGGTCTTCCACCTTGCTCCAGCGCGTGGGGCCTGCCCAGTGGTGAGGATTGCCGGGATTCTGCGTGCGTGCGGTGTAGAGATAGCCGTCGGGCTCCTGGGCCGATGCGATCACGTCGAGCACGGAGTCGATATACTGTACGAGTTTCTTGTCAGGATAGGTCTGCAGGATATACGAGGCTCCCTCGATGGTCTTATAGGGGTCGGTATCATCGAAGGAGTAGCCCACACCGTTCACCTTGAACACCTTCGAGGGGTCTTTCAGGTGCTGGGCGGCATTCGAGAAGTTGGTGTAGCGCCCCGTTTCCTCGCACTTCTGGAAGGCGAGGGGGATAGTCACCTTGCGGCTGGCCTCCAGCCGCTGTCCCCAGAACGTGCCAGGGGTCACTTTTACACTCGTAAAGGGCACGGGGTTGATGGGATAGCCGTGCGACTGCTGTTGCTTCTTGGCTGCTGAGGCGGGCAGCAGCATGGCTGCCGTAGCAAATAAAACGATGAGTCTCTTCATATTGATTATGTTTTATAAATGATTGACAATAGTAGGTCTTGCGAATTTGATAACGAAACCGCCGCCGGAAGCCATCCGGATGGTGAGCGTGTCGCCGCGGCTGAGGTTTTGGCTGTCGAGCCTGTAGTCTTCTGCATTGTGGTCGGCATTGATGCCGTCGGTGAGCATGGTGCCCCAGTAGGTGCCATCGCCGAGGAACGACAGTGGCACGTGGATGGTGCGGCTGTCCCAGTTGGTCTGGCCGCCGACGTACCATGTATCCCCCTTGCGGCGTGCGGTGACGATATACGCGCCCAGTTCGCCCTGGAGCACGCGCGTCTCGTCCCATTCGTCGGGAATGGCCGCGATGAAACGGGTGTATTCCGGCTCTGCCTCATAGTTGGTCGGCGAGTCGCAAAGCATGGTGAAGGGGGAGTCGTGTACGACGTAGCAGGCCGCCTGATGGCAGCGGGTGCCCATGGAGACGGGGTTCTGATAGCACTCCACCCAGTTCTCGCGGGTGCCGTTGCGCATGGCTCCAGGCGTGAAGTCCACGCTGCCGGCCATCATGCGGATGAAGGGGAAGGTGACGTCGTAGCGTGGCATGTCCGTCGCCTTCTTTGCCCAGCGTGCCTCCTCCATGCCGAACACGCCTTCATAGTTGAGGATGTTGGGGTAGGTACGGCTCATGCCCGTAGGGGCGAAGTAGCCGTGATAGTCGAGGAAGAGTTGGTTGAGGGCGCAGACGATGGCAATGCGCTCCGCCATCTGCACGGCCGTCTGGTCGTTGCGGTCGAGGAAGTCCACCTTGAAGCCCTTGATGCCCATTGCGGCATATTTCTCACAGGCCTCGTCGAGATGCTCGTCGAGCACGTTGAACACCGTCCACAGCACGATGCCCACTCCCTTCTCCTTGCCGTAGTCGATGAGTCCCTGCAGGTCGATGTCGGCGATGGGGTGCATGATGTCGCCCTTGCTGGAGTCGTACCAGCCTTCGTCGAGCACGATATATGGGAGGTGGTTCTTGGCAGCGAAGTCGATATAATATTTATAGGTGGCGGTATTGATGCCGGCCTTGAAGTCGACGCCTTTCAGGTTCCAGTCGTTCCACCAGTCCCAGGCCACCTTGCCCGGCTTGATCCAACTGGTGTCGCCGATCCGGTTGGGAGAAGCAAGGGCATACACAAGATTGTTGACGGGCATCTCGGTGTCCTTCTCCGTGATGGCTACGATGCGCCACGGATAGGTGCGCGCTCCGCTCGTCTTGGCAATAAAATCCTCGGTTTCATCGACATAACTCATGCCGCGCCACTTATAATAGGCCATCTTCTTCGGATATTTGGCAAAGGAGGCTTTCAGGCGAGTGCCGTCAGCCTTGACGAACATGCCAGGATAATTGAGAAGGTCGGACTCCAGGATGGTGGCCTTGACATGGCCGCTCTGGACGGTGGCGGGCAGGAAGGCGAACTTGTCCTGAGCCTTGGTGAGCATCGTCTCGTCGTAGTAGTTCTGGAAGGCCATCGCGTATGGATTCTGGTCGTTGGTGGAGTAGGCGAGCCATGCCTTGCTGTCCTCCGGGAAACAAAAATCGGCGGTTTCATCGGTGATTGTCGTCTCTCCTTTGCGGGTTGTGTACCAGCGATAGGCCACGCCTTCATCGTAGGCCCGAATATGCAGACCGAAGTGGTTGGCAAACTTTATCTTGATCTGTCTGCCTTCTGTCTGCAAGTCTCTTTGCCTGTAGAACGGGGTCACTATCTGCTCCGCGATGACGCTGCTCTTAGCAAAGGTGAACTTTGTCCCGGGGAATGTGTGAGTCTGCTCCTGGGAAAGTCCGGCTTTCCCGGATGCAGACTCCCGGATGGCCAAGTCGGGCAGGATCGTCAGTACCTCCCTGCCGTCGTGACTGACAATTAATTTCAGGTCGTCAGTGACCGTCACCACGTTTTTCCCGTCTGGCGAACTGACCGTATAGCCCTTTGCAGCCATCGTGCCGCCTAATAATATAAATAAGGTGGCGAGCGTTAGTAGTCTTTTGCTCCTCATTTCCATATCGTTTTTAATTCTGCTGCAAAGATAGGCATTTTTCCTGAACGAGCCTAAAAATATCGTCTATTCTCTCTGGTAAAATCGTCTAAAAGACGCTTCTGCTGGCTATATTGGATGATTTTGCCAGTATCTTAGACGATTGTTGCATCCCTTCTCATGCTTTTTCCGTTACTTTGCAGCAGAATTCAAACTTAAAGCAAACAAGAACAATAGCAGTATGGAAACAAGAGCACTCTTACTAATAGGTGTTGCCGCGATGACACTGAGCGCCAGTGCCGGCAAGAAGCAGACGGCAGCCCCTATCCAGGAAGTATCATTCACACAGGTACACCTGAACGACGGGTTCTGGTCGCCCCGTATTGAGATCAACCGTACCGTCAGCATCCCCTCCGCCTTCCACGAGTGCGAGGTGAACGGACGCTTCGACAACTTCGCCCTCGCCGCCGGACTTATCAAGGGCGAGCACAAGGGCGACTTCTCCTTCGACGATACCGATCCCTACAAAGTCATCGAAGGAGCCAGTTACTCGCTGGCCGTTCACTATGATGCCAGACTAGACCATTATCTCGACTCTGTCATCAATATCATCGCCCAGGCGCAGGAGCCGGACGGCTATCTGACCACCTGCGTCACTAACAAATGTACGCGCCTGAGCGGCTGGTGGGGCACCCGCAAGTGGGAGAAGATCAACT
>CAMVJQ010000069.1 GCA_947167845.1 uncultured Prevotella sp. | reverse complement strand
TTCCTTTATCCATCAGACTCTCCATCCAGTCACGGATCAGGTCGGTATCAACCGAGGCCAAAGAGAGACTGTTATCTCTAAAGATTATATACGATTCAAACTCTTCCAGAGCGTCCTCGTAGGTTCGCGCGGTCTGCGGCGATGAATTCCGCTCAAAGCGCAAGTAGTTCAGAAACTGGTTAATCATCCTATCTGCCTCACACAGAAGCATACACTCCTGTTTTCGGCCACGAATTTACGGAAAATTTTCGAAACTACCAAATTTTCGGGGAACTTTTTTACTCCTCAGTGGCACGAAGCTTCTGAACGTAGATGGCATGCTCCATCTTAAGGCGCTTAAGCACAGAAGGTTTGTCAAACTGCTGACGGCGGCGGAGTTCCTTCACTACACCTGTCTTTTCAAACTTTCTCTTAAACTTCTTGAGGGCCTTTTCGATGTTTTCGCCTTCTTTTACTGGTACAATAATCATTTGTCTTTGCTTTTAAATTTTATGTTAAACTTATAGCCTTCGGGCACAAGTGCCACGAAAAGCGGGTGCAAAGTTACAACTTTTTCACGAAACGAACAAATCTTTTGCCAAATTTTATATAATTTGCATAAAATTGGGCACCTCTTCGTGACAAAAGCCCCACATTTCCACAGAGCCAGTCCCTCATTGATGCTGACAGATATCAGAAGAGCAGCATAGCAAGGACGGGGATGGTCAGCATCGAGAGCAGGGTGGTGATGAAGGTCACCTCAGTCATCATCGTCGTGTCCTTACCGTATTTCAGGCAGAGGATGGTGCCGTATGTAGCCACGGGCATGGCGATGACTATCGTATTGATATTGACCACGAAATCCGAAAAGCCTATGATCCTACACAGAAAGTAGACGGCGACAGGCAAGAGGACGAGACGGAAAAGGGAGGTCGCATATACCGTGCGGTTGCCGAGCATCGTACGCAGCGAAAGTTGCGACATCGACGAACCGATGATGAGCAGGGCAGCCGGTACGGTAATGCTGCCGATCATCGTCAATGGCTGACTGACGCATCCTGGAATCCCGTCTATTCCGAGAGCCACAATCAGTATCGTAAGGTAAGCAGCGATCATCGGGGTGGAATAGAGCACCTTCTTCTGGAAGCGGGAGCCTTCTACGTCGTTCCGTCCCGTGATGAGTATGGTACCCACGGTGAACACGGCAAAGGTGTTGACCACATTCAGCACGGCAGCATAGAACACCGCCTCGTGCCCGAAGATGGAGTCCACAACAGGATAGCCCATAAAGCCGACATTACCAAACAGCAGGGCAAAGCCGACTGTCCCCTCGTCAGACTTCCTGTTGGTCAGATAGCGGGGCAGCACGAAGGCAATGCCCGTCAGCACCGCATAAGTGACCACACTGACAAGGAGCAGTGGCAGGATGAATCGGCGGTCTGGCAGATTCCCCGTCATGGCCGACGACAGAATCAGCGCAGGACAGGTGATGTTTATCACCAACCGCGACAGTTGCCGGTCGAAGTCTCCGCCCAGATAGCCCAGTTTGCCTATCACATAGCCTACCACCACGATGGCAAACAGTGTCAACATCACCTCAATCATCTTCTCGACATTCTAGTTGAAAAATCATAGATACTTGTCAATGACAGTCGCTAGTTGATGAGCCGCCTTATTGTCTCAGTGTCTTATCCGTCTCCACATTCATCCTGTGACGCATATCGGAGTCGGCAGCCGCCATCGACAGCCGATGTAGGATGCGCTCATCCTCCATCAGGTATTTGAATACAATATCATATATCGGGTTGGCAATTTTCATAATTCTAACCTCCTGTTTTTGTTCTACCGCTGCAAAGGTACAACTTTTTTCGGAATCTACCACTATTTCCGAAACAAATTCCAACCTGTGCGGTTGAAAACTCCATACTGTGCTGAAAAGCGATGGGAGTAATGCCATTCCCACCGCCTGGACTGGCCTGGATGCTTGACACTTTCGACAGTCCGCCCGCTGGACTGACCATAGTTGATGGTCAGAGATGCTGATGCAGTAACCGTCAGAAAACTGTTTGCACGGTTTTTCATGCAACTGTTGCCACTATGCGCGTTAAAGGCTGATTATCAAGGGATTATGCAGTGGCAACAAAGCCGTTTCTCTTGCCACTGTTGCCACTACCCTTGCAATGGTTAAACATCTGTAAACCAATATGTTTGGCATAGTGGCAAGAGTGGCATCGGAAAATTTCGTGCTGTGTGGTTGAAAAATAAATATCGCAATCAAAATGGCGCGCAGACCTCACGGAGCCAGTCCACCTCCTCAGGGGAGAGATGGGGCGAGAGGGTGTCGAAGACGCGCTGGTGGTACTGGTTGAGCCAATCGATCTCCTCCTGTAGCATCATCTCACGGACGATGGGCGACTTGTCGATGGGACAGAGCGTCAGCGACTCGAACTGCAGGAACTGGCCGAACTCGGTCTCCTTGTATGGCACGATGAGCAGGGTGTTCTCCGTACGGGCACCACAGCGGCCTGGGAGATAGATTCCTGGCTCGTCGGTAATGGTCATGCCAGCCACGAGTGGGGCGGGCTTCCACTCCATACGGAACTGGTGGGGGCCTTCATGGACGTTCAGATAGGTGCCCACGCCGTGACCCGTGCCATGCAGATAGTTAAGTCCCTCGCGCCACATGTCCTTTCGGGCCAGAATGTCGATCTGGGTGCCACTCGAGCCGCTGGGGAACTTGCAGAGTTCTATCTGGATATGTCCTTTCAGCACGAGGGTATAGATCCGTTTTTCCTCCTCCGTCAGCGGGCCGAGGGCGATGGTACGCGTGATGTCGGTCGTGCCGTCGAGATACTGGGCACCGCTGTCAAGCAGTAGCATGCCGTGCGGCTGCAGGGGGATGTCGGTCTCAGGCGTGGCCTCATAGTGGACGATGGCCGCATGAGAGCCATAGCCGGCAATGGTGTCAAAGGAGATATCGCGATAGTGCGGCTGTTCGGCACGGAGCGAGGTCAGTTTCCGGTCGATGGATATCTCGGTGAGGGTTGATATCTCAGTTTTCCCGATATAGCCGGAGAGCCAGTAGAGGAATTTTGTGAGAGCGATGCCGTCTTTCAGCATCGCCGACCTAAAACCCGCGATTTCAGTCTCATTCTTGACAGTCTTCATCCGCTTCACGGGCGACTCTTCCTCTACGATCTCGGTGGGCTGCAGGCTGTTGTGCCTGCCCTTGCTGCGCACCACCTCATAGAGTGTGTAGTTCACCTCGTCGGGGTCGAGCAGGATGTTGTACTCGAAGTAGTCCTTCAGGCCGTCCTTCACTTTCTCATAGTCATCCACCCGGATGCCGTCTTGCTCCAGACGTGCCAGCACCTCTGGCCGCAGTTTCACCTTATTTATATAGAGGGTAACATCCTTCGAGGATATGAGCAGATAACTGACGAAGACGGGGTTGCAATGCACGTCGGTGCCCCTCAGATTGAGCGTCCAGGCGATGTCGTCGAGGGCTGCCATCAGCATGCCGTCAGCATGTCGCTTGCGCAGGGCCTGACGGATGCGGCTGATCTTGCTCCTGGACGTCTCGCCGGCATATTCCATGGGGAATATCTCAACGGGGTTCACCGGGATGGCAGGGCGATTGCGCCAAATCTGCCGGAGCGGGTCAAGATTGGTGCGGACGGTGATGCCGCCCTCACGGCGCAAGTAGGCCACCAGTTCCTTCACGGCATTGGCTGACGAGCACCAGCCGTCGATGCCCACCTCGGCACCTGCACCACATTCCCGGCCTATCCACTCCGGAATGGTCGGCGTGCCCTCAATCTTCAGTTTCATCAACTGATACTCCGTCCCCTTCAGTTGATCGGCAGCGGCGAGGAAATAACGGGAGTCAGTCCACAGGGCGGCAGCGGTCATGGTGACGACAGCGGTTCCTGCCGAGCCGTTGAAACCAGAGATAAACTCACGTCCCTTCCAGTGGTCGGGTATATACTCCCCCTGATGGGGGTCTGTACTTGGGAAAATAAAGGCTGCGAGATGCTCGCGGCGCATCACCTCGCGAAGGTTTTCAAGTCGTTCGTTTACTGTCATAGTCTTGGAATACTATAATTGCACATTGTTCCAAATCTTATTTTCTGGGTGCAAATATACGAAAAAAGAATGGAACAAACCAAATAATGGCCGAATTATTTGGAAGTTTGCGGGAAAGGAGCATAACTATCCTCCAATGACGACACTGAAACCGCAGGATTCGAGTTGAGAGCGGCAGCGCTGCAAGGTCTGCTCAGAGGGCGGTTGCATAGGGATGCCGTCGGGATTGTACTGGCTCCACATACGGCGATGCTTGTCCTTGCCCACATCGTGATAAGGCAGCAGATTGACGGTTCGTCGCCGCCAGGAGAGCGCAGCAAGGAAACGGGCGGTGGCCTCCATATTGTCCGCATCGGCATTGACGCCCTCTATGAGAGGGATGCGAATGAAGAAGTCGGCCCCCAAGTCAGAAAGCAGACGGATGTTATCAAGAATCTGCTCATTGCCGACGCCCGTGAAGCGGCGATGGGCGGCAGCGTCCATCAGTTTCAGGTCGACGAGCAGCAGTTCACAGCAGTCAGCCACCTGACAGACGACATCGGGCGAGGCATAGAGCGAGGTGTCCACCGCACGGTGAAAGCCCCGACGGCCCAGTTCCTGCAACAGCGCCAAAGTATAGGCAGGATGCATCAGCGGTTCGCCGCCACAGAGGGTCACCCCTCCCCCACTGTCTTCCATAACCGCGCGCTCCTTCTCCACCTCTGCCATCAGGTCGTCCATCGCCCATGCCCTGCCGCACTGCTCCAAGGCCGTCGACGGGCACTCTTCAGTACATCTACCGCAGAGGATGCAGGCATGAGGGGAGCGGCCTCCCCCATCCTGAGTTGGAATGAAAGAAACGCCGTCGGGCGTGAGTTTCAGGATTTGCTGGGGACAAACCTCCACACAGGTCTGGCAGCCGATACACTTTGACTTCTTATAGAGGATCTGCGGCTTCGGGCTCCAACTCTCAGGGTTATGGCACCATACACAACGAAGGGGGCAACCCTTCAGGAAGAGGGTCGTCCGTATGCCCGGACCGTCGTTGATGGCGTAGCGCTTAATATCGAATACGAGGGCCATTCTTCTCTACAGTTCGTCGTTCTCTGTACGGGCGATGATCTCGTTCTGCAGTTGTTCGGTCATGTCGTTGAAGTAGTCCGAATAGCCAGCCACGCGGACCAGCAGGTCACGGTATTCGTCGGGATGCTGCTGTGCGTCGTGAAGGGTCGCCGTATCCACAATGTTAAACTGGATGTGATGCCCCCCGAACTTGAAATAGGTACGGATGAGACTGGCCAGTTTCTTCTGGTCCTCCTCGCGCTTGAGTAGTGCAGGCACAAAGCGCACGTTGAGCAGCGTTCCGCCACTCTTCGTCTGGTCGAGTTTGCCGAGCGACTTGATGACAGCCGTAGGCCCGTGGGAGTCGGATCCGTGGGCAGGCGAAGTACCGTCGCTGATGGCAAAGTGGGCCAGGCGTCCATTGGGCGTGGCCCCGCAGACGGAGCCGAAATAATTGTGGCAGGTCGTGGAGAGCATGTTCAGTTGCGTCTTGCCGCCACGGATGTTCGGACGCCCCTCGATGGCCTTCACCAGGTCGTCGTAGACTCGCACGGCGATGGTGTCGGCATACTCGTCGTCATTGCCGAAGAAGGGAGTGTGGTTGCGGATGTAGAGGCGCATCTTCTCGAGTTGAGAATTGAGAGTCGGGAATGGAGCATCATCATGCCCCCAGTTGGCAGCGCAAGCCTTGAGCATCTCGTCCATCGTGTAGCGCTGATCCTCAAACACATGCTTCTTCAGGGCAGTGAAGCAGTCGGTGATCGTGCCGAGTCCTGTACACTGGATGTAAGTCGTATTGTAACGCGCACCGCCGCTATAGTAGTCCTTGCCCTTCTCAATGCAGTCATCGATAAAGAGACTGAGGAAGGTGGCTGGGGCATAGAGCGAGAACATGCGCTCGATATAGTTGTTGACGGAGAGTTTCATGTTCACGAAGTAGACCATCTGCTTGTGCCAGGCGTCATAGAGTTCCTCAAAGGACTTGAACTGACGCGGGTCGCCAGTCTCCAGTCCCAGTTTCTTTCCTGTCTCCGGGTCGATACCGTTGTTGAGCGTGATCTCCAGAATTTTCGGTGTGTTCAGATAGCCCGTCAGCAGATAGGCCTCCTTGCCGAAGGCCCCCACCTCGATACACCCCGAGCACCCCCCTTCACGGGCATCTTCGAGGGTCTTGCCCTCCCGCACCAGTTCCTTAACGTATGTATCGGGATTAAAGACGGAGGGATAGCCGTGCCCTTGGCGGATTACCTTGATGCCGGCCAACAGGAAGTCGTCAGGCGTGTTCTCTGCGACATGGATGCTCAGCCCCGGCTGCAACTCGTGCAGTTCCTCCTGAATCTCCAGAATCATATAGGAGAGTTCGTTGGCAGCGCTGTTACCGTCACGGTCGATACCACCTATATTAATATTGGTAAAGTCGTTATAGGTGCCCGACTCCAGAGCCGTCACCCCCACCTTCGGGGGGGCGGGCTGGTTGTTGAACTTGATCCACAGGCACGAAATCAGTTCTTTGGCCCGCTCTCTGGTCAATGTACCGTCAGCGATGCCTTTCTGATAGAATGGGAACAGATGCTGGTCGATATGACCAGGATTCATCGAGTCCCAACCGTTGAGTTCCGTCACGGTGCCCAGGTGTACGAACCAGTACATCTGGATGGCCTCCCATAGGTCGCGAGGCGCATGGGCCGGCACCCAGCGGCACACGTCGGCTATCTTCTCCAGTTCCTGCCTGCGCCGGGGGGTCTGCTCCTTTGCAGCCATCTGCTCAGCCAACTCGGCATGGCGCTCGGCGAAGAGGATGGCCGCATCGCACGAGATGGCCATCGCCTCCAGTTCCTGCTGCTTGTCAGTAGCCTCCGGGTCGTAGATATAGTCGAGGCTTTTTATCTTCGTCTCAATACGCGCCTTCACATCGAGCAAGCCCTCACGATACATTTTGCCGTCCATCGCCGTATGGCCTGCGGCCCGCTGCTCCATGAACTCCGTAAACACGCCGGCATGATAAGCCTCCTGCCACTCCTTAGAGACGTGGTTGAAGATGCGCTCACGCTGCGTCTTCCCCTTCCAGAAGGGAATCACCTCCCGTTCATAGGTGTCGATATCCTCCTGCGAAATGGAGTAGCGCTGCAGTTCCCGTTCGTTCAGCGTATGCAAGTCCTCTACCGAATGGCAGGTCAACTCCGGGAAGGTGGGCACCGCTTTTGGCAGGGGGCCGCGCTCACCAACAATCAACTCGTCATCACCTATATAGATGGACTTCTTCTTACAGATTTCATAGAAGTTACGGGCACGGAGCACTGCTATCGGCATCGTGCCGTAGTGCTCCTTATAGAAGGCCGTCTCGATGAGGGCCCGTTCGATACTCAACGTTGTGGGGGTGTCAATGTTCTGCTGGCGCAACCGCTTGATGCGCTCGTTCATTCCCCCTTCATTCTCTGGAAATTTGATACTGTAGTTCATCATTCACAATTCATATTTCTTGGCGGCATAGACTTCATCAAGTGTCATGGGTTTCTTGATGGTTCCCAACAGACGGGCGCCGTCTTTAGTCATTACATAGTTCAACTCATTGCGCAGACCTGTAAAATCTCGCCATGCGTCCAGTTTGCTGTAGCAGATAAAGTCTTCAAAACGATGCTCCGCCCGCCACTTGTCCATCAGTTCTGGGATAAAGTAGATGCCTGGTTCAACGGTGAAGACAAAGCCTTCCTCCAGCGGGCGAGCGAGTCTTAGCGACTTAAAGCCGAACTGCTTGCTCTTCACCTGTCCTTCGGCATAGCCCACATACTGTTCGCCGAGATTCTCCATGTTGTGTACGTCAAGTCCGACCATGTGCCCCAGGCCGCAAGGGAAGAACAGGGCATACGCCCCCGTCTCCGCAGCCTCGGCGGGATCACCTTTCATCAGTCCCAGTTCCTTCATACCCTCTGCGATCTTGGTTGCCGCAGCAATATGGGCATCGCGGAAGGGCACGCCCAGTTGCAGTGTATCCACCGCCGCCCTGAAACTGGCCAGATGAATGTTGTAGACAGCCTCCTGCCGCTCCGTGAACCGTTCCCCGACGGGCATCGACGAGGAAAGGTCGCCTGCATAGTGCGACTTCGTCTCCGCCCCAGCATCGAGCAGGAAGATATCCCCTTCTTTCAAGTCATGGATAAAGCCATGATTATGAAGCACCTGTCCCTGCACGGTTGCGATAGTCGGAAAAGCCAGCGCATTACCGTGTCGGCAGGCCACCTCTTCGACGGCAGCAGCCACCTGTGACTCGTGGATACCCGGGCGGACTGTACGATAGGCGGCCAGGTGCATCTCCGTACTCAAGTCCACGCTCTCCTCTATCAGGCGGATTTCTTCCTCGTCTTTATAATTCCGCTGAGAAACGATAGCCTTGATAAAAGGGACAGAGGCCTTGTCTGCTTGTGCACGAGGTTCAATGCCCAGCAGTTCCCACAGCCACACCTTATGGTCACCACGGTATGGCGGGAGGAAGTGTATGGGCATCTTCCGTGACCGGGCCTTGTCTATATAAGCCACCAGTTCGCACATCGGCATCGTGTCCATGACACCCACGGCCTTTGCCTTCTCCATGAGTGAGGGTTGCTTGCCAGTCCAGACAATGTCGTCAATCGTCAGTTCGTTACCAAAGACGATCTCCTTATCGGCATCAATGTCGATGAGGGCCGCTAAGCCAGCATAATCGAGACCAAAGAAATAGAGGAAGGTGGAATCCTGACGGAAGCGATAAGTATTGTCGGCATAGTTCATGCCTACCTCGTCGTTGCCTAAGAAGAGCAGCAGTCCACTGCCAATATCCTGCTTAAGTTTCGCCCGCCTTCGAATATAAGTATCCTTAGCAATCTCCATATCGCGATATATTATTCATTTTCAGGTGTTTACCGATCTGCAGGGTGGTCTTGGGAAAGTAAAGAGCCAACAGATTATAGAGGTCAGGGTCGTACTCCTGCAGTTCCTCACGAGTGTTGCACCAGTTATGTTTGCCATCGGCATGAGGTGTCTCTGCATTCACATTAAACCAATCCTGCACAGCCTCTGCGAAATACTCCTCCTTATCAGTTATGCGATAAGTCGCATCAAGTATGCCTCTTTGTTTGGCCCTCTCATAGCACATCTTCAGACGACTGTCGAAATCGGGAATGGCCAGCGTTTCTTCTGCCATATCCGCCTCTGCCTTTCCCTGATTCTGGCACGAAACCAGAAATGCCATGCTTACGGCGAAAGGAATCATTCTATTCATATAAAAGAATCATTAATAGTTTTGCTATTTCGAGTTGACAAAGGTACGAAGATTTTGGCACAAAACGCAATGATTAACACAGATTAAGACTAAAAAGATGGGGAGTTGAGGCTTTTTTTGTATCTTTGCAGCACTTTTGATAAATCAAACAATTTAAGATATTCAAATTATGGCATTAACAAATGAGAAATTGACCATCGTCGGCGCAGCCGGTATGATTGGTTCGAACATGGCTCAGACCGCCCTGATGATGGGTCTGACAACAGAAATCTGTCTTTATGATGTATTCTCTCCCGAAGGTGTGGCCGAGGAGATGCGCCAGAGCGGCTTCGACGATGTGAACATCGTGGCTACCACCGATGCCGAGGAGGCTTTCAAGAATGCCAAGTACATCATCTCTTCAGGCGGTGCTCCCCGTAAGGCCGGCATGACCCGCGAAGACCTGCTGGCCGGCAACTGCAAGATTGCCGAGGAACTCGGCCAGAACATCAAGAAGTTCTGCCCCGACGTGAAGCACGTTGTCATCATCTTCAATCCCGCTGACCTCACTGGTCTGGTGACCCTGCTCTACTCTGGTTTGAAGCCCGGACAGGTGACTACCCTCGCTGGTCTCGACACAACCCGTCTGCAGAGCGCACTCGCCAAGAAGTTCGGTGTGATGCAGAATCAGATCAAGGGTTGCGCTACCTATGGTGGCCACGGTGAGCAGATGGCAGTATTCGGAAGCCACGTGGAGATAGCCGGCCGCAAACTGACCGACATCATCGGCACCGCCGAGTTCCCCGCCGAGGAGTGGGAGCAGATGAAGGTCGACGTCACCAAGGGTGGTGCCAAGATCATCGAACTCCGTGGACGCAGTTCATTCCAGAGCCCTGCCTACCTCTCTGTCGAGATGATCCGCGCAGCCATGGGTGGTGAGCCTTTCCGCTTCCCCGTTGGCACATACGTGAAGACCGACAAGTACGACCACATCATGATGGCCATGAAGACCACGATGGACAAGGACGGTGCACACTTCGAGGTGCCCCAGGGTCTGCCCGAGGAGAACGCCAAGTTGGATCAGAGTTACAAGCACCTCTGCAAGATGCGCGACGAACTGGTGACGCTGAACATCGTTCCGCCAATCTCTGAGTGGAGCAAGATTAACCCTAACCTGTAATTCCACGACGAATTTCACGAATTACACGAATTTATATGGCTTTGATTAAAAGTTATAGAGGTCTCGCTCCCAAATGGGGGCGAGACTGTTATTTCAGCGAGAATGCCACAATTGTCGGCGACGTGACTATGGGCGACGAGTGCTCCGTATGGTTCAATGCGGTGGTACGCGGCGACGTGGCTCCCATCACCATCGGCAACTGTACAAACGTACAGGACGGCTCATGCATCCACGTCACCCATGAGACGGGGCCGACACATATCGGCAACTACGTCACTATCGGTCACAACGTCACCGTACATGCCTGCACCATCCACGACCATGCCCTCATCGGCATGGGCTCTACCCTGCTCGACGGCTGCGAGGTGGGCGAGGGAGCCATTGTGGCAGCAGGCGCACTTGTGCTGCAGAACACGAAAATTCCTGCCGGTGAAATCTGGGGCGGCGTGCCAGCGAAATACATCAAGCCCGTCAGGCCCGGACAGACCGATAATGCCGAGCACTACGTGGCGTATTCGAAATACTATCTCAATGAGGAGTGAGGAGAGAGAAGAGAGGAGTGAGGAGAGAGAAGTGACCCCCTCTAATTTCCCCTGTAGGGGGAGGATTAAAATGGATATAGTACGCTTTGTCAAGGACTGGACACTACCCGTGGCGATGGGGACAGGCGCTGCCGCCTACCTCCTCTTCGCCTTCACGCCGTCACTCGGAGAGGCGGCGTCTTTCTTTGCCCCCATCTTCGAGACGATTCTGCCACTGTTTATGTTTCTTGTGCTCTTCGTCACGTTCTGCAAGGTAGACTTCAGAAAGTTACGGCCCGTAGCGTGGCATCTCTGGGTGGGTGTGTTCCAACTCGTGTTCATAGGTGCACTGATGGGGCTGATGCTGGGATTCTCCATGACGGGCGACAGTCTGATCCTGATGGAGGCCATCCTGATGTGCGTCATCTCGCCCTGTGCGACAGCGGCAGCCGTCGTCACACAGAAACTGGGCGGCTCACTGGAGCAGATGACCACTTACACCTTTCTCTCCAATTTCATCACAGCCCTGCTCGTCCCCGTCTGTTTCCCGCTGATTGAGAAAGGGGCCGACATCACGTTTATGTCAGCCTTCCTTAAGATTCTCCACGAGGTGTTCCTTGTGCTGATTGTGCCGATGCTGCTGGCTTATGTCGTCAAGCACCATCTGCATCGGCTACATGCCTGGATCATCTCCGTCCGCGACCTGAGTTATTATCTCTGGGCCTGTTCGCTGATGATTGTCACAGGTACAACAGTAAAGAATATCGTACACGCCGACACTACAATCATCCTGCTGACAGGCATCGCCCTGTTGGGACTGGTGATGTGCGTAGTGCAATTCGCGGTAGGCCGTTTCATCGGCCACTATTTCGACCACGCCCAAGAGGCTGGCCAGGCACTTGGACAGAAGAATACCGCCTTCGCCATCTGGCTGTCTTCCACCTATCTGAACCCACTCTCTTCTGTGGGCCCAGGCTGTTACATTCTCTGGCAGAACATCATCAACTCGATTGAGATCTGGCAGAAGCGGAAAGGCTGACTATTTGTTTTTCTGGTAATACTCAAGCCCTTTGTTGACATTCTCGATGAGCGCCTTCGAAGTAAAGGTTGCCCCTGTCACCGCATCCGGCTGCTGGGTAGCGGCTTTCTTCACGGTCAAGCCGTCCCATGCATTCAGCATGGCCTTCTTAACCTTAGCCATATACTTAGGACCTTCCTGATTCTTCAGTACCTCAATCTTCGCCACTTTGTTCTTCTTGATGTAAATCTTCACAGGCACCGGACCATTATAGCCTTCCACATCCCTGGCTATCGTCGTCGTATTGACAACTGTCATGCCGTCTTCCTTGGTGATGACGCCATCGTCCTTCTTACCGGCACTCATCAGTACCAAAACCACTAATGCTAATCCTAAAAACTTTTTCATATCCTATTGATGTTTAATTGTTGCTACTAAATATTCCGACTGCGTGCCGATGCGGAACTTGCCGCCCCAGATGCCGATGCCGGAGGAAACATAATACTGCGTCGTGCCCCGCTGATGGCTGCCCCACGACTTCTCATAGATGGCATCAGTAATCCATGAGACAGGCCATACCTGTCCGCGATGCGTATGTCCACTCAACTGGAAGTCTACCCCTGCCTCCTCAGTACGATCCAAATTGTATGGCTGATGGTCGAGGACGATGGAATATTGAGAGATTGAGGGATTAAGGGATAGAGAATTTACCAACTCCTTGACAGGCTTGCGGCGCATATTCGTGCGATCGTCACGACCTATGATGACAATGCTGCTGTCGATGACGGCAGCCTCATCTATCAGCAGGTGAATACCTGCGTCCTTATAAAACTGCTGTGCCTCTGGCGTTCCGGCATAATACTCATGATTGCCCAGACAGGCATAGACGGGAGCCTTCAGCCGACGAAACTCCTCTGCCATATTCTCCTCCAGAAGCGGACGCATACTGCCATCAATGATGTCGCCAGCAATCAATATGAAGTCTGGCTGCTCGGCATTGATCAAATCCACCCAACGGGCAAACTCCTTTCGAGGATTATGATAGCCCAGATGGAGGTCGGAGACCATCACTACCTTATATGGCTTCGGCAAAGGTTTTGAGGTCGGAATGTCCAACACTACACGTACCTTATTATAATAATGGAGATTGCCATAGATGAAAACGCCCAGAATAAGCAGGAAGAAGACGAGTGCCGACTGCCAGTTGTGATAAAGCAACGACCGAGGCACAAGATGCACCAGTCGCCCCAGGTCGAGCACCAGAAAGAGCATCACCAGATAAAGCAGGACAATCAATGAAGAAGTACCCACCTCATAGAGCACCTGCGCCACAGGCAGCGGCAGGCTGTCGAATCTGCGGGCGACACTCATGAAAAGCATCGAAAAACAGAGTATGCCCACCAAGATCAGCACGACTTTCCACACGGCGGGAACAGGCAGCAGCACCCACACATGCCAAGCCACATAAACGATGGCAAGAAGAGGCAATACCATGAAAACAAACATCCACATAAGTCGCATCATCGTTATTTAGGACGGCAAAGATAACAAAAAGATTAATAAAAATAGTCCTATATTAAGTTTTTTTCGTATCTGTGCAGCCAGAATCTATGTATTTTATGACAAATTAGGAGAATTGCGGCAAAAACGTTGCAGACAAGGGGTCTCGAGAGATGGAAGAGAGACGGACGATACAGTTGAGTGCAACTTGAATACGGTATTAAGGAAACTTCACAAACCCCTAAAAAGTTAAAATGCACTATCAAAAATCGTTTTATTTGCATAAATGTCGTTAAATTGAAAATAGTTTTGTACCTTTGTAGCCGCAAATGAGGTCGATAGAGAGTTATCAGAGTCCTAAGCAAATCGTGGAGAATTTCGGACTTCTGTATGTAACAAATTCGTAACCTCTCCTATATGCTGGCTTGAAAGGCAACTGATAGTCAGGGGGTTATAAAAAACCTATAGATTTGCTATCTAAATCACTAACTTTAAGGGTTCTTCACAGGAATGGCGTGATACCGGCATCGTGCAGGGCCAGCAGACGAAGC
>CAMVJQ010000068.1 GCA_947167845.1 uncultured Prevotella sp. | reverse complement strand
AACGCTTCTCGTAAGGGTGCACGTTTCGTTCGTTTCTGCGATGCCTTCAATATTCCTATCGTGTCACTTGTTGATGTGCCAGGATTCCTGCCTGGTACAGGTCAGGAGTACAACGCCGTCATCCTTCACGGAGCCCAATTGCTCTATGCCTACGGAGAGGCTACAGTACCCAAAATCACTGTCACACTGCGTAAGTCATACGGTGGTTCTCACATCGTAATGGGCTCTAAGCAACTTCACACTGACCTCAACTATGCATGGCCTTCTGCTGAGATTGCCGTAATGGGTGCCAGTGGTGCCGCCGCCGTGCTCTATGCCAAGGAAGCCAAGGCTAAGAAAGAGGCTGGCGAGGACGTGAAGGCCTTTATCGCCGAGAAGGAGGACGAGTACAACGAACTCTTTGCCAATCCATACCAGGCAGCCAAGTATGGTTATATCGACGATGTGATTGAGCCACGTAATACCCGTTTCCGCATCTGCCGTGGACTGGCTCAACTCGCTACCAAGCGCGACGCTCTGCCCGCAAAGAAGCACGGAAATATCCCCATGTAATCACAATTGCTTATGAACAACGAAGTATATGCTGCTATTGCCCTCGCCCTGCACGAGCATCTGGGCAACAACGTTCACGACGCTGAGCCAGGCATCATTACAATCTGTACCCACTCAACGCAGTGGAACGGCTATGCACAGTCATTCACACAACATCCCTAAAAGAAAAAAGTATGAAAGAATATAAGTATACAATCAACGGGAACAAGTACGAGGTTGTCATTTCTGACATTACTGACAATATTGCTACGCTGAGCGTCAATGGCGAGCAATACACCGTAGAGATGGAAAAGCAGGCAGAGCCGGAGAAGCCGAAACCAGTCGTGCGTCCTGCAGCAGTCGCTGCCAGTGACGACGCACCTGCTGCCGACAAAGGATCAGCCAATAAGGCTAATGCCGTGAAGGCTCCGCTGCCTGGTGTCATCACAGACATCAAGGTGGCCGTAGGCGACGAAGTTCAGGCTGGCGACACCGTCGTTGTGCTCGAAGCCATGAAGATGGCCAATGCGCTGACGGCAGAGAAGTCTGGTAAGGTAACGGCTATTTGTGTAAAGATCGGTGAGAGTGTCATGGAAGACGACGCCCTCGTGGTGATAGAATAAGCATCCTTAGTGGTGCCCCCTGAAAAATGGCGAAGCAGAGGATTACTGCTTCGCCATTCTTTTATAAAGAGTCGATTCTGTCTCCATAGAGAGTTACTGCTGCATTGTCACGTTCATCATCTGTCATATCAATCTTCGGATGCATATCCATCACCTCAAGATTGATGCCGATACGATTCAAATTCTGGTTCGTATATGTCAGTTGTACACCGAAGAGACAGATTGTCCACGACATCTGTACCCATAGCATAAACAATGGCAGGGCGGCAAAAGAACCATAGATGGCATTATAGCCCGTTACCCAAATCTGAGAGTGGATATAAAACAGTTGCAGCAATTGCATGGCGATACCTGCCAGGATGCCAGGCGCTATAGCACTCGAAAGTTTCACTTTCGTATTGGGCATATACTTGTAAATAAGAATAAAAAACAGAGAAAGCATTATATATGGTGACAAGTCCAGCAATTTGCGAACCATCGGCCCGAGCACCTCATAGCCATCCATCTGTTTTGCTATAGTGACGAGAAAAACAGACATACCTGTGGAGACAATCACCAGAATGGGAAAGAGGAAGAACAATGCCAAATAGTTAGCCACCGACCGAACCACAGGCCGAGAACTATTCACCTGCCATATCTGATTAAACGTCTCCTCTATATTGTTAACCAGCATCAGTACCGTGTAGAGCATAAAGACGAGGCCCACACCTAGGAAGATGCCACTCTTCGTATGAACCAGATAACTATTGACAAAGCCCACTAACACATCAGCGATTTGTGGTTGAGAACTCAGCATTTGTCTGAACCACACCTCTATATATTTATTATAGCCGAATCCTCTGGCGATGGCAAACACTACAGCCAGCATTGGAACAATGGCAAGAAGCGTGGAATAAGTCAAGGCAGCCGCTTGCGTCATCACCCGTTTCTCTGTAAAGAAACGGATGGTGAGATAGAGCGTCCTATACACCTGTAGTAAACCCTTTTTCAAATCACAAATACCTACTATCGATTCACAACAAAAAAGCACTGCCCCTATAAGCCGGGTTCTGTCCCTATCCTTTCAGATGGTGCCTGTCATCTATCTACTCCATGAGTCACCCCATGGCTCTAGCGTTCTACCCTCCATCGTTTACTCGGGCGGGCAACCCTCAGACGACGGTATACATGAACTTGCAGCCCCCAGTCGGCACAGCCCAGTGATCACCCACTGGCTGGTGGTCTCTTACACCACCTTCTCACCCTTACCTACTTCTCCGACCGAAGCCGAAGCGAGGCGGTTGTTCTCTTCTGCCGGCACCTACTGTCACCAATAGCTTCTACTTTCAGAAGTGGAGTGCCCTTTGCTGCCCGGACTTTCCTCCCGTGCCTTGCGGCACCAGCGACAGACCGGGGCAGTGCTTTCGCCCGCAAAGGTACAAAGAATCATCGAGACTGTCAAACTTTCTTGCTTAATTATTTAAAAAAAGCCACGTCTTTCCATTGCTGGGAAGTTTCCAATTTCACTTCGGGCATCTGAAACCCACCAAAGCCACCTGCAGACTGAGAGGAAAAGTCTCAAATCGCACTTTATACCTTTTACAATCATGTTCAAGAGTTCAATAATTAATTATCTGCAACTAATAGCACCAATAACTCTTAAATTTGTCAACTATTTAAGAATTAAAGTGTTAAACGCAAATAGCCGTTAAGGATGGAAGCCCAAGTGTTAAATTGGGACAAATATTCGTGACAAATTGTCAGTATCCGAAAAAATGCTCCTATATTTGCACCCGAATTCACGGAGAAACTGATGGCATCTCCACTTAACAAGGGTATAACAATTAAAAATCAAACAAAATGAACGCAAATATGAAAAAGATTGTAAACGTCGCTACCCCAGCCGTATGTGTGGTAGCCCTCGCACTCTCTGTAGTGGCTTTCAACAAGACCAATGCAGCCAACACGCCTGCACCTTCACCCGTCGTAGCATCAGTGACAGCAGCAGGTCAACCCGTAGACCTGACTTACGCAGCAGAGAAGGCCCTGCCCTCAGTGGTCTACATCGTCAACAAGATTAATTCCAAAACTCAGACCGTTGAATACTCTGACCCCTTTGAGGATTTCTTCAGCGATCCATTTGGCGGCTTCTTCGGTCGCGGTCAGGGCAATGGAGGCACCCGCAAGCGCCAGATTCAGACTCAGCCACGAAAGGCTGCCGGTTCGGGAGTCATCATCTCTGCCGACGGATATATCGTGACCAACAACCATGTAGTCGACGGTGCTGACGAACTGACAGTCACACTGAATGACAATAAGGAATATTCTGCTCGCATTATCGGTGCCGATGCCACTACTGATTTGGCGCTTATTAAGATTGACAGCAAGAATCTGCCTGCCATACAGATTGCCAACTCCGACGACGTTAAGGTTGGTGAGTGGGTACTGGCCGTAGGCAATCCCCTCGGACTTAACAACACCGTGACTGCCGGTATCGTGTCGGCCAAGGCCCGCTCGATGAACACAGGTGGCGTGACCTCAATGATTCAGACCGATGCTGCCATCAACTCTGGCAACTCTGGTGGAGCACTTGTCAATACCAATGGTGCGCTGATTGGCATCAATGCCATGATCTATTCACAGACCGGCTCAAACATCGGCTACGGTTTCGCTATCCCCACTACTATTATGAATAAGGTGGTTGATGATATCAAGAAGTACGGCAACGTGCAGCGCGCCATGATCGGTATCAAGGGCAGTGACGTAAATGCCTATGTAGACTCAGAGAAGGAGAAGGGCAACGAGGTAGACCTCGGCACTATGGAGGGTATCTATATTGCAGAGATTGTGGAAGACGGTGCCGCTGAGGATGCAGGTCTGAAAAAGGGTGATGTGATTACCCATATCGATGGCCAGAAGGTAACACAGTTCGGTGAACTGCAGAACATCATCGCCCAGAAACGTCCTGGTGACAAGATTACAATCAACTATCTGCGCAACAAGTCGAAAAAGACTGCCACGCTGACCCTGAAGAACGAGAAGGGCAACACGAAAGTCGTGAAGGATGCAGACCTCGACGTTCTCGGCGGACAGTTCCGGCCTGTTACGGACTCGCAGAAAGAGCAGTTGAACATCAACTACGGTCTGCAGGTATCTAAGATCAGCGGCGGCAAACTGAAGAATGCTGGTGTGCCGCAGGGATTCATCATTCAGCGTGTGAATGAGCAGCCGATGAAGACTATCGATGATCTGCAGAAGATTGTCAAGGAGACATCAAAGTCGAAAGAGCCCGTACTCTGGGTTCAAGGTATCTATCCAACTGGCAGGAAGGGCTACTTCACCGTGCCGCTTGAGGAAGAGTAAGGTAAAAATACGACAAAATAGCCACGGATAGCAAAATTCGTGGCTATTTTTTTGGTAGTTCCGTTTTTTTGTCATAACTTTGCATTCGGCTAAAAACAAAAGACGACAATGAGACAACTTAAAATAACCAGATCTATCACAAACCGTGAGAGTGAAGCACTAGACAAATACTTACAGGAAATCGGTAAGGAAGAGATGATCTCGGTAGAAGAGGAAGTGGAACTTGCACAGCGTATCCGCAAGGGTGACCATAAAGCCCTGGAGCGCCTGACGAGGGCCAATCTCCGTTTTGTTGTCTCTGTAGCCAAGCAATATCAGAATCAAGGTCTATCCCTACCCGACCTTATCAATGAGGGCAATGTAGGACTAATCAAGGCTGCTGAAAAATTCGACGAGACACGTGGCTTCAAGTTCATCTCCTATGCCGTCTGGTGGATCCGGCAGAGCATCCTGCAAGCCATTGCCGAGCAGAGCCGTATCGTCAGACTGCCTCTCAATCAGGTAGGCTCCGTCAACAAGATCAATAAGATACTCAACAAGTTTGAGCAGGAAAATGAGCGCCGTCCCTCAGTTGAGGAGATTTCTGAACATCTGGATCTGCCAGAAGACAAAATTGACGAGGCGATGAGTGTCAGCAGCCGTCACGTGTCAGTGGATGCACCTTTCGTAGATGGTGAAGACAACAGCCTGCTTGATATTCTCATCAACGACGATGCGCCAATGGCCGACCGCGACCTGTTGGTGGAATCGCTCAAGTCAGAGATTAACAAGGCGCTGAAGATGCTCAACGACCGCGAGCGAGGCGTGGTAGAGGCGTTCTATGGCATCAACCAGCCTGAAATGACACTTGAGGAAATCGGAACAAAATTCGGACTGACCCGCGAAAGAGTCCGCCAAATCAAGGAGAAGGCAATACGCCGACTCCGCTCAACAACAAACAACAAAATTTTAAAAACATATCTGGGATAAATATGAAGATTCTTAAATACACTTTTATAACACTCATAATGGCTGCCATGCTACCTACGGCAGCCTGTGCCAAGACGATAATAAAGCCCAAGGCTTATCTCTTCGGTTTCATTGCCAACTTTTCCGACTCAGTGGTTTACTTCACCGATATACAGACCGTCGACAGCGTCCGTTTCGAAAGCAAGACCAAATTCCTAAAGGGGCGCGATGAATATTCAAACCAACTCCGGAATTATTTCGCCCAAAAACTGAACATGCCTCATCGCACTTGCATAGTCTCTTTTGGAATGACACGAAAAGAGGCTGAGAAGAAGTACGTCAAGATGAAGAAACTCTATACGAGCAAGAATGCCGGTAAATACGATGTCAGATATATCAATGAGAACGAATTCAAATTTGAGACCGTTGTCATTGAAGATGAAGAGCAGTCGAAACCTGTCAACAAACCCAAGAAAGACAAAAAAACAAAGAAAGACGGAAAGCGTCCGCCACGCGATGGCAAGATGCCTCCACGAAACAAATAATCCTCGGCACTACCGAGGATTATTTATTTCAAACAGTTTCATACGTTCTTCAAGTTGATCATACTGGTGATCCTCGATAAACGAGGTACAGACGCGCAGTCCCTCCTGTTCTGAACCACAGGTTATCAGACAGATAGCCGATACCCCGTAGTACATCAGTTCGAGCGCCAGTTGCCCGCTGGTCATTCCTGGATAGCCGATGGTGAAGTAGAATCCGTCTGCTATCGGCTCGTCGAGATCCTTGTCATACACCACGTAGAAGTTGTGACGACAGAAAATCTCCTTCAGTTTCCTGGCACGCTCTCCGTAGACGCTGATCTCCTTGCGGAAGTCATACTTTCCTTCGTATGCCGCCTTCAGCATAGCCGCCATTGCGTACTGTGCACTGTGGCTGGTACCGGAACTCAAGGCATAGAGCATACGAGTGGAGAACACAGCACCGAAGGGCAACCCCTGATAGCGCTCTGAAAGCGCGTCGAAATGACGATGGAACAGTTTGTCGGAAATACAGGTCACGCCGATACGCTCACCGGCATAACTGAATGCCTTCGAACCACTGATCAGCAGCATATAGTTGTCTGTATATCGGGCTACCGTAGCCTGATAAGGAGCCTGGAACGGCGTTGAGAGATCTTTGCGGAAGTCCATAGCGAAATAGGCCAAGTCCTCCATCACGATGGCGTCGTATTTCGTAGCCAGTTCGCCTATCATCTTCAATTCCTCCTCGCGCAGACAGATCCACGAAGGATTGTTAGGATTCGAATAGACGATGGCACAGATATTCCCCTTAGAGAGATAACTCTCCAACTTCGGGCCTAACTTCTCACCACGGAAATCATATACGTCGAAAGTCTTGTATTTCACGCCCATCACCTCCAACTGCATCTTCTGCACTGGGAAGCCCGGGTCGATAAAGAGTACCGTGTCCTTCTGCTTGTCACGCTGCGAGCAGGTCAGGAACGATGCGAAAGTTCCCTGCATCGAGCCGCAGACAGGCACACATCCCTCAGGCTTGATGTCCACGCCAATGAAGGCCTTCACAAACTGCGAGGCCGCCTCCTTCAGCACAGGCGCACCCTGAATGTCTGGATAACTGTGGGCTATACCGTCCTGCAGAGCCTTCACCTGGGCATCCACGCCCACCTGGGCTGCAGGCAGACCGGGAATGCCCATCTCCATCTTGATGAACTCTACCCCACTCGCCTTCTCGGCCTTGGCTGCCACTTGCTTCACCTCACGGATTGTGGCCTTAGCAAAGTCCTTGATGCCAAGTTCGGCAACAAGTCCATCAACGATGCCTTTATCTATAGGAGTATTCATAACTCTTAATTCTACTCTTAACTTTTTAACTCTTAATTCTTACCTTCCTATTACTTCTGAGCCTCCCTTCCGATGGCGAGTGCCTTGATGTTTGCCTCAACGACAGCCTCACCCTTACGGCCAAACACGCGACAGATGGCATCCTCAAGTTTGTCGTACTCGATGCCCAGTGCCTTCTGGGCAGCACCCAGCAGAATCACATTAGCCGAACGGGGCACACCACTGTCTTTGGCAGCCTGCTCAATGTCGAGCACAATCACGTTCTTAATCTTTCCCAGATCAGCCTTAATCGTCTCGATATCAGGATAGTTGGGAATATTGACAAATGGAGTACTTGAAGTGATGATCCAGCCATCCTTTGCCAGGAACGGCAGATAGCGCAGAGCCTCCATCGGCTCCATTGAGATGATGACGTCAGCACCGCCTAAGGGAATCAGATCGCTCGAAATGGGATTACTCGATATGCGCAGATTCGACTGCACGTCACCGCCGCGCTGCGACATGCCGTGCACTTCAGCCTGCTTGATGTAGAGATTCTCCTTTATGGCAGCCTCGCCGATGATGGTTGCGATAGAGAGGATACCCTGTCCTCCTACGCCGCATAAGATGATATCTGTCTTCATTTCTGTGCCTCCTTTGCTTTTTTCTGTTTCAGATGACGCTGCAGCGTCTGCATACACTCTCGACGCGGAATAATCACGCTCACACCGTGATAGTTGATCTCATCACGGATGGCCTGCGTAATCTCTGGCATGTTCTTGGGAATGGGATTCACCACCTTCAGATGGTCCTCGCTCAGGCCAAGACCCTTGCAGATAGCCTCGAACTTGTTCGTACCAGCCGAGTCCTGTCCACCCGTCATAGCGGTTGTCAGGTTGTCGCTGATGATGACGGTGATGTCAGCATTCTCGTTGATGGCATCGAGTAGGCCCGTCATACCTGAGTGCGTAAACGTAGAGTCACCGATGATAGCCACAGCAGGCCACTGACCTGCATCACTGGCGCCCTTCGCCATCGTGATTGATGCACCCATGTCCACGCAACTGTGGATAGCCTTATACGGCGGCAGGAAGCCCAGCGTATAGCAGCCGATGTCACCAAACACGCGGGCGTTGGGATACTCCTTCAGCACCTCGTTCAGAGCCGTATACACATCGCGGTGTCCACAACCCTGGCAGAGTGCGGGGGGACGTGGGGTCACATCCTCGCAGGGCGCATAACTCTCGCTGCTCTCAATGCCAAGTGCCTTCTTCAGGAAGTCAGGATTCAGTTCACCCGTACGAGGCAGTTCACCCGTCAGGCGACCCTTGATGACAGCATTGCCAGGCATCACGCCGCGCACCTGATCTTCGATGAAGGGCTGACCTTCCTCTGCCACCAGCACGAACTCGCAGTCGTCGGTCATCCTGCGAATCAGTTTCTTGGGGATAGGATACTGCGAAATCTTCAGCACTGGGTAAGGACAACCGTTGGGATAGCACTCCATCAGATAGTTGTAGGCGATACCACTGGCGATGATACCCAGTTTATGATCTGCTCCGTCGATATACCTATTATACTTACTGTCAACGGCCATCTGTTCCAGCAGCGGCTGCTGACCTGTCACAACGACGTTGCGCTTGCGGGCGAAGGCTGGCAGCAGCACCCAGTTCGAAGCCTGGGCATCATAGTTGAGCGCATTCTGCTCACGAGGCGCATCCTTCACCTCCACGACGGCACGAGAATGAGCCATACGGGTGGTGACGCGCATCAGGATGGGCAGGTGCAACTGCTCTGAGAGGTCAAATGCCTCCTGCATCATGTCGTATGCCTCCTGCTGACTGCTGGGCTCCAGCGTGGGAATCATCGCGAACTTCGCATAGAAGCGAGAGTCCTGCTCGTCCTGTGAAGAGTGCATCGAGGGGTCATCGGCCACCAGCACGATCAGACCGCCGTTCGTACCAGTCATCGCCGAGTTCACAAACGGGTCGGCACACACGTTCAGTCCCACATGTTTCATACACACCAGCGCACGCTTGCCCATATACGACATACCGAGGGCAGCCTCCATAGCCGTCTTCTCGTTCGTTGACCAGCGACGATGGATGTTTCTCTCCTTGGCGATGGGCGACTCCTGGATATACTCCGTAATCTCCGTCGAAGGAGTACCTGGATAGGCGTAGACTCCGCTCAGACCTGCGTCGATGGCACCCTGGGCTATTGCCTCATCTCCCAATAAAAGTTTCTTCATCTTATTCTCATGTTTAAATTAAATTTCCGCAAAGGTACTACTTTTCGGCCGAATAAACAAAAAAAAGCGGCTTTAATTGCATAAAGCCGCATTTATATTCATTGCTTATTCAATTTTTCTCTTTTTACCCTTTTACCTTTCTACCTTTCTACCTTTTTACCTTTTTACCTTTTAGAAAGTGTAGCCCAGGGTCAGCAGCACCTGATGCCGCTTCATGCTCACGCTTGTAGCATCCACTGTGCCCGTCAGGTTCGGCTGGAGTGGATAGAACTTACCGTTGGTGCCGCTGTACTGATAGGCCAGGTCGATATTCATGCCACCTAACTTATAGCCCAAGCCAGCCGTGATACGATGCGTGCCCTCCCAGTTGGTATAGTCGTAGGTAGATGCATAACTGACGCCGTTCGACTGAAGTGTCACGTCGCGCACGCCGTCCTTCTGATAGGCTGCCGTCAGGAAGTTGTAGCCCAGACGTACGGCAAATTCAGGAACGGGCTTCAGTTCTGCGCCCACCTTGAATGTACACACTCCTTTGAGCGTACGCTCCGTGTGCTGTTTCATCAGATTGTCCGTGTGCGACCTGTCGTAATAGGTGTCATAGTAAGAGTCGTAGTAACGACCGTCGTTGATACGGTTCTGACTGGCCCCGTAGTCTGAATATTCGAAGCCTGCGCCGATGGCCAGTTCCCTGCCGACGGTATGCCCGAGGCTCACCCCGAATTTCCAGGGCGTATAGAACCGGAAGTCGTAACTGTTGTTGATTTCACCGTCCGGCTGGAAATACCATTCGCCTGTTTTAGAATCATACCGGTCGCCCAGTGCGCTCAGATTCTCCAGACGGGTCACATTGCTGGTTGTCAGGCGATACCAGGTCGGCGTGGCAGCAGAAAGCCCGATGCGGAAAGGCGACTCTTCGACAGGGCGGAAGATGATGCCGGCCTTGATGTCGATACCCGAACCGTTGATCTCGCGCTTGTCACCATAGTTGAGCAGACCGCCGTCGTCGCCGTTGAGGAAGCGCAAGCCCTCGCTGTATTCGCTGTAGCCCCTGTATCTCACATCGTGTATACCCACAGTGACTCCCCAGTAGAAGCGGTCGTTCACGTTGCCGCTCAGGTTGAAGTCGAAGTCGCTGATCCAGCCGCGGTGCGCACGGTCGAAGGTGAATGCATCGGCAGCCATACCGTTATATACAGCCCAAGTCTGTTCCTTGCCCCCCTCCTCATACACCTCGTCATCATACAGCGTATTGGCATTCAGGTCGTCCAACTGGCTATAGGCCAGCGACATCTTGTCCGAATTGCCTTCGTAGCCTACATAGTAGCCATTCTTGTCGAGGTCGAGTTGATAGACACCCCTGTCGTGCTTCTCCAGCGTGATCAGGTTCGAGGATACGTCGCGCAACTTATTCGCAGCCGAGAGTATCTGGTCGAAGTTACGGCTCTTGTGATAGTTGAAGGCGAAGTTCACAAACGAGTTGCGACCTGAGCGCACGGAATAGACGAAACCCGCCTGGTCGAAACTCATGTTGGTCGTGCTCAACCCGTCAAACTTCTTGGCATCCTGCTGGGAGACGAGGCCGAACGACACATTCACTGCAGAGTGACGGAACAAACCGATTCCGGCAGGATTGGTCGAAATCGTCGACAGGTCGGCACCCAGCGCATCCATTGCGCCACCCATACCCACATAGCGGGCCGTTCCGTTCAGGTCGCTGCCCAGCAAGCGGGCACTCTCATAGGTATCCTGTGCAGCCACAGGCAGAACTGCTGCCAGCGTCAGCGCTGCTATATATATCTTTTTCATATTGCCTTTTTTACTTTTTTACCTTTTTACCCTTTTACTTTTTTACCTTTTTACCTTTATCTGCGTCCCCCGACGTGACCGCCTCCACGGCTACCGCCTCCGCCGCTGAATCCGCCACCGCCACGCGATCCACCACCGCTGAATCCGCCGCCACTATATCCACTGCTGCTACGCGTGTAACTCCCCGTAGAACTGCTGCGCTGATAAGCCGAGTGGTCGCTCACGCTTCTGGAACTGTTGTAAGAGCCACTGCTGGTCGAGCGGTTATAGGCACTATGGCCTGTCATCCCGCGACTTCTCAGACTGCTCTGTCTGCTGGCACCCAACCGCGACACGCTCGTCCGCCCCCTGTAATTGCTATTTGAGGAATAGGTACGCGACCCGTAGTTCCTGCCGCTCATCGTGCCCGCATAATGGTTGATCGTGCCAGTGTTGCTGCGACGGGGGCCCACACGGCCTCCTCCACCGACATACACCGTGTAGTGGTGAGGGTAATACCAGTCGTAGTAGGGTCTCCAGCCGTAGTAGTAGCCCCAGCCGTAGTAGGGATAGCCCCAGCCGTGATAGCCGTAGTACCAGGGGTCATACCACCCGTACCAGGAGTCCCAGTACCAAGGGTCATACCACCCGTAGCGGCTGTAGTACCAGGGAGAATGCCATCCCCAGTCATAGCGCCCGTCACGATAGCCGGCCCAGTAGGCAGAATCCTCTCTGAGTTCATAGTCCTCAAATCGGTTCATCCGCTTGGCCAGTTTAAAGTCCTCCGCCGTCAGAGAGTCAGGATAGACACCCTTCTCTGCGCTGAAGTCGATGATGTCGGTCGCCGTGGAGTCGCCGCCGATCACCTCGTAATAACTACCGCGACGGTTATATTCGTCGACACTACGGTCACTGCCGGAATAATAGACCTGACGGCCCTGCGACCAGTCGTCGCCTACAGTATTCTCTACACTCTTCTTTTTCGGAACGAAGTAGAGGTCGTCATCCTGCGCTTCCATTCCCAGAGGCAGAGCGCCGATGAGCAATGAGATAAGGAGTAGTTTCTTCATATTCTGTCTGCTTTTTAATTGTTCACGATGCAAAATTACACACTTTTTCACTGCAAAATTAGGGAAAAACCCTAAACTGCGGTAGGTTTTTCCCTATTTCGCTCTCCCATTTATTCATTTTTTCATTATTTTTTGTAATTTTGCACCAAAATTTAACATCCGATATGAAATATTACGAGGTAGAATTCACCATTTCGCCCTTCAGCAGCGATGCCGCCGACGTATTGGCAGCCCTGGCTGGCGAGGCAGGTTTCGAGACATTCGAGGAGACTGCGACGGGCCTGACAGGCTATGTCCAGCAGTCACAGTTCTCCGAAGCGCTCCTTCGCCAGTCGCTCGAAGATTTCACTTTCGAGGGCATCCAGATCACCTATACCATCCGCGAGGCGGAAGACCGCGACTGGAATGAGCAGTGGGAGCAGGAAGGCTTCGAACCGATAGTGGTCGGCAATCGTCTTGTTATCCATGACGGCCGCCATCTGCCCGACACTTCCGACGTCTCGCCCACCCTCTCCATCGAGATCGACGCCCACCTCGCCTTCGGCACAGGCACCCACGAGACCACCCGTATGATCTGCTCCGTCCTGCTCGAACACATGGAGGCCGCCCGCGTGCTCGACTGCGGCACAGGCACAGGCATCCTCTCCATCTGCGCCCTCAAACTCGGAGCCGCATCCGCCGTCGGTTACGACATCGACGAATGGTCGGTCGACAATGCGCATCACAATGCCGTCATCAACCGCGTGGACGACCGCTTCACCTCCCTGCTGGGCGATGCCTCTATATTAGATAAGGTGGAGGGACATTTCGACCTCGTCCTGGCCAATATCAACCGCAACATCCTCCTGGCCGACATGCCCGCTTTCCGCGAGAAGATGGCCCCTGGCGCACGCCTTATCCTCAGTGGCTTCTATACCGCCGACATCCCCCTGCTCACAGAAAGAGCCGCCTCCCTCGGCCTGCACCTGACACAACAAAAAGAAGACCACGACTGGGCCTGCCTGGTCTTCTCTGACTAAAGCAAAACGCACAGAACCATCTATCCCCTCTATGATTCCGCCTATCACGCTGGCTGATAGGCAATTAGCCATAGATACATCCCGTCTTAAACCCTCTATATACCCTCTATCTACCCTCTATCTACCCTCTATCTATCCGCAGGAGGCTTTCCGCTTTTGCCTATAAGCACAAGAACTTTTACCTACAGGCGCAAGAACTTTTGCCTATAGGCAAAAGCATGTAAAAAGGCACTAAAACGCTCGTTTACAGCCACTTCATGCCGAATAGTGTCTGTCCATTCCCGCAGAGAAGTCTGATGGCAGACGAAAGGAGGGGCTTTTGTTCTGCGCCCGGCTTTTACCCCAGGCGCAAATCATAGAGGGTAGATAGAGGGTAGATAGAGGGATAAACAGCGAACCGTCTATCGCTAATCCACTGATGAACAAGCGTTTGCAGGAATCATAGAGGGGATAGGCGGTTTTCAAAAAAAAATATCTGCCGAGATACTCACCCGAGAGCCTCGGCGGTTTTGTATGCCCGTCTGTCTCATAATTGCGAAGCCACACTCCTACCTTTAGGTGGGAGAATTGGCAAAGACAAAAACAATAAATAGGCCTACCTGCAGTTGCCCACCACGTTCCCCTCGGCCAAGGCCGGCAGCGACCTGACGGTAAGGCTGACCGCATCGGGCAAGTCCACCGTCTGCGCCCCGGTAGACCTCGACTTCTCCGGCTTCAGCGACATGTATTTACCCTTCGGAGGCGCTTATTGGAAGCAACGGGCCAGCAGGCCTATAACCGCCATGTGGGCGGGATAGTAATAGTAGAAGAACTTGCCGAGCCACTTCAACCGTCCTCGCTGGCCGTTGTACATCGCCAGCAGCGGCACAGCCAGCCAGCAGGCCAGGTGGACCATTCCGTAGGTGGGGCTATGGAAGATGAAGAAGGCGACGGCGTAGAGCGAGATGACGGCCATCATCCAGAGCATCTGCTTGTGGAAGTTGCCCCGGTTGCGGCCAATCATGAGTATGGCCAGTGGGGCGGCACAACTCCAGTCGGAGGTGCAGGTGAGCAGGCAGGCCACCAACGTAA
>CAMVJQ010000067.1 GCA_947167845.1 uncultured Prevotella sp. | reverse complement strand
GGCAAGGGTGACGTGATCTATAACACGCCGACACCTTACCTTGATCTGTTGACAGCAACATCAGCCCACTCTCAGTTGGCCGCCTCTGGAGAGGATGTCGGTCTGCCCGACGGACAGATGGGTAACTCGGAGGTGGGTCACCTCAATATCGGTGCAGGTCGTATCGTCTATCAGGACCTTGTGAAGATCAACCGCGCCTGCAAGGACGGCTCCATCATGGAGAACCCGCAGGTGAAGGCTGCCTATACATACGCCAAGGAGAACGGCAAGAAACTCCATCTGATGGGTCTGACCTCTGACGGTGGTGTACACTCAAGCCTCGACCATCTGTTCAAACTCATCGAGATCGGCAAGGCATACGGCCTGAAGAATCAGGTGTTCGTGCATTGCTATATGGACGGTCGTGATACCGATCCTCACTCTGGTAAGGGCTTCATCGAGCAGGTCAGCAAGGTCTGTGCAGAGAATGATGCCGCTATCGCCTCTATCGTGGGCCGCTTCTACGCCATGGACCGCGACAAGCGCTGGGAGCGCGTGAAGGAAGGCTACGACCTGATTGTCGAGGGCAAGGGTAAGCAGGCCACCGATATGGTGCAGGCCATGCAGGAAAGTTATGACGACGGCGTGACGGATGAGTTCATCAAGCCTATCCACAATGCCAGTGTCAACGGCTGCATCGAGGAGGGCGACGTGGTCATCTTCATCAACTTCCGCAACGATCGCGCCAAGGAGATGACCATCGCACTGACCCAGGAGGATATGCCGGAGCAGGGCATGCATACGATTCCCAATCTGCAGTATTACTGCATGACGCCGTACGATGCTAAGTTTACAGGCGTCCATATCCTCTTCCCGAAGGAGAACGTCGAGGACACCCTCGGCGAGTACTTGAGCAAGAAGGGACTGAAGCAACTCCACACTGCTGAGACTGAGAAATACGCTCACGTCACCTTCTTCTTCAATGGTGGCCGTGAGGCTCCGTATGAGGGTGAGGACCGTATCCTCGTTGCTTCGCCGAAGGTGGCTACCTACGACCTGAAGCCTGAGATGTCGGCCTACGAGGTGAAGGATAAACTCGTCGGTGCCATCAATACCCAGGAGTACGACTTCATCGTAGTGAACTTCGCCAATGGTGATATGGTGGGTCATACGGGTGTCTATAACGCTATCGCCAAGGCTGTATGGGCCGTCGATAACTGTGTCCGCGAGGTCATCGAGGCCGCCAAGGCCAACGACTACGAGGCCATCATCATTGCCGACCACGGTAATGCCGACAATGCCATCAACCCAGACGGTACGCCTAACACCGCCCACTCGCTGAACCCCGTGCCGTTCATCTATGTCACGAACAACAATTCCGCCACTGTCAAGGACGGCCGTCTCGCTGACGTGGCTCCCTCTATCCTCCACATCATGGGGTTGGAGCAACCCAGCGACATGACGGGTGAGAACCTGATCTCGGATAATTAATAATGGATGTTCAGATAGAGCATAGTTGGAAACAGCATCTCAGCGGTGAGTTCGACAAGCAGTATTTTGCCGAACTCACCGCTGCTGTTCGTCAGGAGTATACCCATTATACTTGCTATCCGCCTGGGAAACTGGTTTTCAATGCCTTCAACCTCTGTCCGTTCGACAAGGTGAAGGTGGTGATTATCGGGCAGGATCCATATCATGAGCCGGGTCAGGCCCATGGGCTGAGTTTCTCTGTACAGGATGGCGTGATGTTCCCCCCTTCGCTGCAAAATATCTTCAAGGAGATACAGGATGACCTCGGTTCGCCTATCCCGCAGTCGGGCAATCTCACGCGCTGGGCTGAGCAGGGCGTGCTGTTGCTGAATGCTTCGCTGACGGTAAGGGCTCATCAGGCGAACAGTCATAGCAGTTTGGGCTGGCAGAAGTTTACCGATGCTGCCATCCAGGCGCTTGCCACGCATCGCGAACATCTGGTCTATATGCTCTGGGGCGGTTTTGCACGTGGCAAGGCTTATATGATAGACAGGCAGAAGAATCTCGTGCTTGAGTCTGTACACCCCTCGCCGCTGAGTGCGAATCGTGGCGGCTGGTTCGGTCAGCACCAGTTCTCGCGCTGCAATGCCTATCTCCAGCAGAACGGCTTCACCCCTATCCAGTGGTAACTATTCACTAATCACTGATCACTATATGCAACTTCCCCCTATCCTCCAAATTGGTGACGTGCTGATCTCGTCAGACATTCTGACGGAGAAGTTCTGCTGCGACCTCTCTGTCTGCAAGGGGCAGTGCTGCGTGGAGGGGGATGCCGGTGCCCCAGTGACAATGGAGGAGATCGCAGAGATAGAGGAATGCGTCGATGCGGTATGGCAGGACTTATCCGCTTCGGCTCAGAGCGTGATTGATAAGCAGGGGGTGGCCTATACTGACCAGGAGGGCGACCTCGTGACAAGCATTGTCAGGGGCAGGGATTGCGTGTTTACTTATTACGCTGATATCGACGACTTTGATACGCATCAGCCTATACGGAATTGCTGTCTCTGTGCTTTGGAAAAGGCTTATAGGGCTGGGTATACCCGATTCTGCAAGCCAATCAGTTGCGCGCTCTATCCTATCCGTGAGAAGCGTTTTGGCAATGGACTTGTCGGTCTGAACTATAACCGCTGGGACGTCTGCAAGGCGGCTGTTGCTAAAGGCGTAAAGGAGGACATTCGTCTTTATCAGTTCTTGCGTGACCCGTTGGTTCGTCGATTCGGCCAGGCGTGGTACGACGAACTGTGCGAAGTCGCTTCATCCCTTTCTATACTCTGACGGACTGACACCTACGTGCTCCTTGAAGTATTTCCCCAGAAAACTCTGGTTGGGGAAATGCAGTTCCTGGGCGATTTCCTTGATGCTCTTGCTGGTATTCTTCAGCAGCACCCGTAGTTCCATGGTTACATAGTCGTCTATCCATTCGTTGGGAGTGCGGCGGCTGACAGCCTTTATGACCTCTGAAAGATATTTGGGCGTGATGTGAAGTTCTTGGGCATACCAACTGACGCGCCGTTCCTGCTTACAGCAGTTTTCCACTTTTCTGATGAAGTCGGCGAAGATGGCTTCTGCCCTTGTCTGTGGTTTGTCATTGTGCAGCACGCGGTAGATGACATTGCTCAGGTCGTAGAACATTGCAAGCAGCAGGGTTCTGGTCAGGTCTTTGCGGAAATGGTTGTCCTTGTCGCTTATCTTGTTCTGAATGACGTGGAAGTATTCCTTGAATGTATCCTGTTCCTTCGGCTCCAGATGTATGACGGGATGGGTGCGGGAGAAGAGGAACAGCGAACTGATGTCCTTCACGTTTTGTATGATCTCGTGGAAGAAGTTCACACTCAGCATCATGCACAGTCCTTGCATGTCGGGCGAAGGTTGATAGTGGTCTACTACGTGTCGCTCGCTGACGATAAGAATGTCGCCCGGCATTATGATCTTCTCCCGGGTGTCAAGTTGATAGATGATTTTTCCCCTGGTACACAGTCCGATGAGGATGAAGTTCATCCGTCGCGGCTCTGTGGGCATGGGGGCTTCGTTGATTCGTTCGGTCAATAGGAGGTCGTCGTCCATAAAGACAGACTCACTCCATGTCTTCGCCTTGTTCAGGTCTGACTCTTTAATCTGTTGATTTACCACGTTTTGATATTGTTGTTGCCAGTCTTCAACTTGACTTTCTTTTGCTGGCCGTTATATAACAAGGTAACCGTGCCGTTCTTCTTGGCCTTGATGATGCAGTCGCATACCTTTCCGTCCTTCCACTCAAAACTGACCTCGTAGCCGCCGCGGGCACAGAGACCGCTCACTTTCCCGTCTTTCCACTGCTCAGGCAGGGCGGGCAGCAGTTCAATTGTGCATTGTGCATTATGCATTGTGCATTGACTCTGCATCAGCATCTCACAGACACCCGCCGTGCCACCGAAGTTACCGTCGATCTGGAAGGGCGGATGTGCATCAAAGAGGTTGGGGTAGGTGCCTCCGCTTCGCCGGCGGTCTGGCCCTCTATACTTGTCGGGTGAGACATAAGTCAGCAGTTTCTGATAGATATGGTAGGCCTGTTGGGCATTGTGCAGGCGGGCCCAGAGATTGATGCGCCATCCTGTGCTCCAGCCTGTGGTCTTGTCGCCTTTGATCTCCAGCGACTTGGCTGCCGCTTGCTGCAGGGTGGCATCTGTCAGATGATTTCCAGGGTAGAGGCCGATGAGGTGGCTCTGATGACGGTGCTGGAAGTCCCAGTCGTCCCAGTCGTAGTACCACTCATTGATGTCGCCCATGTGTCCGATGGTGTATGGATGGAGCCGGGCGAGGGCTTTTTTGTAAGCGCTGCTGCTACCGCCACATATTGAGGCGGCGGCGATGGTGTTGGTAAGCAGTTCGCGGATGATGGCCAGGTCGGCAGTTCCGCCATAACAGGTCATGCCGTGGTAGCCCTTGTCGGTCTTGTATTCATTTTCGGGCGATGTGCTGGGAGCCGTGATGAGTTCGCCCGGTGCCTTTGGATTGTCGATGAGCCAGTTGAGGCAGAAGTCGGCGGCGCCCTTCATCAGTGGGAAAGCCACACGGCGCAGATACTCTTTGTCCTGAGTAAACTGATAACGCTCCCAGAGGGTGTTGACGAGCCAGGCGCCACCCAGGTTCCAGTTGGCCCACTCGGGCTTCTCGTTTTTCTCGCCCACGGGGTTGGTCATTGCCCAGATGTCACTATTGTGGCTGGAGCACCAGCCTTGTGTGATGCCGTAGTAGTTCTTTGCCGTATATTGTCCGTTGGCGGCAAGGGCACTGACAAAGCCGTCTAAGGGCTGGGCCATCTCTGAAAGGTTGGCCACGAATGCGGGCCAGTAGTTCTCCTCCAGATTAATATTCACGGTATAGTTGCCACGCCAGGGCGACCAGAGGTGTGGGCTCCAGAGACCTTGCAGGTTGGCTGGTACGCCAGGGGTGCGGGAGGAGGCGATGAGCAGATAGCGGCCGTATTGGAAGTAGAGTTCTTCGAGATAGCGGCTCTGTCCGCCGCCGTCGGTGTAGGTTTTCAGGAGGGCGTCGGTGGGACCGTCGTGATACGACGGTGTATTGGCTTTTGACGAGAGGCGCAGTTTCACGCGGTCGTAAAGGGCTTTGTAGTCAGTGAGGTGTCGTGTGTAGAAGTCGTCGAATGAATAGTTCTGGGTGTGCCAGATGTCGTCGGCGGCATTCTCCAGATAGGGTGCCCCTTCACGCACGGGATGTTTGTCGAAGCCGTTGAAACTGGTCTCGTTGACGAGATAGAGGATGGCTTCTTTGGCATGAGTGATGGTGAGCGAAGAGTCGGCTGCCGTGATTTCGCCGTCGGTCTTCACGTTGAGCATTGTGCAGAAGTGAATGCTCTCCTGAGCATCGCCAGTAGCGTGGCCTGTCATCGTCAGTTGGGTGGGGATACTCTTCACTTTGTGGGGCACCTGAGCCGTCAGGGCGATTCTTACGTTGATGTCACCCCTGAGCCGGATGGCGATGAGTTTGTCGGGATGCGAGGCGAAATACTCTCTCGTGATGGTGTTGCCATCACGCACGTAACTGTCGCGGATGATGGCGGAGTCGAGGCTGAGGCTCCGTTGGTAGCCTGTCACCTCACCCAGTCCGAGGTCCTTGATGTGCAGGGTGCCGAGTGGCTGGAAGAACTGTGAGTTAGGCCCTTGCACATGAAGTTGCAGGGTGTCTGCTGTCTGATAGTCCTCCTTGAAGAGGGCCTCGCGTATCTTTGGAATCCACTTGTGAGCATCTTTGTCGATGTTGCGGTCTGCAGGCTTTCCTGTCCACAGGGTGATGTCATTCAGATAGATGATGTTGTCGTCGGTGCCACCATAGACGAGGGCTCCCAGTTTGCCATTCCCGATAGGCAGCGACTCTTCGAAGTAGTCGGCGGGGCGGTCATAGTGCAGCACCATCGGTGCCTGTTCCTGAGCCGTAGCCGTCAGGCAGACAAAGACTGTCGATAACAGATATTTCTTCATCTTTATTCAGTTTTAGTTATTTTGGTGCAAAGTTACGAAAAAACGGGAAAATCGCAAAAAGAAAACTTGCTTTTCTTGTCGTTACGAAGTGCTATGATCCGAAACTTCTTTCGGCTGGCGCCTCCAAGAACTTCTTCAAATTCAAAGTTTTCGGAAAAATGCTTTGTCAGTTCAGGCAAATTGACTATCTTTGCACTTGATAATAGATCGAGCGAGTATTTGATCATCACTAAATAGTTAGAACCTATGCAATCCATCAGAAACCTGAACGATATGATTGTCTTCCTCCAGCAACGAGGTGACAAGAAACGAGTAGCCGTCGTATGTGCCAATGATGCCAGTACCCGCTATGCAGTGGAGAAAGGGCAGGAGATGGGATTTGTCGAGCCTGTCTATGTCGATGGCGATGACAAGGACGAGTGCTGTCGGCGGGCTGTGGCTCTCTGCAAGAACGGCGAGGCTGACATCCTGATGAAGGGACTCGTGAATACCGATGTCCTGTTGCGTGCTATCCTGGATCGCGAGAATGGCATTCTCCGTCCTGGCCATGTGCTGACTCATATCGCGATGGCAGAGATTCCCAAATATGAGAAACTATTGTTTTTCACAGATGCAGCCGTTATTCCCGTCCCTACAGAGGGGCAGCGGAGACAGCAGATCCACTATGTCAACTATGTCTGCCATGCATTGGGTATCGAGGAGCCGCGCATCTCACTGATTCACTGTGCCGAGAAGGTCAGCGCCAAGACATTCCCCTATACCGTGGACTATCTGGAGATTATCGCTGAGGCGCAAACGGGTAAGTTCGGCCGCTGCATCATCGATGGACCATTAGACCTGAAGACTTCACTCGACTCAGTGAGTCTGCGTGAGAAAGGCATCCACTCTGTCATCGACGGACAGGCCGATGCCCTGATATTTCCGGATATCGTGGCGGGAAATGTCTTCTATAAGACACTCACCCTCTTCGGCTATGCCAAGACGGCTGGCGTGTTGCAGGGGACGTCATGCTGCTGCGTGGTGCCCTCACGGGCCGACAGCCCTGAGTCTAAGTATTATTCGCTTGCACTCGCCGCTATCTGAGGCACGCACTGTCGGATCTCTATGGGGATAGTCTCTACATCGAGGCTATCCTCTCTTATTGTCAATGCTACAATGCAGGCCCGGCTGTTAAGCGGCTTCTGCTGGTCGAAGATGAAGTTGCCGATGCTATAGTAAATTTTCTTGCCGTGATAGTCTTCAATGGTCTGCAGGGTATGGGTATGGTGGCAGACGAGGATGTCGGCCCCTGCCAGTATCAGTTGATGGGCGTCATGCCGTTGTCGTGGTACGGGCTGCAGGGTGTGCTCGCCGCCCCAGTGCAGGGATACGATGATGACTGCTGTAGAGTCTGCCGTTCTCAGCCGGTGGACACGTTCGAGCAGCGAGTCCATCGGCTCCTGACTGACGCAGGGCTGGTCCGGCAGATAGGCATAGTTCTCCAGTGCCAGCCGCAGCGAGGGCACCAGCCACACCCGGCGCGGCTGTTCTGTCAGCAGTACGGGGTCTGATGCTTCTTTCATGTTCTCACCAGCCCCGATGGGAGTCATTCCTGCCTTGATGATGTTCTCGCGGGTGTCGATGAGTCCCTTGCGCCCCTGGTCGATGGAGTGGTTGTTGGCCAGGTTCAGGTGGGTGAAGCCGTGCTGGCGAAGCGCGTTCAGCCATTCCGGTTCGCCCCTGAAGATGAATCGCTTGAAGACGGGTGACTCTATCTTCGTGGCAGGGCACTCTAGATTGCCCACGACAATCTGGGCCGCGCGAAATACGGAGTCGATACCATCCGAAAAGAGATGGTCGACTCCGTGATGTTCTATCACACGGCGCACGCCGCGATCCAGCAGGATGTCGCCTGTTAATATGACTTTGGTTTGCCCAGCAGCCGCCAGGCAAACCAAAGTCATATTAACAGCCAGAACTATAGAAGAACTCCTCATTCACTTTAGGCTCATTTTTCAGCGGGCAGATAATGCGGTTCATCCATTCAGGCACGCCCTTGCGCGGATTCTTCTCCAGTTGCTGCTGCCACTCCTCGTCAGTGAGGCGCTGCATGTCGATGGGCTGTATGAACTCACGGTAACTCATCACGGCACCGCGCGTCAGATAGAGATAACCGTCCATCTCCACGACAACGAAGATTTCATCCGCATTGCCCACTGCCTCAAAGAGGATGGATTTCTCGGGGTTGTTGTCTGCATTGGCGGTGTAGACGTCAGCCACGAGGGCCACCTTGCGGTCGGCTCCCTGCACGTCGCTCCAGTCCATCAGGTATTGGTCGGGCTCACGCACCAGGTCGAGGGAGATGTTCTCGAACGTTGCGCCGATATACTTGATCTGGTCGTATTCCTCGTCGGTAAGCGGCGTGCCTGCCAGTTCCTTCTCACTGATTCTCAACAGGAACTCGGCTTCCTCTCTGATGCGTGTAGTGGCATCGCTGATTTTTTCTGTCAGCATGTTCTGCTCCTTCAGCAACTTCTCGGTATTGTTGAGCAGTTCGATGGCTTTCTTCCAGAAGTTCACGTTCGGTTCTACATAGCCCTTCGTCACAGGGGCTGGGGGACCGCCGCCTCCGCATTCTGCTCCCATCGGCTGTTTGGCGTAGAGGATGGCATCATGCTTCAGTTCTGCCCACGAGGCCAGCATCGCGTTCAGGTCTTTCCGATCCCATTCGGGCGTACCCATGAAATAGGGCAGTTTCACATCCTTGTCCTTGACGTAGATAGTCTTCAGGGCATTCATCCACTGAGTGGCGATGGTTTCATTCCAGTCAATCTGGCCCATGCGCTTCTTCATGTTTTCGAGTGCAGGTTTGAAGCCATTCCACTTCTGGCCTTCTTCCATCAGGATCTGCTCGGCGGGTGAGACGCCCATGGCGGCGAAGAAGTCGAGTCCCTTTGGCGTGGCGCGCTGGGTGGGCTTACCCTCATAGTCCACCAACTCCTGCAGTACTTCTCCATCGGGCTGGTAGCGCTGGGGCATCACGTTGATCTTATTGTGGCTCGTCTTCTCAAACTTCGGGCGGATGCGCGTCTGCTTGTTGCCTATCTCATTGAGGGTGGCGGTAATCTTGGCGACGGCCTCGTCGTTGTGGATGAGGTCCTCCATCTGCAGACCGGTCTTCTCCACCTCGGCCATCACCTGTATCAGACTGAGATTGTCCGACTGTCCCATCATGTAGGTGATGAGTTTGTTCAGTGTGTCGTAGTTCTTCTGCGTCTCTTTGTCGAGTTTCAGGGCGCAGGCTTGCTGTATGGCGGCCAGCACCTCGTCCTTGTGATCCATACCGAAGGTGGCGGTCTGCAGCCACATCATGCCTCGGAAGTATCGTTGCAGTTTCTCGCTACGGGTGTAGTGGCCGCGAGGACGGAATAGGCTGTAGGGGAACTGTATCTCCTTGTAGTCGGCCATGAAGTCGCTTACGGCATTCGCGGATTTCATTACCTTGCTGACTTCCTGCGCGTCAATCTCGTCGGCGTCTCTGTCGAAGATCCATTCGCCGGTGAAGAGTTTGTAGGCGATATTATAATAGGTGGCGTTGTGATGGGCTATCTGGTTCACCTTCTCGTCCATGCCCGACCATCTCTCCATGTTATAGAGGAGTTCGTGCATATCGCGGGTGAACTTGATCATCAGCGGCAATAGTGAGTTCTCCTCCAGTTGGCGAAGCATACAGTCGAAGTAGAGATGGTAGAGTTGCAGGTAGAGGTCGGTCGTCACGAAACTGGGGAAGGTGTTGTAGTCGTTCCGTTCGTAGACGTGGAACAGTTGCTCATGTCCTGCCGGCACGATGGCGAATCCGTCGTGAGCCAGTTGCTGGCAGAGCAGCGAGTCGAACTCCTGCAGTTGCGTGGGATTCGTCAGGTTCTGCATGTTCACCCTCAGGTCCTCGGCAGTCTCGAAGTTCTGCTTCCGCAGTTCTTCCTCGCGGGCTTTCAGCCTTTCCATGAAGGCCCGCTCCTGGTCGGTGTACTTGATGAGTCCCGTCTCCTCGCAGGCGCGGTAGTAGAAGTCGCGCCAAGGCTCGCCCTCCTTTTCCTTTACGTTCTGGAAGTTGGTGCGCTCGTCGAATGCCCACATCAGGGAGTCGTACCAGGTGGTGCCTTCGTAGACACCTCGGATGTAAGAGTCCTTGAAGGGGAAGCCCTGGCGGGCCAGGGGGGCATTGCGCAGTACGCGCACATCGCTGATGGATAGTCCCGTCACGTCCATGTCGTAGTCGATGCTGTCTTTCAACTGCTCCACGTTAATCTGTGTCGCGGGCACTGTCACCAAACTCGTTTTCTGGCTGCATGCGGCTGTCAGGCCGGCTATGGCCAGCATAAGGAATATCCTTGTTTTCATTGGCTGAAATATTTGGTTGCTGTTTCTTTGTCTGTACCTTTTATGATATAGCGGTCGAAGGCCATTCCGAAGCCTCCCCATTTATACTCTGCCACCACGTAGATAGTATCGGTGGTGCGGGGGTGCGGGGGCACGGTGGTGCAGGGGTGCGGGGGCACGGTGGTGCGGTGGTGCGGGGGCACGGTGGTGCGGGCGGTCTCCAGACTGCGGATGCGGCCGTCGATGAATCTGAAGTCCTGCAGGATGCCTCCCAGTTTGGAGCCGAGCCAGAGGGGTCTTGCCTTTCCGTTCACTTGCTTGAATATGAACAGCCGTCGCCCCTTCTCCGGATAGAACCGCGTCGGCTTCACCACGCCCACCATTGCGTCGATATGCCCGTCGCCGTCCACGTCGCCCGTCTGAAACTGGTAGACGTGGTAGGGCAGCCGCCAGCCGTTGAGCCAATAGAGACTGTCGTGCTCCTTTCTCAACTGGAATCCCTGTGCCATCGCGGGACAGGCCATCAGCCATAGTAGTAATATTCTTAGCATCTTATGGGAGGGGTTGAATTTCTCAATGTCTTCTGTCGATAAACCTGTGGCTTTGGAAATATCTTCAGCAGAAAAGCCCATCTTCTCGTTCGAGGCTGTTAGGGCAATGCCCTGCTCCATGTCTTCCTTAAATTCTGGGTTTTGTGCCGCAAAGATATGAAATTATTCCGAGACTGCCAAATCTTTCCGCCACTTTTTCTTTTCAATTCACCAGTCACTCGCAAAAACTCTATCTGAGTCGCATAGCCTGACAGGTCGGGCGTACTGCTGTTGTCCCGCAGGTAATTAACTTAAGTAAAACGTTTTTTGGGGGGCAGTCCGAAAAGCCGGTTCTTGTGACCTCCCCTAACCCCTCCTGTAGGAGGGGGATTAGTTACACTCTTTGTATTCAATTCCCCTCCTACAGGAGGGGTTAGGGGAGGTCACAAATTGCAAATGACTTTTGGGATTGACCCTTTTTTTGATATTCGTGTGGATTTCCTGAAATATTTTGCGTGTGGTCGAAAATGGCTGCTTCCCTCATGACTCTTATGAGGTGAGGGGTGTCTTTGAGGTGGCACGTTGTCTCATGCAGGGCTAAGTGGCTGATTGATGCTCATGCGCGCACGTATAGTAGGGCAACGCGGAAACATCTTACACTTCTTACACTTCTTACACCTGCGCAGGTGTAAGAAGTGTGGGATAAAAGTGCTATTAGCAACTATAGCGTGTGCGCGCATGCGAGAAATTCGCTCAAAGACTTCCCTTCTCCTACTGGGAGGAGACAAACACGGTCATGGCCTATTTTATAATCGGTCGAACCTTATTGATTCACCCCACCCCTGACCCCTCCCCTTATAGGGGCGGGGAGTTCTTGAGGGAAATAACCCCTCCCCTTATAGGGGCGGGGAGTTCTTGAGGGAAATAACCCCTCCCCTTGTAGGGGTGGGGAATAGGAAGCCTCTTCCCGAAAATAAGAGCCTGTTTCTGAGAATAGACGCCTGCTTTCTGATGAAAAGAGGCTGTTAATTTTCAAAAAGAGGCTGTTAATTTTCAAAAAGAGGCTGTTAATTTCAGATAGATGCCTGTTATTCGCAATTATTTGTTACCTTTGCCGCATATATGAAGAAACTTAGGACGATAGAGATGGAACGGCTTTCGGTGGAAGAGTTCCGTGAGGCAGAGAAACTGCCGTTGATAGTGGTGCTCGATGATGTGCGCTCGATGCACAATGTGGGCAGTGTGTTCCGCACGGGCGATGCCTTCCGTGTGGCAGGGGTGTATCTGTGTGGCATCACCTCTACGCCGCCGATGGCGGAGATTCATAAGACGGCTCTCGGGGCTGAGGACAGCGTCAGTTGGAAGTATTTCCCGACGGCGATGGAGGCCGTCAGCACGCTGAAGGCAGAGGGCTATGAGGTTTATGCCGTGGAACAGGCGCACGGCTCCACGATGTTACAAAACTTCCGGCCCGTGACAGGCCGGAAGTATGCAGTTGTCCTTGGCAATGAGGTGAAGGGTGTGCATCAGGAGGTGATTGATGCTTGTGACGGTTGTCTGGAGATTCCCCAGTTCGGCACGAAGCATTCGATGAACGTGTCTGTCACCGGAGGCATCATCATCTGGCACTTTGCCCGCGCTGTTATGCGTCGATATTAGCGTAGGTCGCGTTCTTCTCGATGAACTGTCGGCGCGGCTCCACGTCGTCACCCATCAGCATGGAGAAGATTTCGTCGGCCTCGGCGGCATTCTCGATGCTCACCTGCTTGAGCAGACGGTTTTCGGGATTCATAGTGGTCTCCCAGAGTTGTTCCGGGTTCATCTCGCCCAGACCTTTGTAGCGCTGGGTGTGGAGCGCGGTGGCATTCTCGTCGCCTGCCACGTATTTGTCGATGAATGCCTGGCGCTGCTGCTCGGTGTAGCAGTATTCGGAGAACTTCTTGTACGTACATTTGTAGAGCGGGGGCGTGGCGATGTAGAGATGACCGCCCTGGATGACCTGTGGCATGAAGCGGTAGAAGAGGGTCATGATCAGCGTGTCGATGTGAGAGCCATCGACGTCGGCATCGGTCATGATGATGATCTTGTCGTAGCGCAACTTCTCGATGTTGGCCTCGCGGTCGCCTTCGCCATCTACGCCGAAGCGCACACCTATCGACTGGATGATGTTCATCACCGACTCGGCCTCGAACACGCGGTGCCACTGTACCTTCTCCACGTTCAGAATCTTACCGCGCAGGGGGAGGATGGCCTGGAAGTGACGGTCGCGGCCCTGCTTGGCTGACCCGCCTGCCGAGTCTCCCTCAACGAGGAATATCTCGCAGTCCTTAGGATCCTTGTTGGAGCAGTCGGCCAGTTTGCCCGGCAGTCCTCCGCCCGTCATCGGGTTCTTGCGCTGCACGCTCTCACGGGCCTTGCGGGCGGCGATGCGGGCTGTGGCAGCGAGGACGACCTTGTCGCAGATCATCTTGGCCTCCTTGGGGTGTTCCTCCAGATAGTTGGCCAAAGCCTCGCCAACGGCCTGCTGAACGGCGCCGGCGACCTCAGAGTTGCCAAGTTTTGTCTTGGTCTGACCCTCGAACTGCGGTTCTGCCACCTTGATGCTAATCACTGCTGTAAGGCCTTCGCGGAAGTCCTCAGGCGCAATCTCAATCTTTGCTTTCTCAATCTGCTTGGAGATCTGCGGGTCGCTGTCGGCGTATTTCTTCAGGGTACGGGTGAGGGCAGCGCGGAATCCGGCCAGATGGGTACCGCCCTCAATCGTGTTGATATTGTTGACGTATGAGTGGATGTTCTCAGAGTAGTCGGTGTTATACATGACGGCCACTTCGATGGGAATGCCCTGCTTCTCGGTCTTCAGATAGATGACATCGTCGACCAGATGCGTGCGGTGACGGTCGACGTAGCGCACGAACTCCTTCAGGCCGTCTTTGGCATGGAACACTTCCTCCTTCAGGTTGCCGTCCTCGTCGGGGCGCATGTCCTTCAGTGTGATGGTGATGCCGGCATTCAGATAGGCCAGTTCGCGCATGCGGCGGGCGATGATGTCGTACTTGAATTCTGTCGTGGTGAAGATGGTGCCGTCGGGCCAGAATTGCTGGCGGGTTCCGGTCTGGTCGGTGTCGCCCACGATCTTTACGTCGTAGAGCGGCTTGCCCTTCTCATACTCCTGCTGGTAGATGTGGCCGTTGCGAAAGACCTGCGACATCATGTGCGTGCTGAGCGCGTTGACGCAGGAGACGCCCACGCCGTGGAGACCGCCCGACACCTTGTATGACCCCTTGTCGAATTTACCGCCGGCATGGAGGACGGTCATCACGACCTCCAGGGCCGACTTGTGCATCTTCTCATGCTCGTCGACGGGAATGCCGCGACCGTTGTCCTGCACGGTGATGCTGTTATCTTCGTTGATCGTTACTTCAATATGCGTACAATAACCGGCCATGGCCTCGTCGATAGAGTTATCGACAGTCTCGTTCACCAGATGGTGGAGTCCTTTCTCGCTGATGTCGCCGATGTACATGGCAGGGCGCTTGCGCACTGCCTCCAGTCCTTCGAGCACCTGGATGTTACTCGCGGAATAATTTTGTTCCTGATTCAGTTGTTCTTCTGTCATCACTTGTTCTGATTTGCAATTTTGGTTGCAAAGGTATTAAAAAAAAGTCAGATAAACGAAGTTTATCTGCTAAAAAACTACAAAAAGAAACCGCAACCCTGTGGGCTGCGGCTCGTATCTTTTAAAGTTTGTTGATTTGCTGTGCCAGACTTGACTTCAGGTTGGCGGCCTTGTTCTTGTGGATGATGTTGGTCTTAGCCAACTTGTCCAGCATCTTCTGTACCTTCGGATACAGGGCAATAGCCTCTTCCTTGTTAGTCATAGCGCGCAATTTGCGCACAGCGTTACGCATAGTCTTTGCGTAGTAGTGATTGTGAAGTGCCTTTTTCTTATCCTGACGGATACGCTTCACAGATGATTTGTGGTTTGCCATTTTTGTTTAATTGTTTAATTGTTAATGTTAAAGCTTCTGGGTCTTACGCCGCATAGGCTGCCCTGGGCGGACTCTGCTAAAGGAGAAACCCCTTTTCACAAAATCCTCCGTCACCTTGTCCCAGTTCTCACTGGTAGCACTTGGCTGTGCAGATGGCGGATTTAATAGGTAGTCCCTAGGAGAGTCGAACTCCTCTTTAGAGAATGAAAATCTCTCGTCCT
>CAMVJQ010000066.1 GCA_947167845.1 uncultured Prevotella sp. | reverse complement strand
GCCAAGGAGCGCATCGAGAGCGAACTGCGCATCGCCCGCGACATCCAGATGTCGATGGTGCCCAATATCTTCCCAGAGCGCGATGGGCTCGACATCTACGCCTTCATCTCTCCTGCCAAGGAGGTGGGCGGCGACCTCTACGGCTATCTGCTGCTGGGCGACGAACTCTATTTCTGTGTGGGCGACGTGTCGGGCAAGGGCGTGCCCGCCTCTCTCTTCATGGCACAGGCCACCCGTCTGTTCCGCACCCTGGCTGCACAGCACATGAAGCCCGCCGAGATTGCCACCCGCATGAACGACGCGCTGACGGAGGACAACGAGCAGGGTATGTTCGTCACCCTCTTCATCGGGCTCATCGACCTGGGCTGCGGGCGCATGGAGTTCTGCAACGCGGGCCATAACCCGCCCATCATCTGCGCCTCCGGCGGGCAGCCGCGCTTCCTCGAGATGGAGTCGAATGCGCCCATCGGCCTCTGGCCTGGCCTTGAGTTTGTCGGCGAGACCGTCGACGACGTAAGGGGAGGGAGTCTCTTCGTCTACTCCGACGGGCTCAACGAGGCTGAGAACCGTGAGCACGAGCAGTTCGGCGACGACCGTCTGCTCGACATCCTCCGCCATGGCCATTTCGAGAGTTCCCGTCAGGTCATCCAGCGGCTCAATGAGGAGGTGGAGCGCCATCGCGACGGGGCCGACCCCAATGACGACCTCACGATGTTCTGTCTTCGAGTGAAATAATAGCTTGTTTTTTCTTATTAACTTTTTTACCTTTGCCTCTGTGCATGGTGCCTGATGGGCATGTGCTTCAGATAGTCATAAAGCGTCAGTGTGCGCAGATGATAATAACTCTTCCAGAAATCCTGCAGTGCCGCCATTTGATTCTTGCGTGCACTCTGCCAATGCGTCTGAGCCAGTGAGAGGTCGTTGACATTGGCCTGTCCGCGTATAAATCGCTGGAGCATGGCTGTATAGGCATCCTCTGCTATGTGAAGTGCCCGGCGCACATCCTCTGCCAGTGTCTGGCGCTCATTGACCTCGGCCACCGTCTGTGTCACATCGAATTCGGTGTCGCGACGGGTCTCGCCACTCTGCAGTGAGGCAGCCTCTGCCTTGCGCTCTGCTGCCAGCCAGGCATTCCGCTTCTTCCCGTGATCTGCTATGGGCACCGTCAGACTGACGATGACCTGATTCTGGACGAGTGGCTTGCGAAAGGCATGTTCAAAACGGTCGGCCACCTGATTGAGTCCCATCGATGCGTTGATGCTGGCATTGAGCCCCTTTTTCCGCTTCAACTGCTCGGCATCCCGCCGGGCTTCCAACTCACGGAGTTGCATGGAGAGGTAATTGGGATTGTTATGCGAGGCCTGCGCGATGGCGTCGTCGAGGCTCACGCTCAGACTTGGCAACAGCGAGGGGACGACCAACTCCAGGCGGATGCCCTCGTCCATGCCCAGCCAGACGGCCAGACTCCTGACAGCCTTCTGGTGATCCAGTTGGGCACTCTTCAAGGCGTTCCGCGCGTTGGCAAGTTGAAGTTCGAGGATAGCCAGTTCTGCTTTCGAGATGGAGGCGATACGGAACCGCCGGCTCGCGATGGCATAGATGGTGTCGCACGACTGCAGATGCTCTCTGGCCATCTGTAGTTGTTCTTGTGCCATTGCCAGGAGGAAGAACCTTGCTACGGCCTCTTCTGCGGTACGCTCCACGTCGTAGTTCATCTGCTGTTCGGCCACCGTCAGTCGCATGGGTTCCGTCTGCCGGCTCCACCGGTAAGGGTTGAATCCCAGCAGGTCTTGCTTGTATCCCACGCTGACGGGTATGGTGGCAAACTGGTGCTGATTGGTCTCTCCATAGTTGCCGAGATAGGCGATACCCGTCCTGGCATAGAAGGAGCCGCCCCATTTCTCCATAATCTGCTCGGCGGTGAGGTCGGCACTCGACAGCAGCCGTTTCTGCTGGCGATACTCGTCGAGGTCGTCGTCACTGACGTATCGCTGCACCATGTCCTGCTCAAACTGCAAGGGGATGGTCTTCAACTCCACTTGCAGGTGGCGGCCTGCCTGCCAGGAGAGCCATGCATAGTGGGCTTCCTGGAAGACGCTGCGGTGGCGGTCGGCCGTCAGGCTGCTGTCGGTGGCCAGCATCACAGCCCGCTCAAGGTCGAGTCTGACGACCGTGGGCTGCGCCAGGGCGGGCAGCACGGCAAGGAGGAGTATGGTTATGGTCTTGAGTCTCATGGCTGCTTCTTGATGAGGGTGTACGAGGGTGGGGAAGTGCGTGGCTGTGCCTTAATGATTACCGACACATGCATGCCGTCGAAGAGCGGGGTGGGAGACTGCTGAGGCGCTGAGTTGCGGAGCGACTGAGGGGTGGGGGAGGCCACCCGGGCACGGATCAGGACCGTGCCCTGTTCGTCGACCATGGGGTTGATCTCCGCGACACTGGCCTCGTAGGCACTCGACTGATCGGCGACGGGCAGCACCAGGAGCGTGGCACCTTTGGGGAACAGTCCCAGATCGGACTCCATCACTCGGAACTCGACATCCATCGGCCGCTCTGCTATGACACGGCAGACGGCCTCGCCGATCTGTGCCAGTTGTCCGGAGCGGGCCTTTACGTTGGCCACGACGCCTTCGAATGGTGCCAGGACTCTGGTCTTCGCCAGTTCGTGACGGGCTGCGGCCAGTTTGCTCTGGGCCAGCAGGAAGCCGCTCTTCACCTCGGCAGTATGGCGTACGTGCGGGGGTACCCGGTCCATCTGTTCCGGATCGAAGCCCTGTGAGATGATGACGTCCTGCATCTGTAGATGAGCCTGGTCGATTTCCTTCTGATGCTGCTCTACGGCATTGGCGTACTGATAGGAGTCGAGTTCGGCAAGCAACTGTCCCTGGCGGACGTGGTCGCCGTTGTGCACCAGCACGCGCAGTACCGGCAATGCTGCCTCGAACTTGACATCGGCATATCGTGAGGCCACCGCCTTGCCCATTGTCTGGAATGTGGCGTCATGGAGGCGCGAAAGGCTACGGGTAGGCGCGTTAGCGGGAATGGGCGCGGGGGCACGGGGGGGTGAAGGCACGGGGGTGCGAGGGTGCGGGGGCTGTTGCTGCCGGCAACTCGCCAATGCGAGGAACGCTATGGATAGGGTCAGAAGTCTGTTCATATTCACCTTTTTATCTTTCATAATTGTCGTTGACTCATTTGGTAGAATAGGCCCTTGTTGGCCATCAGTTGTTCGAAGTTGCCCTGCTCGGCGATTCTGCCCTTGTCGAGCACAATGATGCGGTCGCAATGGCGGATGGTGCTCAGACGGTGGGCAATCACCAGGCGGGTGCAGTGCAGACGGTCTAGATTGTCGCTTACCTGCTTCTGGCTGATGTTGTCGAGTGCCGATGTGGCTTCGTCGAAGAATACGATGCTTGGCTTCGAGATGAGGGCACGGGCTATCAGCAGGCGCTGCTTCTGGCCGCCGGAAAACCCGCCTCCGCCCTCGGTGATGATGGTGTGTAGTCCCATCGGCAGTGCCTGCACCTCGTCGTAGAGGCACGCCTGGCGGAGTGCCTCCCAGGCATCCTCGTGCGTGGCCCAGGGTGCCGTGATGGTGATGTTGTGGAAGATGTCGCCCGTAAAGAGGCTCCCGTTCTGCAGGCAGGTGCCTATCTTGCGCCGCAACTGGCTCTTGTTGACCTTGGCCAGGTCGTACTGGTCGTAGCAGATACTGCCGCGAAGAGGTTTCTCAAAGCCCAGCAGCAGTCGCAGCAGTGTGGACTTGCCGCATCCCGACATCCCGACGATGCCCACATACTCCCCAGGCTTGACCGTCAGGGAGAGGTCGTCGAGCACCAGCGGCATGTCCTCATGATAGCGGAACGAGAGGTGGCTCACTTCTATCCCTCCCGACAGTTCGCCTACCGGCACCAAGCCCCCGCCGACCTCTGGCTCTGCCTCAAGGATTGGGTTGATGCTGTCCATCTGGGGCCCCGTCTGCGCCACCTGTGGTATCTGAAGTGCGATGTCAGAGAGCGAGGCCGTCATCATGCCAAAGGCGGAGGAGAAGGCGATGAAGTCGCTTATCTGAGTCTGCCTGCGATAGGCATAGACGTAGATGGCCAGCAGGCCGCCTATGTTCAGCAGGGCCAGCAGTGCAGGGACGATGCGCCGCTGAAGCCTCGGGTTGTAGATGATGTTTGCCGTATGGGTGTAACGGCTCAGCCACTGGGTCAAGGCCCGTGTCTCTGAGCCGGTCAGTTTGATCTTCTGGATACCGGCAAAGAGATTGCACTCCATACCGCTCAGGGCATCGTTGCGCGCTATGTAGTGTTCATAGTCGTTGGCTACGATACGATAGTAGAGGAAGATCAGCATGGCTTGCATGGCAAAAAGCATCATCGCCGGCCAGATCAACTTTCCGCCGTAGATCCATACCTGGGCAAAATAGACGACTGACAGTACTCCGCTCAGCAGCGCACCGACGACGGTCTCATTGATCTGCTGGCACAGTGTCGTCAGATTGTTCAGTTTCGAGGTCAGTTCGCCGCTGCTGTATTTATGGAAGAACTGCGGTGGCAGCAGGAAGAGCCTCGACATGACGGCATTCTCCAAGTCCGTCTCCACGATGTTCTCTACACGGATGATATAGAGATTACGGATGTAGGTGACGAGCATACTGGCTGCCGCCGCTCCTATGAGCAGACCCGCTATAGGCCAGAGGCCGGAGGCACTGCCCGTGGGGATGACGGTGTCGAATACCAGTTTGTTGGCCATGGGGACAAACATGCCCAAAAGCACCACCAGCAAGGCAGTCAGACACATACAGGCCACGCTATGGCCTCTGACTGACCGCCAGATGAAAGTAGCGACATCGCGCCTTCTGAGCCGGCGTAGCGGCAGTGGCTTTGTAAAGATGTAGGCCGTAGGCTCCAGGACGTCGCTCATCTGTTGGCGCGACACGTCCTGGAGTCTGCCGTCTTCCTGTGAGAAGTGATACGTGCGCCCTGACCATTTCGGCAGCAGGGCCACCATGCGGCCTTTCTGTGTCCTGCCGAGGATGGGGCCGCTGCTCTCTTTCCACCAGCCGTCCTTGAGTCTCACCTGGCGCATCATGATACCGTGGCTTTGGGTGATGGCTGCCAACTGCTCTTCCAGCGACACGAATTCATCGTTGCTGAGTTCATAGTCGGTGACTCCCAAAGCCTCGAGTACCTGACGGACGGCCAGATTGTCGGTCGGGGGGATTTTGCCGCCCGTCTTGAGCCCCATGCGCCCGGCACCCTCCCTCATCTCCTGGGCGAGCGACCACTGCTCTTTCCGTCTCCGATTCCTTAACAGGCTTGAAAATAGATTCATATTTCTTTACGTTCTTTAGGCATTCTCCATCAACTGTCGGTACTTGCCGTCCACAGCCATCAGTTCGTCGTGGGTACCCTGCTGTACGATATGCCCTTCCTCCAGGACAATAATCTTATTGCAGTCCCGAATCGTTGACAGCCGGTGGGCCACGACAATCTGCGTCATTCCTAACTCACGGATGCGCTTCATCACCAGATCCTCCGTGTTGGGATCGAGGGCTGAGGTAGCCTCGTCCAAGATGATGATGACCGGTTCGCGAGCCAGTGCGGTGGCTATCTCTATGCGCTGGCGCTGGCCACCGCTGAAGTTCTGACCACCGTGCACCACCTTGGTGGCAAGCCCTTCTGGACGTTTGATGATGTCGTCGTAGATCTGAGCATCGTTGCAGGCCATACGCATGGCAAAGTCCTCAATGCTCTGATCCCACATCCGGATGTTCTGCGACACTGTGTCGTCAAAGAGTACGATATTCTGATCGACCACAGCAATGGAGTTTGTCAGTACATCGGTATTGATACTTTCCATGGGCTTGCCGTCGAATAGTATCTCTCCGCTCCAGGGCTTATACAGGCCGGATATCAGTTTGGCCAGTGTCGACTTGCCGCATCCGCTGCTGCCAACGAAGGCCACCGACTCGCCCGGCTTCAGGTGGAGGCTGAAGTCCTCGATGAGCGGAGCCTGCATGACGGAGTAGCCGAAGGTCACGCTGCGGAGTTCCAGTTCACCCATGAGTTTGCCATCCTCCGTATCCTCAGCGTCTCTCCGGAAGTCTTCGGGATACTTCATGACGTCCTCCACGCGCTCCATCTGGGAACGCATCTCCACAAGTTGCTGACTGGCATGGACCACATGGCCTACAGGTGTCATGAATGCCGTCATGAATCCCTGGAAAGCCATCAGCATGCCAATGGAAAGTTCGCCCTGAAGGATATACCAGGCTCCAACGAGCAATACCGCAGTACTCAAGAGGCTGGACGTCAGCGAGGGCAGAAGATTCATCTCTGCCTGCTGCATGCGCACGGCCCGTTCCTTGTTGAATTTGCGGGCCCACAGTCCGCTCCAGAACTCGAAAAAACCGGTCTCAGCCCCGGCAGCCTTGACACTCTCGATATTCTCCAGACAACTCACGGTGGCTGAGAAATACTTGCCTTCGCTCTGCTGCGTGGAGCGCACCATATTGAGGCGCTGGTTGGCATAGTAGCGCACAATCCCCAGATCGACGATGGCAGTCACGACTCCAATGGCAGTCAGGGTATAGTTGTAACTCAGCATCAGTATAAGGTAGAACACCAGTAGGCCGATGTTTATCAACTGCGGGGCCAGCACCTCAACGAGCGAGTGGGTGATGGTCTCATTCAGTCGTTGGCGCTGTTGCAGGTCACCCACAAAGCGCATCGCGAAGAAATTCATCGGCAGGTGCAGAAGATGGCGCAGATAGTTCATATTGCCATGCAAGGCCAGTTGGCCGGCTATGCGCTTGGCATAGCGCTCATGCCAGAGTACGACGATAAAATGGTAAATCGCCAAGGTCGCCATCAGGCAGAAGAACACGGTGGTCCACCCGACATTCCGTCCGGAGAGTATCTCATCGAGGAATACGCGTGTGAACAAGGGAGCGGCAAGTGTCACCAAGGCCAGCAACAGCGTGAAAGCAAATGTCAGCCAAAAGGCGCTCAGCGCACCCTTCATGTTTTTCCGTATATAGGTGAGGATACGGGTGGAATGGCCGCCCGGCTCAAACTGGTCAGTCCGCTCGAAGGTCATGGCTACACCCGTGAAGGAGCGGCGGAACTCATCCATAGGTACCTCTACGGGGCCGATGCCAGGGTCATTCAGGCAGGCCTTGTCTTTCTTCATGCCCTTGAACACCACAAAGTGCTCGAAATTCCAGTGAATAATTGCAGGCTCCATGCCCGCCAGGTCTTCGGCACTCACCTTGTAGGCACTGGGCTCCAGCCCATACGCCTTGGCAGCGACGAAGATGTTCTTCATCGACGCACCGTCGCGGCTGACACCGCAGGCCTCACGCACCTGTTCCAACGGGAGCCACTTGCCGAACCAGGCCAGGATCATCGAGAGTGAGGCTGCGCCACACTCCACGGCTTCCATCTGCATCACCATTGGCACCTTCTTCATATTCTTTTTTACCTTTTTACCTTGTTTACTTCCCTTGCAGCGTGTTTAATGTGTTCTCCACTTGTCCTACAAGCACCTCCCATACTTGCTTCTGGCTCCAGATGATCTGAACGTTGCATGGCATACCTGTGGATACAGCCATCTGTTGGCTTTTCTTGCGACTCCATATCAGTCCGTTGTCTCCGCGGTCGAGTACGATACGAACCTCATAGACAGGACTGTCTGCGGGGATGAACGCAGCGAGTTCAGCCATCTTCAACCGTTGGGTGACGGCCTCACGATTCGTGGGGTATCTCTCTATGCCTGTCACTGTTCCGACGGCATAGCCCCATTTCTCTCTCTCCAGATCGGCGGGCGTCACCTGGACTTTGGTACCGATTTTCACCTTTCGGAGATCATGAAACGATACGTAGGCCAGCATCTCACGCTCGTGGAGCAGTTCCTGTTGAGACAGGATCCAGGCCACTGGCTCCCGCTGGGTGAACTTGCTTTCGGCTGCTTTAGATGTCAGCACTACACCGGCTATGGGAGCCGTCAACTTAGTCGTAGCCAACTGAGAACGGACGCTCACAAGCGGATCGCCAGGAGCCACCTTCTGGCCATTGATGGCAAAGACATGATCCACCGTGCCCTCATAAGGCACGCTGACAGGCTTTGCCTCGCCAAACGGGAACACGACAGCCTGCGTGCTGACAGTATAGTTCACTCTGCCAAAGGCGCACCAGAAGATGGCGACAGCCGCAAGGGCCATCAGCGCAGTGAGCAGTAGCCATAGGGCTGGCGATGCCACCCGTGGCATCTCGTCCATCTCGCTGCGGTCGTCTAAGGCCTGCAGGGCCTCCTCATTAAATAGTTCTGACATGTTTTCAGGGATTTATAATTATCCGTTGCAAAGGTACGAATTATTTTGGTAACTTGATGCTTTTTTCCCATTAAAATTGACAAAGCGTCAGAGAAGACTGACGATTTGTCGGTTTCCGCGCTCACGGCACTCTTTTTGCCCCTCCATTCGGAAAAAACTTAAGGAGGACAAACGTATGACATTAGACAAGTTTACAATCAAAGCACAGGAGGCTGTACAGCAGGCCGTGAATACGGCTCAGATGAACGGTCAGCAGGTGATAGAGCCTGTACACATCCTCAAGGGTGTGCTGGAGAAGGCGAAGGACGTGACGAACTTCATCTTCCAGAAACTGGGCGTCAATCCGCAACAGATAGAACTGCTGGTGGAGCAGGAAATCAAGCACCTGCCGAAAGTGCAGGGCGGACAGCCCTATCTCTCAAACGACAGTAATAATGTGCTTGTGCGAGCACAAGAGACGGCTCAGAAGACAGGCGATGAGTTCGTCAGCGTGGAGCCGGTCCTGCTGGCCCTGCTCAGCGTGAACTCTACGGCATCGCGCATCATGAAGGATGCGGGCTGCACAGAGAAGGAGATGCAGCAGGCCATCCAGGAACTGCGACAGGGACAGAAAGTGAAGAGCCAGAGTGCCGACGACAACTACCAGTCGCTGGAGAAGTTTGCCAAGAATCTGGTGGATCTGGCCCGTCAGGGCAAACTCGATCCCGTAATAGGCCGTGACGACGAGATTCGCAGACTGCTCCAGATTCTGAGTCGACGCACAAAGAACAATCCTATCCTGATTGGAGAACCTGGTACAGGTAAGACGGCCATCGTGGAGGGACTGGCTCAGCGAATTCTGCGAGGCGACGTCCCGGAGAATCTGAAGGACAAGCAACTCTACTCGCTCGACATGGGGGCGCTGGTGGCAGGTGCAAAGTACAAAGGTGAGTTTGAGGAGCGACTGAAAAGTGTCATCAACGAGGTGACGAAGTCTGAGGGTCGTATCATCCTCTTCATCGACGAGATCCACACGCTGGTGGGTGCCGGTGGCGGTGAGGGTGCGATGGATGCCGCTAACATTCTGAAGCCGGCCTTGGCCCGTGGAGAACTTCGCTCCATTGGTGCGACGACACTCAATGAGTATCAAAAATACTTCGAGAAAGACAAAGCCCTGGAACGCCGATTCCAGACGGTGATGGTGGACGAACCGGATGAACTGTCGGCCATCTCCATTCTGCGAGGTCTGAAAGAGCGTTATGAGAACCACCACAAGGTGCGTATTCAGGACGATGCCTGTATCGCAGCCGTACAACTCTCTGAGCGCTATATCTCTGAGCGGTTCCTGCCTGACAAGGCCATTGACCTGATGGATGAGGCTGCTGCTAAACTGAGGATGGAGCGTGACTCCGTGCCCGAGGAACTCGACGAGATCACGCGAAGACTGGCGCAACTCGAAATCGAGCGCGAGGCCATCAAGCGTGAGGGTGACGAGCCGAAGATTGCCCAACTGGACAAGGATATTGCCGAACTGAAGGAACAGGAGACACAGTTCCGTGCCAAATGGGAAGGAGAGCGCCAACTGGTGAACAGGATTCAGCAGGACAAGCAGCAGATGGAGAACCTGAAGTTTGAGGCGGAGCGTGCGGAGCGTGAAGGCGACTATGGAAGGGTGGCTGAGATACGCTACTCGAAACTGAAGGCACTGGAAGACGACATCAAGGCCATCCAGGCACAACTGGCCTCGGCCCAGAACGGCAACTCGCTGGTGCGCGAGGAGGTGACAGCCGATGATATCGCAGAGGTCGTCTCCCGCTGGACGGGCATCCCGGTGACGAAGATGATGCAGAGTGAGCGCGAGAAACTGCTGCATCTGGAGGATGAACTGCACAAGCGCGTGATAGGTCAGGACGAGGCCATCACAGCGGTATCAGACGCTGTCAGGCGCAGTCGCGCCGGTCTGCAAGACCCCAAACGGCCTATCGCCTCATTCATCTTCCTCGGCACCACGGGTGTCGGTAAGACGGAACTGGCAAAGACGCTCGCTGACTATCTCTTCAACGACGAGACGATGATGACGCGTATCGACATGTCGGAGTATCAGGAGAAATATAGCGTGTCGAGACTGATTGGTGCGCCTCCGGGCTATGTGGGTTATGACGAGGGCGGCCAACTGACGGAGGCCGTGCGCAGAAAGCCCTACTCCGTGGTGCTGTTTGATGAGATAGAGAAGGCGCATCCTGATGTGTTCAACATCCTGTTGCAGGTGCTCGATGACGGCCGGCTGACAGACAACAAGGGCCGAACAGCCAACTTCAAGAACACCATCATCATCATGACCTCGAATGCTACGCGTGAACAGTTGCGGGCCACGATGCGTCCGGAATTCCTCAACCGTATCGACGAGATCATCACGTTCACACCGCTGACAAAGGAGCAGATAGCCGACGTGGTGCGCCTGCAGATGAAGCGGGTGACGGAGATGCTGGAGCCGCAGGGCATCCGTCTGGAATGCACACCACAGGCCATTGCCTATCTGGCTGAGGAGGGGTATGATCCAGACTTCGGCGCACGTCCTGTGAAGCGGGCCATCCAGCAGTTCGTGCTCAACGACCTGTCGAAGAAACTGCTTGCGGATGAGGTGGACCGGGAGAAGCCGATCATCATCGACGAGTTTGGAGAAGGATTGGTGTTCCGCAATTAGCGGAACACTTTTTTTGTGCTGCCGTCAGCGTAGCGGATGATGATGAGAGGAGAGGGGAAAGAGGAGAGAGGAGAGAGGAGAGAAGAAAGAGGAGAGAGGTGGCGGCCGTGAAGGTCATAGTAGCCCTCTCTCCTCTCTCCTCTCTCCTCTCTCCTCTCTCTGGCTTCTGCATGAGGGGCTGAGAGGGACGTCGGGATGTCCTTCAACTTCAGACGGTTGACGCGATAATGACCCGGCTTGGTGTTGACAAGGTTGAGTGCCCACGATTCCTCATCGTAATCGACATACCAGGCCTGAAGTCCGTGAGAGGACAGTGACGCATCCCACGACTCTGCAGCACGATACTCTATCAGATAATAGTCGTTGTCGTCTGGGTGCTGACGATAGATGCGCACGTCAGGCTGCAGATGGAGGGGCGACAGTGTGCCTACACTCAGTGGATCGCTGACAGGTTCCGGCTCCAGCCAGCGGCAGGCATAGCGCTCGTAGGCTGAATAGCCTGGCGGGCACCAGCCGTCGCCGTTGTAATTGCCGCTGTCCATCAGGTCGCCGCTCCCCAGGACAGAGTTGCCCGTCAGCGTGTTGTAGAGATCGGGCAGATCCAGACAGTGGCTGAACTCATGGCAGATTGTGCCAAGGCCGGAGAGACGGCTCTTCGCAGTGAGTTCGTTGCTGCAGGCATAGGTATCGATGCGCATCCCCTGAAGGGTCAAGCCGTCAGGAAAGGTCTGGTACCAGTCGACGGAGAGGATGCCCATGTGGGGCCAGATGACATCCTCTGACTTCTTATAGTAGTCGGCCTCACCATAGCCCGCATAGAGGAAGAATACCTCTTCCACCTCGCCATCGCCATCCCAGTCGTAGTCGGCAAAGCGAACACTGTCCTGAACGGCCATGCAGGCTTCGACAACCATCTCGTCATCGGCCTGGTCGAAATAGTCGTTAGCGCTCCATTTCTTATTCTTTCCGTAATGTTCGTAAGGCTGGCTCACCATGACAGGGCCTACGACGTCGAAGGCAATGCGGAACTGGCCGTAACTCTGGTCGCGAAAGTAGTCGCTGACACTGCCCGGGGCCTCATAGCCGTCGAGCCCTCTGAAGCCCTCTTCGCTGATAATCCTGCTCCACGTGGCTTTGGGATTGTCGTCAGAAAAGTCTTGATTGGGGAAGGACACCAGAATGACGAGTGCGCGCCTCTCGCCGACGTATGCTGCGGAGGAGCGGGGGTGCGGGGGAGCGGGGGAGCGAGATATGTCTGCGGCAGATGTATTCTCGCGCCCCCGCGCCCCCGCGCCTCCATACCCCCGACTATTCCTCAGATGCTGAAGTACGGAGGTGCCACAGGGCTTCACTTCTTGAGCAAATATGAAGGACGGGAAAAGGAGGAGGGTACAAATGATCCAGTTTTTCAATTTCTCAATCTCTTAATTTCTTAATCGTGGTGCCGTCGCTGTATTTGATTATGTAGATGGAGGAAGTGCGGGGGGACGGAGGGACGAGGGGGCAGCGACGGCCGAGAAGGTCGTAGATGGCCACAGGATATACATCGGAAGCGGGACTTGCGATGCCGGATGCCGGCTGACAGAAGTTGAAGGATATCAGTTCGCCATCCTCCTGGATGTCCGTCACGGGCTTGCCCATCAGCAGAGAGCCGTCACGACGGGCATTGTAGATGGTGGCTGCGGGGGTGGTGGCATCCGTCAGGGCATCATGGAGGATGCCGTCGTCGCCGACGTAGGGGTAGGCCGTATTCCTTAGTCTGAGGTTGTAGCCATCCTCATCGTAGCGGGCTCTCTGGTCTCCGAACAGACGGATGAAGTATTCGACATCGTGGCCGTCGGCATGGAAGTAGTCCATGCGGTGGTGAGAGGGGGAGACGTTCACGGTGTTCCCCGTCCAACTGGACTGCCTGAAGTCGACATGGCTGACCAGCAGGCCGTGGCCTGGCAGAAATCTGTCCCAGCCTTCGCGCTGGCGATTCTCCAGGAGATAGTATTCCGAAGGGTAGGCATCGTTGACGATACGATAGGCCGTCCCGCCTTTGCCCAGAGGCGACATCTGCGTGACGGTCTGTGGGCTGGTGAGCGTTTCGGACTGTTGCCAGCCCAGGTATTCGCGCTCATGGATGGAATAGTTGGGCGGGCACCAGCCGTCGTCGCTGTAGTTGCCCCCGTCCATCAGGTCCCATTCGTCGAGTACGGAATACTCATCGCCTGCAGTGGGGTAGAAGTCGGGCAGTCCGAGGACATGGGAGAACTCATGGCAGATGGAGCCGATGCCGCAGGGGGCGCTGTTGCTCCAGAGTTCCTGGCTGCATGCATAGTAGGCTATGGTGGAGCCGTCATTGCTTTGATAGTTGAGCGACTCCATATTCGGCCAGATGCGCCCTTTGCACACTTCGGCGGTCTCATTGCCGCCGAAGCCGGCATAGATGATGATCACTGCAGGCACCCGCCCGTTGCCTTCCCAGTCGTAGTTGGCAAAGTTGATCTGCTCATCTGCCGTCTTGACGGCACTGGCGATTTCTGTACTGCCATTGCGGTAGGCGTCTGACGCTGCCTGGCTCGTATAGTCCACCGTGACAGGGCCTACAACGTCGAATGCCAGATTGAAGAGTCCGTTCGACTGGTCGCGGAAGTAGTCGGCCACGCAGCCCGGCCCTTGGCGGAGATTGAATCCCGGCTCATTGAACATACGGTCGTAGAATGTTCTGGCGTCATCCTGGCTGAAGTCGCAGTCGGAAAAGGATATCAGTATCACAGGCAGACGATAGGTCTTGTTGGCATTCCATACGGTGGTGGGTTTGCTCAGGGCCCGCCTCATCTCGTCGTGGCGCTTGAACTGCAGCAAAGTGCCATCCGACATCCGGATGGTGCGCAGACCAGTCTTATCCCTGACAGCCGAAGCCGTCAGGGACAAGGTCAGGATGAGGATCGTCGCCAGGAGTCGTCGCATCTTTTACCTTTACTTAGCGCATGGTGCCCACGGCTTGAGCGTCTTGAAGAAGTCGTTGCCCTTGTCATCCACGAGGATGAAGGCGGGGAAGTCCTCGACGTCGATCTTCCAGATGGCCTCCATGCCGAGTTCCGGATACTCCACGCACTCGATGCTCTTGATGCTCGACTGTGAGAGGACGGCAGCCACACCGCCGATGCTTCCGAGATAGAAGCCGCCATGCTTCTGGCAGGCATCCGTCACGACCTGTGAACGGTTGCCCTTGGCAATCATCACGAGCGAGGCTCCCAGCGACTGGAACTCGTCGACGTAGGGATCCATGCGGTTGGCCGTCGTCGGGCCCATCGAGCCGCAGGGATAGCCCTCCGGGGTCTTGGCTGGTCCGGCATAGAGCACGGGATATTTCTTGAAGTATTCGGGCATCGGCTCGCCAGCGTCGATACGGGCCTTCAGTTTGGCGTGGGCGATGTCGCGGGCCACGATGATGGTGCCCTTCAGGTTGACACGGGTAGAGACGGGATACTTCGACAGTTCCTTGCGCACGGCGTCGATGCCCTCGTTGAGGTCTATCTCGATGGTGTTCTGTCCCTCGCCGGCCTTGGCATATTCTGCGGGGATGAGTTCAGAGGGGTTAGAGTCCATCTTCTCCAGCCAGATGCCGTCGGCATTGATCTTGGCCTTGATATTACGGTCGGCGGAGCAGGAGACACCCATGCCGATAGGACAGGAGGCACCGTGGCGAGGCAGACGGATGACGCGGATGTCGTGGGCGAGATACTTGCCGCCGAACTGTGCGCCGAGCCCGATGCGATGGGCCTCGTCGAGCAGTTTCTGCTCCAGGTCGATATCGCGGAAGGCGCGACCTGTCTCATCACCCGTTGTGGGCAGACCGTCGTAGTACTTGATGCTGGCAAGTTTCACTGTCAGCAGATTCTTCTCTGCACTGGTTCCGCCAATCACGAAGGCGATATGATACGGAGGACAGGCAGCCGTGCCGAGGCTCTTCATCTTCTCCACGAGGAAGGGGATGAGCGTGCCCTCGTTCTGGATGGTGGCCTTCGTCATCGGGTAGAAGTAGGTCTTGTTGGCAGAGCCGCCACCCTTGGCCACCATCACGAACTTATACTCAGCACCCTCTGTGGCCTCGATGTCGATCTGTGCCGGCAGGTTGCAACGGGTGTTCACCTCGTCGTACATCGTCAGCGGGGCGTTCTGCGAGTAGCGCAGGTTGTCTTGCGTGAAGGTGTTGTAGACACCGAGGCTCAGGGCCTCCTCGTCCTCGAAGCCCGTCCACACCTGCTGCCCCTTCTCGCCGTGGATGATGGCCGTGCCCGTGTCTTGGCAGAAGGGCAGGATGCCGCGTGCAGCCACCTCTGCATTGCGGAGGAACTGCAGGGCCACGTATTTGTCGTTCTCAGAGGCCTCCGGGTCGTTGAGGATGGCGGCCACCTGCAGGTTATGCTCACGGCGCAGCATGAACTCCACATCGTGGAAGGCCTGCTGGGCAAGCAGTGTCAGGGCCTCCTTGGAGACCTTCACAATCTGTTTCCCTTCAAACTCGGCGGTGCTGACACCGTCCTTTGTCAAAAGGCGATACTCTGTTTTGTCTTCGCCCACCTGGAACATCGGGGCGTACTTGAATTCTACTGGTTTTGTTGCCATAATTGTATTTGTTTGGTAATCTGTGAAAATGTCTGTGTAATCGGCTTGCCGCTTCGCTTGTCGGAGAAATCTGTGTATTAGTATCCGAACACTTCCTCTGTCGTCAGTCGGCGGATGGG
>CAMVJQ010000065.1 GCA_947167845.1 uncultured Prevotella sp. | reverse complement strand
ACGACCCCCTGATTAACAGTCAGGTGCTCTAACCAACTGAGCTACTGAAGCAAGTGCGCGTCATTTCTGATTTGCGGGTGCAAAGGTACGGCTAAATTTTGAAACCACCAAACTTTTTTGGCATTTTTTTCAAATAGGGCTGCATTTTTTTTGAAATGCAGCCCTTTCATCAGTTATTTATTAACTTTATGTTTCTTAGAAGTCCATGTGATCGAGTGAATCACTGAAGTCTTTCGGCTCTTGATTATCCTGTGGCTGGCCCTCCTGCTCAGGACGAGGATGACGCTCACCACGATCACGACGGTCACCTCTGTCGCGACGATCACCACGATCTGGACGACGGTCGCGGCGGTCACCACGATCTGGGCGCTCACGACGCTCGCCACGCTCACGGGCTGGACGCTCCACATAGTCAGCAGGTTTCTCAATCAGCACGCGGTGTGAGAGTTTATACTTACCAGTCTTCGGATCAATCTCAAGGAGTTTCACCTGAATATGGTCACCTTCCTTGATACCAGCCTCCTCAACAGTCTCAAGACGCTTCCAGTCTATCTCTGAGATGTGGAGCAATCCGTCCTTGCCTGGCATAATCTCAACGAAGCAACCGTAAGGCATGATAGAGCGAACAACACCGTCGTAGACCTCACCTACTTCAGGAATAGCCACGATGGCCTTGATCTTCGAGATGGCAGCGTCGATGCTCTCCTTATTAGGAGCGCTCACCTGCACGTGACCTACGCCGTCAGCCTCATCGATGGTAATGGTAGCACCCGTATCTTCCTGCATCTGCTGGATGATCTTACCACCAGGGCCAATCACTGCACCGATGAACTCCTTCGGAATATCGAAGGCCTCGATGCGTGGTACCTGCGGCTTCATCTCAGCACGTGGCTCAGCAATGGTATCGGTGAGGCACTTCAGGATATGCTCACGACCAGCCTTAGCCTGCATCAGAGCCTTCTCCAGGATCTCAAACGACAGGCCGTCGCACTTGATATCCATCTGGGTCGCGGTCAGACCGTCCTTCGTACCAGTGGTCTTGAAGTCCATATCACCCAGGTGGTCCTCATCACCGAGGATATCTGAGAGCACGGCATACTTCTCTTCTCCAGGGTTCTTGATCAGACCCATGGCGATACCCGATACGGGCTTTTTCATGGGCACGCCAGCGTCCATCAGGGCGAGCGTACCGGCACAGACGGTAGCCATCGAACTGGAGCCATTAGACTCGAGAATCTGGCTGACGAGACGCACGGTGTAAGGGAAGTCCTCAGGAATCTGACCCTTCAGGCCGCGCCAGGCGAGGTGTCCGTGTCCAATCTCACGACGGCCTACGCCACGCTGCGCCTTGGCCTCACCGGTGCAGAACGGCGGGAAATTATAGTGGAGCAGGAACTTCATATATCCGCGCTCGAGCACATCGTCTACGAGTTTCTCGTCGAGTTTCGTACCAAGGGTACAGGTAGAGAGCGATTGTGTCTCACCACGCGTGAAGATGGCACTTCCATGAGGCATTGGCAGTGGGCTGACCTCGCACCAGATAGGACGAATGTCAGTGGTCTTACGGCCGTCGAGACGGATGCCCTCATCCAGGATGCAGCGGCGCATGGCATCGCGCATCACATCATGGTAGTAGCGCTCCATCATGGCCTCGTACTCGTCCTTTGAAATCTCGGAGTCGACAGTAATCTCAGGATGAGCCTCAAAGAATTTCTCCTTGAAATCCTCGAGAATCTTATCGAAGGCCTCCTGGCGTGCCTGCTTCTCAAGGGCCTGCTTGGTGACGTCATAGGCGGGCTGGTAGCACTCCTTGTTCATCTGCTCGCGCAGGGCCTCATCATTGACCTCGTGGTCATACTCGCGCTTCACGTCCTTACCGAGTTCCTTGGAGAGTTCTGCCTGCAGTTCGCACATGGGCTTAATAGCATCCATAGCAGCCTTGAGAGCACCCAACAGGTCCTGCTCAGAAACTTCCTTCATCTCACCTTCCACCATCATGATGTTCTCAGCAGAGGCACCGACCATGATGTCCATATCGGCTTCCTTCATCTGCTCGAAGGTTGGATCAATCACATACTCACCATTGACACGAGCAACGCGAACTTCCGAAATCGGGCACTCAAAGGGGATATCTGAGCATGCCAATGCAGCAGAAGCGGCAAAACCGGCCAGCGCATCGGGCTGGTCAACGCCGTCTGCGCTCAGCAGCATGACGTTTACAAATACTTCAGCGTGATAGTTACTTGGAAACAGTGGACGAAGCACACGGTCCACCAGTCGTGATGTCAGGATTTCATTGTCAGAGGCTTTGCCTTCGCGCTTGGTGAATCCGCCGGGGAAACGGCCTGCTGCCGAGTACTGTTCACGATAGTCTACCTGCAAAGGCATGAAATCGGTTCCGGGAACTGCATCTTTTGCGGCACAAACGGTGGCCAGCAATACGGTGTTGTTCATCTTTAGCATGACAGCACCATCGGTCTGTTTTGCCACTTTCCCGGTTTCAATGGTGATGGTTCTTCCATCAGCCAATTGAATGGTCTTTGTAATTACGTTCATCTTGTTTTAAAACATCTAAAAATAAAAAAATCCGTGCGACCAAAACGCTATGGTCACAAATTCGGCGCAAAGTTACTAACTTTTCACGGAAGTACCAAACTTTTCGCGGAAAATATGGTTAATATCTTCTATATCAAGTGTAAGAGACTTACCACTTGTCCTTTGTCTGAATGTCGTCAGCCCATCGGTGATCCTTGGGGAAAGGCTGTCCTCCCCAGGCCTTCACCTGAGTCCAAGGCTGTGAGGCATCAGTCCAAAAGGGATGGTCGGCAGGCAGACCAAGTGGCATCAGCGTGAGTGATGTCATATAGAGTGAGCCATTGTTAGTGTACCAGTCGGCTGTTTCTGGTTGTGAGCCACAGAATCCGATGGTCAGAAAGCCGCCCTCATTGAAATTCTGCTGCTGGTCGAACATCCTGTGAAGCACCTTTGTCAAGGCAGCGCGCACCTGTCCGTTGCTGAGGTCTTTCGGCAAGGTCTGATACCACGCCATCAATGCCAGTGGCTGCATGGCAGCCATTCGGTAAGGAGTGGAACGACCGATGACGGGAAATGTGCCTTCCGGCGAGATGAAACGCTCCAGAATGATAGCAAATTTCTGGGCACGCTTCAAGGCACGGTCGTAATACTTCTTGTAGTCAAGACGCGTGTTGGCCTTGGCATCAATCATCGCCTGCAGGGTCTCAAGATACATGGCATGGAAGACATAACTGGAGTAGTAGTCAAAGGCGAAGACTGGGCCGTCGGCATACCAGCCGTCACCAACGTACCACTCTTCTACCTTACGGCATGCCGTATTGACACGGAACTCATCGTAAGCCTTACGGTCAGTAGCCTTTGCCATAAAACTCTCGATGACACTGGAGAAGAGGAACCAGTTGGTGTAAGGCGGATCAATGCGACGCAAGTTCTGGAACTCCTTGATATACCGCTGCTTCGTCACCTCATCGAGAGGCTTCCACAAGACATCGTAAGCCCTCAGAAATGACTCTGCGATATAGGCAGCATCCACCAGATTCTGTCCGGCACGCCCCCAACAGAGGTAGTCAGGACTCTGCGGGTCAACGGCATTCTTATAACTTTGGAGTGCCCACTCACGTAACTGTCGGCGCTGGGCAGTTTCCGGATCATCCGGTCTGTCGGGCAGGGTCAGCCAAGGGGCGATACCTGCCATCAGTCGCCCAAAGGTCTCCATATAGACAACTGAACGGTCACGGTTGTCAAACGAGGGCGAGAATTCTGTCTGCATATTCTTCTGCAGTTCGCCCTTGGCCATATTCTCCAGCACGGGCTGTGCCATCTTATAGGCAAGGGCTGCCCAATATTCACGATCGGTTTGTTGCACTTGTTTCTTCTTGGCCTGCAAGGGCAGGAGCAGCATCAAGGCGGCTGCGATTAGGATTAGTTTCTTCATCGGATGGTGTATTTGATTTTGTTATGAATTTCTTGCGAATCGACAGTCAGCACGACGCGATACATCTGTCGCCCCCATATACCTTGCAGCAAAGGGTCGAGAAGGGCACTGATATCCTCGACTGTAACCGTGAGTTGCTTATCAAACTCTATCTGGTGGTTACCTAATCTCACAAGGTGTCTGACACTTTGCGAAAGATCAGGTTTGACGGGAGTGATGAACATCAGCCGCATCGGCTGGCGATACGCTGTCAGGCTATAGTCCTCGCAGACTGTTATCCCTGACTTTGAGGCTGTTACCGTCCGTTTCCACGACTTGACGCCAGCCAATTCGGGATAGGCTCCGGCTATATCCAGACAGAGCAGACCGTCCTTATGGCTAATCACCTTGGCGGCATATTGCTTGCCGTCTTTCTGGTCGGTGCCATTGATTTGAGGCAGATTGTGATAGCCTGACTGCATCGTCCAGATGCTGTAGCGGTCATTCGAGAATGTCTTGGCTGTATATTCACCGACACCCGGGTCTATCAGCAAGGGATTATTATCGGCATAGACGATGAATGAGCCGACATCATTGTGATTATGGCTTTCGCCATTGTTGCCACCCTTCATAGCCACATACAACGAACCGCGACGCGCAGTCATGATCTGCAAGTCTGGAAGCCAGACATCCTTCAACAATGGTTCGCGCGGCTTTTCTTCGATGAAATCGCGGATATGCCGCAAGAACAGCAGTTCGCGCCCTAACGTTGGAAAGTTGCCGCTCTTATCATAGAGAACAGCAGGATTCTCCAGCACATTCTTCTGGCGACCGAGGTAAGCCCCGAACTCGCGCATCATTTTGTCGCCGATAAACAGTCCGAAGGGATAGACGATATTCACCTGCTGCACCGCCTTGTTCTCATGGGCATCTGCGAAGTTCACACAGTAGTCATTACCGATATAGGTGCGGTAAGCATAGGCAGCCATCCGTTTGATCTTCTCGGATGAGGCGGAGAAATCTGAGAATTTAGAGAAGTCTGTATCACCAGCCAACAGTCTCATCACCTCGAACATCGAGGCTGCCGCCCGGTCCCAATAGCCAGGACCTTCATCACAGCCGCCGTCCTCGGGATAAGCATCGATGAATGCCTGGGTAGCCTTCTTAATTTGCGCGATAGCCTTGGCCTTGCGCGCCTCATCCTTCTCGCAGATCAACACACAAGCAAGCCAGTTACTGCATATCCAAGGGTTCCAGTTCATCCCTGCCTTCTTCCACCAATAATCCTTGGCGAGTGCAGGTTTCAGGATACGGCGCTCTATCTCGCGGTCTACCCGCTGACAGAGGTCGGGCGAGAAGGCGTCAAACTGCGGTTGAAGCATATACCTTGCCCACACGATCAGACTGGCTGTCTCAGCATTGAAGAGGTCCACCTCCTGATTTTCCATGAGCGGAATACGCTTACCGTAATGGGCAGGAATACCCCACCACGACTCTTCGCAGAAACTCCCCATTCCATCGATGATGTCATTGGTGAAACGGTTCTTCCCCTCCATGATCTCCGCCATCACGAGAGCAGCCAGTTGGCGGCGTTTCTCAAAGCAAAGGCCTTCATAATTGACACGGTTGCCGTTGATCTTGTTCTCAGCAAAGACCGTCCAAGGCAACATCGTCCAAGGCTTACCAAGATATTGCTCACCATATTGGATGTAACTCTGACGCATCGGCTCAGGGATGGAGTCGCGCCAGAAGGCATCGTCAGCCTTCGGCAGCAGACTGGCTATAGCCAGACTAATGGTCAGTAGCAGATTCATTTCCCCAGATACCTATAATATTCACACGCAGCGAGCAGGAAAGCACCGACTCCGAAGTTGGCCTGACTGTTGGCATCGACTTTCTGGCCTGGGATGGCACGTTCGCCGATGGGCTGTACATATCCCACTTTGCCGTCCTTCTGCAGGGCTGTCATTGAAAGATACCTCCAGGCCTTTTCGATAACCGGGCCAAATTCAGCCTTTGAGAGATAACCATTATTGACACCCCATAGCATGCCGTAGCAGAAGAAGGCTGTTCCTGATGTCTCAGGACCTGGTGCCTGCTGCGGATCCATCATCGAACGAGTCCAGTAGCCTTCACGCTGCTGCAATTTCTTCACGCCACGGGCCAGATTCTGATATTTCTCCACAAAGAACGGCTGGCGGACATAGTCCTGCGGCATATCCTGCAGCACCTTGGCCAGACCTGCCAGCACCCATCCGTCGCCACGCGCCCAAAAGTCTTTCTTGCCGTTGGCAGTCTTGTGCTTCGGATAGACATACTTGCCGTCACGGAAGTAGAGCCCTGTCTCCTTGTCGAGCATGATGCTGTCGGAATAGCAGATGTTCTCATAGAGTTTGTCCAGATACTTCTTGTCGCCCGTCAACTTGTACATCTTCGTCATCACGGGCATCACCATATAGAGGGCATCGGCCCACCACCAGTAGTCGTGCACTTTCGAGTCGGCCTCATAGCCCATCACCTCCAAGGCTCTCTGTATTTTGACGTTCGATGGCTGAAGTCTTTGGTTTCCCATTTCCAACTGATAGAGGTCAATAAATGTCTGGAAGCAGATCTGCCAGTCGCCGAAGAGCACATAGTCCTGACCCTCGCCGTAGTTCTTATACTTCCACTTGGCTGGGTCAGGCTCCGTAGCCCCCTTCCACTGGTTGTGCTCAGCCCAGCGAACGCTGTAGTCAAGCATCTGCTTGTCATTCAACAACTTGTACACCTCCATGTTTCCTGTATGATAGGCAGCGTTGTCCCAGAACGAACGCACCTCAGCGGGATTGTTCGTCTGCCAATAGTTATTCACCTTGCAGATGATTGCCTGCACTTTAGCCTGCTCTTTGTTCTGGGCCCGGGCGCCTGCTGTCAGACCGGCGATTGCCACCAGAAGGGCTGATAATAGTAATTTCCGTTTCATATCGTTATTGTTTTGAAGTTTTCATATAGTCGCCCGGCGTTATGCCGAACTGTTTTTGGAAGCACTTGGAGAAGTATGACGGGCTGGAGAAGCCCACCATATAGCCAACTTCATTGACGAGATGACCACCCTCGTTGAGCAACTGAGCCGCCCGCTTCAGACGCACGATCTGAATCATTTCATTGGGTGTCACGTCGGCCAGGGTCTTAATCTTCGCAAAGAGGCCGCTACGACTGATGTTCAACCTTTCGGCAAGGAAGTTGACATTCAGGTCAGGATTCGAGAAGTTTTCCTCTATCACCCTGTTCATCCGCATGAGGAACTCATTATCAGTTGCACTACAGGCTATCTCCGTGACAGGCTCCAGAGGCTGCGTCGAGAATTTCTCCATCAACTGGCGACGCAGTTTCAGCATGTTACGGATACAGGCCTCAAGGTATTCCAGCGAGAAGGGCTTTTCGATATAGGCATCGGCCCCTACGTTCATTCCCTGCACTTTCGAGTCGTCATCGGTCTTGGCGGTCAGCATCACAAACGGGATGTGGCTGGTCTGCGGATTCTGACGCACCTGCCGACAGAACTCGGCTCCGTCCATCTTTGGCATCATCCAGTCGCTGATGATGATGCTCACTTCATGCCGACCGAGTTGGCCGAGTCCTTCTATGCCGTCGCCAGCCGTCAGGACCTCATACTTGTCCTTGAAACTGTCTGTCAGGAATGCCACCATATCTTCAGAGTCATCCACAATCAGCATCGTCTGTTTATCCGAGTGGATAGCAGCACTGTCTAAATCGGAGTCACAACGCTCCTGACTCTCTGCGTAACCCGTTGGCAACGTGACGGTGAAAACCGAGCCTTTACCCAATTCCGATGCCACACGGATGGTGCCATGATGCCGGTCCACTATATTCTTTACGATATTCAGGCCGATACCTGTTCCAGGCTTATTGTCCTGTGCCTGAAAGAACGGCTCGAAGATACGCTGCCGGTCCTCCTCACGAATACCGGCACCATTGTCGGCCACTACGATACTGAAGTGTTCGCCGTCTGACTGACAACTCAGGCGCACTTCATCCCTCGTATATTTATTAGCGTTCGACAGCAGATTGCTGATCACCTTCGTGAAGGCCTCTCTGTCAACCACCGCCGTCAACTGCCTGTCGGGATAGTCCACCGTAAAGCGCTTGCCGCTTTGCTCAAAAGTAGGGGCAAAGCGTTCTGCGACTGACTTTACTATCGCACAGATGTTCTGCTGGCTTGGATGAATGACGAGATCCTGCTGTTCCACCTTCCGAAAGTCGAGCAACTGATTGACGAGTTCCAGCAACCGACGGGCATTACGGTCGATAATCGAAAGTGAGGGGCGAAGTGCTGATGTCCCCCCGTCCTTCATCTTCAATTCCTCATTGATTTTCTCCAGCGGCCCGATAATCAGCGAGACAGGTGTCCTTATCTCATGGGCTATCATCGTGAAGAAATTCAGGCGGGCCTCACGCACCTCTTTCTCTTTCTCAGCGTTCAGCCGTTCCATCTCCCGCTGATGCTCCCGCTCTGCCCGTCGCAGCCGCAGCCGGATATAGTACCAGATGCAGCCTACGATGAGCAGCAAGTAGAACAACTTGGCATACCAACTCCACCAGAATGGCGGATGCACCACAATGCGAAGGGTGGCTTCGTTGGTTGACCATACTCCGTCATTATTGGTGGCTTTCACACGGAAGGTATAGGTTCCGGCAGGCAGATTGGTATAGGTGGCACGGTTCTGGTTGCCCACGTAGTTCCAGTCGCCGTCGAAGCCTTCAAGTTGATAGGCATATTGATTCTTCTCCGGCGAGCAGTAACTCAGCGAGGCGAAGGCCAGCGTCAGCATCTTTGCCTCATCATAGCCGAGATTCAGCACCTCCTGATGCGACATGTCAAGTGGCAGTCCTGCCTCCGTCTCCCGCCGCTGGTTCAGCACTTCCAGCATCGTGACATAGACAGGCGGCATCACACCGTTGGCCTTGATCTGATAGGGATAGAAGGAGTTGAAACCGCTGGTGGAGCCGAAGTAGATTCTCCCGTCGCTGGCCTTCATCCCCGAATTCGGCAGGAACTGCTCGCTGACCAGTCCGTCCTGCAGGGTGAAACGCTGCACGCCCTCATCGGGCACATACTTTACTATACCGCGCTCTGTCGTCAGCCACAAGGCGCCGTGGTCCTCAATGATGCTCATCACATTCTGATTCGGCACATTGAGGGGGATGCGCACAAAGCAGTCCTTTCCGCTGTCATATCTGCAAAGGCCTCCGAAAGTGCCTACCCACAACAGTCCCTGATCATCGACACAGGTACAGTTCACCTGATCATCAGCCAATGACCGTTCGTCCTTGGCCGAGTGCCGATATTGTCTCCATATGTCCTTATCGGGATGATAGCACCAGATGCCTTCCCCCTGAGTCGACAGCCAGAGCCGGCCTTGCGCATCCTCATCCATGTCAATAGTCATCGCACCGAGGCTGCGGATCCGCCTAAAGTTCTGGTTCTCACGGTCATAGCGGTTCAGACCTTCCATCGTTGCCACCCAGATACGGCCCTTGGAGTCGTTGCATATAGCATAACTGCTGGAGTTGTCGAGCGACCGCAGGCTGTCGGTATGGGTGAATGTCTGCAAGGTGCCTTTTGCCAGGTCGAGCCTCATCACGCCATTGGTATAGGTTCCTATCCACAGTTCTTCTCCATGCAGGCACAGGGCGTGCACATTCTGCTGAGCCAGCGTGCTGCGGTGAGGATAGTCGGCAAAGCGCCGTTCCTGTGGCGAATAGCACATCAGGCCACCGTCGTCGCTGGCGATCCAGACACGTCCTTCGTGATCCTCGCAGAAATGGGAAATCACATTACCCGTCAGTCCGGATTCGTTCGTAAATGCCTCAAAGCGCTTGCCGACGGGTGAAATATAATCGACACCGCCGTAGAAAGTGCCTATCCAGAAGCCGCCTTCGGCATCGGCCATGACGGCGTAGACAAAACGGCTGTCAGAGATGTCACTGCTCACCTCGCGGGTCTGCGGATTGAAACAGACCACTCCCTCGTCGCAGCCGATGCAGATGCTGCCATCGGCACGCTCCATCAGTGTGTGGATGTGGGTCACTTTCGCCGACAGCGAAGGCGAGAGCACTTGTTCTAACTGCCCGTTGCTGTGCATCAGCAGCAGCCCGCACTCCCAGGTGCCGAGCCACATCTTTCCGTCGCGGGTCTGAAGCATACAGAGGGCATTATAGTCACCTCCGTACGAGAGGCTGACAGGCTCGAACCGATGATGCAGACGATTCAGGCGCTGTACGACGGGACGGCCCCAATTGGTGACTGTCCAGACCTGATTGTCGCGGTCGACGAGCACATGCGCCACTGCCCCACCCGACTCCTTGAAGTCATAGTGCTTCGCTTTTCCTTGAGCCCAGCGGATGACGCCCTGCTCCATCGTCGCCACCCAGAGATTGTCTTCCTTGTCCTTCGACAGATGGGTCACCGTCGAGTGGATATCCATCGGCAACTTCAGGAAATCCTGCGTGTCGAATCGCAGGAAGAAGACGCCCTTTGCCGTTCCGACATACAGGCCGTCGTCATCCGCCAGCAATGCCGAGACATACTGGCTGATGCCCAAGTCGGCCAGGCGGTAAGGCTCCACCCTCACTCCGTCATAGCGGCAGAGCCCGTTGTCAGTGCCGAACCAGATGAAGCCATACTTGTCCTGCACGATATTGCGCACGGTATTGGCCATGAGCCCGTCGTTCATCGTTATGTTCCGACGGCGATGGTCATCACTTCCCCATGAGGGCAACAGGGTCAGCAGAGAGGCGATCAGTAGCGCTATTCGTTTCATTGATAGCGCAAAAGTACAAAAAATATCCGAATATCCGCACTTTCGTCCCAAAAAACTGAATCTCAAAGCCAATTTGAGCCTGACACGCCAACAATTCCCTCCAGGAGCCTCGAATATTCCCACAGTGGGACTAAAGCATTCCCACAGTGGGACTAAATACCATCCCTGACGCTGAATTCGTAAGGGAACTGCTGGAGTTGTGTCTTAGGCTCCGGCTCGTTCTCCGTCGGCATCGGTATCTGCTGATGCCGTAGCGGTGCCCCCATCACAATGAGGTAGAGGTGGCGGAGCGACTTGCCTTGCGGGACGGTGAAGGTGGTGGCATTGACGTCACCGTAGATCTCTTCACCATCGGGCGTGATGCCTACAAAGCCATAGCGGAGATTGTCGCCCTTGATGCGAAGACTGAAACTGTGTGATTTCAAGTTGACCTTGTCATCGAGCAGGATGGCATTAAAGCCGTACTCTTCAGGATAGTCCTTCGGGCGAAGCCAAGAGTTATGACCTCCCCTAGCCCCTCCAGGAGGGGGACACAGTTCCGTATCAAACGTGCAGGCATACTTCCGCGTCTGCTGGCGGGCATGCTTGAAGTCGAAGTTGACGAGATGCTGATAGCCTCGGAACATCTCATCGCAGAAGGCCGACTGCGACAGACCGTACATACGCTTATAAGTCAGCACAGGGTCTTCGCCGATGCGCCCCTGACGGTAGAGTTCCGCTATCGACTTACGCCCATGAAGGTCGCTCCACCACTGGATGACATAGGGCGAATGATAGATATTCTCCAGATGGAGATAAGCCTTGTGGGTCAGACGCTTGAAAGCCTCGAAGTGATAGTTCTCATCCGTCAGCCAGTCAGGGTTCACCTGCCACAGCATCCACTGCGAAGTCATCTCGAAGAAGCCCGTTCCGCCCCAGGCATCACCCACGGAGTCGGCCGGAATCTGGAGTTGGAAGGAGTGACCCAGTTCGTGAGCCATGCAGTTCATCTTCGTGTCCTGAATACGGTTGGGGGCCACCCAGAGTGCCCCGATGAAGTTGTCGTAGGTGCCGCCATAGGCCGTACCGTCGAGGGAGTACATCACCATCACCATCATCTTATACTTATCGGCCTTGGAACCAGGCTTGGTGAAGGCCAGGGTATCACGGAAGAAATGATAGAACGACTGGACGCGGTCGCGAAGGTTTTCGAGATTGAACGCCATCGGCTTGCCTTCCAACTGGGGTGGATTGCTGACGTCCTGGCCGAAGCCGCGCTCCCACATCAGGATGAGGTCATCGGTCTCTATGGAACGCTTCAGGCTCCACTTGGAGGTGTCGGCCTTGAGGTCCATCCCCTGCAAGTCCTCTGGGATATAGATTTTCTTCTGGGCGCTCACGGGACCCGTGGCGGCAAGGGCTGCCAGCAAGATGAGAGAGGAAAGTTTCATAGCACAACCTTTTTACCATTGACGATATAGATCCTGTGTCGACGGGGAGTCGTTACTTTCTGGCCATTCAGGTCATAGACGGCGTCCTGAGCGTGCAGCGTGTCAGCACTGACAGAGGCGATACCCGTCGGGTCGCTATAGACGATACCTGCCAGTTCGGCCGAACGCTTGTTGGCTTCGAGATGGATGCGGAAGACGAAACGGGCCGTAGCCTCTTCCGTCTGGCTCTTCTTATAATGGAGGGCCTGGGAGATGGTGTAACTTCTGCCGTTCTTGCCCTTGCCTGGATACTGCCCCAGGGTGAAGGTGAGCGACGAGGGGGTCAACTCGCTGTAGACATAGCCTGACCCATAGTCGCTGACGGTGCCACTGGCATTAAACCAGTGGCCGTAGCCGTTAGCCGTCGAGCCCCGCTTCACCACTGCACCCGTCGAGGGATTGCAGGGGTAGAACATCATCTTGCCCACAGATGGGCCTGTCGCAGCATAGGCCTGCATCTTCGAGGCTATCTCAGAGGTCTTCAGTTGAAAAGCGGTGCTCAGCATGGCTGCCGCCTGTCCGGAGACAGTCACCGTCGTTCCCGGATATTCCGTTGAGGAAAACGGGAAGTAGACATCATAGGTCAGCGTGACGTCGCTGATCTCACGCCCGTCGAGCGTAGGCTCCACATAGACGGTAGCCTTCGGCGTCAGGTCAGTCCCTTCCAGTTGGAAGCGGTAAGGCCATTGCTCGGCATTGGTGATCGTCTCCGTCCAGCGGTGCTCCACATATTTCTTCGGAGCAGGCGTGACGATGAGCCACAGCCGGCTGACGCCCTCGGGCACGGTCATTGTGACATCAGCCGTCTTCTCTGCGGAGCCCTCGCAATAGAGGGAGTCTTCAGAGAAGTAGCGGCGCGTGCCGTCCTCCATCAGTGCGACATAGCCCAGACGGAAGGCGCGATAGACGTAGTTGGAGTTGGCGATATAGGTGGTACGCTTGGTGGCACCCCATTGCGTCTCGCCGTTCATCATCTCGGCCGGGTCGCCGCTGGCCAGGGCACTGTTACTCTTAAGGGCAGTGAAGTGGGTCGTCACCTGCGTTCCGGCCTCAGGCACCTGCAGGGGGATGATGTTAAAGCCCGACGACTGCGGTGTACTGGCGAGGGCCACCTGGTAGGTCTTGTCGTCTGTCAGCACACAGCGGTAGTTGAAGTCGCCGATATAGGGGTCGCGATAGGGGGCACAGGCATCGAAGTCCCAGGTAGCACAGCGGGCAGCATAGTCATAATAGAGGCGGAAGAGGTCGGTGGCTCTCAGGTTCTTCAACTTCATCAGTGCCTGATTGAAGTCAGTGCCGTTGCCCTGGCTCTGTCCGGTCATCGGCTGATTCCACACCTGCGCCACCGTCGTCAGGTCGTTATAGTACTGACAGAGGTAATAGAAGAACCAGTATGACTGATAGCGGTGCCACTCGTGGCTGAAGGCATAGTTGTGGGAGTTGCGGAACACGCCGATGCTCTGGTCAAACATCAGTTCGGGATACGACTGTGCCGCCTGCCACTGAGCCGTCTGCTCCCAGATGGCCTGTCCGCCGGTGGCACTGGTAGCCAGGTGGAAGCCGGTATTGTCCGTCTGCGAGTCCTTATGACCACTGTGCTCAGCATAGCACATATAGTGGAAGGAATGGCCCACCTCATGGGCTACCGAATGACCGACGGGCTTACAGGCCGACGGGCCGAGCCAGAGGGCACTGATCTGAAAATCGTAGCCACCGCCATAGCACACCCAGTCGGTAGTGTGGTTCAGCAGCACCATCACCTTATACTTGGCGATGTTCGACTTCACGGGGTCTACGAACCCCAACTGATTGATCTCCAGATTATAGAACTCCTCGCACTTCTGGAGCAGGTCCTGCTCATCCACCCTGTAGGCCTCTGGCGACTCTGAGGGCTTCTTATTGCCATAATTCTTATCCCAGAACACGATGACGTTGTCGCTCTCGATACTTCTCGACTTCGACCAGGTGTACTTGTTGTCGGGGTCGCTCTCGGCATAGAGCAGCGAGTCGCTCTTCCAGGGGTTCTTCCACTCGTTTGGAATATATACGGTTTTCTGTGCCACGGCCGACATCCCGGTCAGCACCAACATGGCTAATGCGAATATCTTTCTCATCTTCTTATATTTCTTCTTGCTTTCATTTTTTCATTATTTCATTTCACCTTCCACTCCAGCACACCGCCCGACTGGCCTTTCTGCAACTGGGCCACAATCTTCATCTCCTGTGTCGTGACAGGCTTGAAGTCCACGCTGTTGTAGCAGTCCTTGCGAACAGTGAAAGGTGTGTGGTCGGCCACTTCCTGCCACTGGCCCTCGCTGTCCTTATAGTAGAGCGTCCATGACTCCGGCGTCCGGAAGTCACCGTCGTAGTGGTCGAAGTCGAGCCAGTAGACCTGCACGTTGCTCACCTTGTAAGGCTTGTCAAACTTATAACTGATGCTCTCCTTTGATCCACGCTTCAGCCACCAGTAGTGATAAGGCTTCGAAGTGTCTGAAGAGCGCTTCGGCTCCCACTGGTCGTTCACGCCGCCTGCCCAGCCGTCGGTGGGGGCCGTCTCAGGCGCATCGTTCTGGATGGGGCCGCGATTGCTGAAGGTCTGCGCCTTCGAGGCGATGGTCTCCAGCGGGGTTGCAACGGCTGCCGTCGGCGTGGCGGCTACCCATATCTCCATCTGCTGCGGGCCGCGATTGTTCCAGGTGCAGTAGGGAATGGCACGGAACTTCACGTCCTTCACCTCGCCATTCTGCTCCACTTCCTTTGCCTGGCCCTCCAGCACCATCACGCCATTGAGCAAGCCCTTTTCAAAGTGAACTGCGATGGGCGTACTGTTGAGGATATACTTATTAAACACGTGGCTGTCGGCCTGGTCGCTGCCTTCGAGACAGTAGACGATGGGGCCGCGCTCCAGAGCCATCTTGCCGCGACAGTCCTCGGCATTGTCGTTAGCCACGATGCGGCGCACTTCCATCGGCAGGTTCAGTTCGATCACATCGCCTTTCTTCCAGTTGCGGTTCAGCGTGACGTAGTCGTTATTCTCCGGATAGAGTGCCTGACCATTGACGCTGACGCTGTAAGGCTTGGCCTTGTCCTGATAAGCATAAAGGCTATTGTTAGTGGGCGAAGTCTTCAGCCAGGAGGGGATGCGGAGTTTGATGGCGAACTTGCCACCGCCCTTTGCCACCTTGATCTGCACCTTGCCGTCCCAAGGATAGTCTGTGGTCTGCTCCAGTTCCACATTGCCGACCTTGGCCTTGCCCTGAGCATAGAGATTCACGAAGATGTCCTTTCCCCTCTGGGCGTAAATGTAGCCGGGCACTGAGGCCACAAAGCGGGTGATGTTGCCCGGGCAGCAGGCACAGCCGAACCACTTCTCCCTGCTATGCTCCCCGTTGCTCTCCAGCACGTTGTCATAGAAGAACTTATCACCAGAGAGACTGACGCCGCTCAACACATTATTATATAAGGCACGCTCGCAGACATCGATATACTTCGACTCGCCGGTGGCCAGGAACATGCGGTAGTTCCAGTACACATTGGCTATGGCTGCACAGGTCTCGCAGTAAGCCGTGTGGCTGTTCAACTCGTAGTCAGGACCGAAGCCCTCGCCCTGCGCACGGCTGCCGATACCGCCCGTGATGAACAGTTTCTTCGACGACATGTTCTCCCAGATACGCTCCAGAGCCTCGAAGTAGGCCTTGTCACCAGTAAGGGCTGCCACATCGGCCACTCCGCTGTAGAGATAGCCGGCACGCACGGCATGGCCCACAATCTCCTGCTGCTGCAGGATGGGCATGTGGTCCTGCGAGTATTCGCTGGGCTTGTGGCCGTCGGTGCAGCGGCCCGTCTCCTCAACGAAATACCTGGCACCCTCCAGATACTTCCGGTCGCCCGTCACCTTGTAGAGTTTGCAGAGTGCCATCTCGATGATGGGGTGCCCCCCCGGCCGGTGGATCTGCCCCTCATTCGGCCCGAAGGTCTTACAGACGAGGTCGGCATTCTTGATGGCTACATTGAGGAATGTCTTCTTGCCCGTGGCCCGATAGTGGGCCACGGCACTCTCGATGAGATGGCCGGAGTTATAGAGTTCGTGCGAGTTGATCTTCTCCCACTTGCGGGTGCCCCACCAGCCGCTCAGGCGCGTACATTT
>CAMVJQ010000064.1 GCA_947167845.1 uncultured Prevotella sp. | reverse complement strand
TGGATACGCGTTACTCACCCGTGCGCCGGTCGCCATCAAGGTTTGCAAGCAAACCCCATGCTGCCCCTCGACTTGCATGTGTTAAGCCTGTAGCTAGCGTTCATCCTGAGCCAGGATCAAACTCTTCACTGTATATTTGTATCTTTATCCGAAACACTGCGGCATCGCCGCAGGCAACGGACGTTGTCTCTGACCAGAACGACTATCCTTTTCGTATCAAGTTAAAGCACCTGTAATCTCATTAAAGATTGACGGTTCGTTTCTTCATACCCAAATGCTCCTCAGGAGCATTCGCTTCTTGTACTACTTCTGTCTATGTAAATCTTTCAAAGAACTCTTTCCTTAGCGCCTCCCGAGAAGCGTTTCTCGTTTAGCGGGTGCAAAGGTACTGCTTTTTTCCGAACCACCAAAACTTTTCGCGACTTTTTTCACTTTTCATGCAACTTTTTCTTCCACTCTTGACGAAAATCAAGACCAGGAACCGGCCACACCTTATTATATTGTATAGATTCCGCCATTTCACTTGTTCATGGAAACTATTGGCTCGGAGCGTCTACAGCGTCCAGACATAGCCGCCGCTACGTTAATTTCTGATAAAAAGATGGTTATTGGAAGAAAAAGTCGTACCTTTGCACCTTATTAAATAAAGAATGAAGAAATCATGTCCACAATACTGCATATAGAGACCAGTACAGATGTATGCTCCGTTGCCGTCAGCGAAGACTCACAGGTGATATTTGAGCAGCAGGACCATTCCGGCCCCAACCATGCGGAGCGCCTCGGTTCGATGGTCGACGAAGCCTTATCGTTTACAGACAACCATGCTATCCCCTTCGATGCCGTCGCCGTCAGTTGCGGCCCCGGCTCTTACACCGGTCTGCGCATCGGTGTCTCCATGGCCAAAGGCATCTGCTACGGGCGCGACCTGAAACTGATAGGCGTGCCAACCTTAGAATTGCTCTGCGTGCCAGTCCTACTTCGCGAGATACCTGAGGAAGACGCGCTACTCTGCCCCATGCTCGACGCCAGACGGATGGAGGTCTATGCCGGCATCTACGACCGGGCACTTAAGCCAGTCAGAGAGATCAGGGCCGACATCGTGACGGGTGATACCTATCAGAACTATCTCAATCAGCACCCCGTGTATTTCTTCGGGAATGGCGCAGCGAAGTGCATGGAGACCATCAATCACCCCAATGCCCACCTGATAGAAGGCATTGAGCCACTGGCCAAGTGGATGCAGCCTCTGGCAGAGCGCCGACTGCTGAACGAGCAGACTGAAGACGTGGCCTACTTCGTGCCTTACTATCTGAAGGACTTCGTAGCGAAAAAGCCCAAAGACCTGCTTAAGATTGAACATTGAACACTGAAGATTGAACATTGAACATTGAAATATGAATATTAAAGGATTAGACTACAACACGCAGCGTGAGAAACTCATTATGCCAGAATACGGTCGTGAGATACAGAAGATGGTGGAGTATGCCTGCGAACTGCCAACCAAGGAAGAGCGTAACCGATGTGCGTCAGCCATCATCCGCCAGATGGAGACACGCAATCCGCAACTCAAGGCCAATGACAATTACGAGCAGACGCTTTGGGATCATCTCTACCTGATGAGTCATCGCGAACTCGACATCGACTGGCCTTTCGACGTGTCGGAAGCCGACAAGATACTGTCCAAGCCCTCTCCGATGAAACTGCCCACATCACACTTAAGACTGCGCCACTATGGCCATCTTGTGGAGCAACTCCTGGAGAAACTGGAGACGATGCCAGAAGGAGAGGAACGCGACGAACTGGCCAAGGCGACAGCCAACCAGATGAAGCGGGACTTGGTGAATTGGGGCCACGGCTCAATGGACGACGAGCGCGTTGCCAGCGACTTGGCCCGTCTGACCAATGGCAAGATACAACTCGATCTGGGCCATTTCAAGTTCAACAAAGTGGCAGCCGACAGTTCCAAGAAAACGAAGAAGAAGAAATAACCACCGCCTATGGCAGCATTTGTGATTGAAGGAGGCCATCCTCTGAGCGGGACCATCATCCCCCAAGGTGCGAAGAACGAGGCGCTACAGGTCATCTGTGCCTCGCTCCTGACCAAGGAAGAGGTGACAGTCCGCAACATCCCCGACATCCGTGATGTCAACAACATGATACAGTTGTTACGTGACATCGGCGTGAAGGTGAAGAGGCAAGATAACACTTATAGTTTCCAGGCCGACGACCTGGACCTGGACTATCTGCAGAGCGACGAGTTTGTCAGGAAATGCTCAGAGTTACGGGGCAGCGTGCTTATGATTGGCCCCCTGTTGGCCCGGATGGGGAAGGCTGTCATCGCCAAGCCAGGTGGCGACAAGATCGGTCGCCGCAGGCTTGACACCCACTTCCTCGGCTTTGAGAAACTAGGCGCCACTTTCCACCATATCGAGGGGCGTGACGTGTATGAGATTGCGGCCCCCAAGTTGAAAGGCACCTATATGCTGCTCGACGAGGCATCCGTCACAGGTACCGCCAACATCATCATGGCAGCCGTCTTCGCCAAAGGGACGACAACGATCTACAATGCCGCCTGCGAGCCATACCTGCAGCAACTGTGCAAGATGCTGAACAGCATGGGCGCCAAGATCCAGGGCATCGCGTCAAACCTGCTGACCATCGACGGCGTAGGTGAACTGCACGGCACAGAGCACAGGATCCTGCCCGACATGATAGAAGTGGGCTCGTTCATCGGCATGGCCGCCATGTGCGGCGAAGGCATCCGCATCAAGGATGTCTCGGTGAAAGACCTCGGCATCATCCCCGATGCCTTCAGACGTCTGGGTGTAAAGGTCAAGGTAGAGGGTGACGACCTCTGGATTCCCAAGCAGCGGCATTACGAGATACAATCGTTTATCGACGGTACGATTATGACACTGGCCGACGCCCCCTGGCCCGGCCTGACCCCCGACCTTCTGTCAGTGCTCATCGTGGTGGCCACGCAGGCCCGGGGCTCCGTGCTGTTCCATCAGAAGATGTTTGAAAGCCGCCTGTTCTTCGTCGACAAACTGATCGACATGGGGGCTCAGATTATCCTCTGCGACCCCCATAGGGCCGTGGTTGTCGGACACGACCGTAAGATCACGCTGCGCGGAGGCCGCATGTCAAGCCCGGACATCCGTGCAGGTATCGCTTTGCTGATAGCAGCGATGAGTGCCAGCGGCAAGAGCCGCATCGACAACATTGAGCAGATAGACCGTGGCTATGAGCACATCGAAGGCCGCCTGAATGCCCTTGGGGCCAAGATCAACAGAGAGCAATGATCAAAGAAGAAGAAGTCTACAGAATAGGACGCCTGGGGAAGACCCACGGCGTGAGAGGCGAGATATCATTCCTCTTCGATGACGATGTGTTCGACCGCGTCGATTCCGACTATCTCATTCTGGAAGTCGACGGCATTCTCGTCCCCTTCTTTATGGAAGAGTACCGTTTCAAGAGCGATGCCAATGCCATCGTTAAGTTCGAAGGCATCGATACGCAGGAGCGCGCCAGAGACTTGACCGGTAGTGACGTCTTCTTCCCGAGAGCCCTGTCAGACAGCGATGACGACACACTCACCTGGGCGGAAATCATCGGCTACAGCCTCATCGACGCCGCCACGAGCCAGAGCATCGGGCAGATAGCCTCCGTCGACGACTCCACGATGAATGTCCTCTTCGAACTCGAAGACGGGACGCTGATACCAGCCTCGGAAGAACTGGTAACAGACATAGACAAAGACAAAAAACGCATAAAAATGACCATTCCGCAAGGATTACTTGAGATATGAAAAGACAAATAGCAATACTCGGCTCTACGGGGTCGATAGGAACACAGGCGCTCGAGGTCATCGAGGAGCACAGCGATCTCTACGAGGTGTACTGCCTGACCGCCAACAACAAAGTAGAACTGCTGGCAGAACAGGCCCACAAGTTCAAGCCAGCCGCCATCGTCATAGCCAACGAGGCACGGTATGACGCACTGAAGTCGCTCATGAGCGACATGCCCGACGTGAAGGTGTACGCCGGCTCGCGTGCCCTTGACGAGATCGTCGAAGCAGGGCCCATCAACATGGTGCTCACCGCGATGGTCGGCTTTGCAGGCCTCTCTCCCACCATCCATGCCATCAAGGCCGGCAAGACCATAGCGCTGGCCAACAAGGAGACGCTCGTGGTGGCCGGAGAACTCATCCTGCAACTCGCCCAGCAGTACCACACCCCCATCCTGCCCGTCGACAGCGAGCACTCAGCCATCTTCCAGAGCCTCGTCGGCGAAGACCAGAACCCTATTGAGAAGATTCTGCTGACAGCCTCCGGCGGCCCGTTCCGCCTGAAGTCGATGGAGGAGATCGCCCATGTGACCAAGGCCGACGCCCTGAAGCATCCCACCTGGGACATGGGTGCCAAGATCACCATCGACTCAGCCTCGATGATGAACAAGGGCTTCGAGGTCATCGAGGCCAAGTGGCTTTTTGGTGTAGACGCCAAACAGATCCAGGTGTTGGTTCATCCGCAGTCGATCGTCCATAGTGCCGTCCAGTTCCAGGATGGCTCAGTGAAGGCTCAACTCGGTGTGCCCGATATGCGCCTGCCGATACAATACGCCTTCTCCTTCCCGCAGCGACTGCATCTGAGTGGCGAACGGCTCGACCTGTTCAAGCACCCGCTGGAGTTCTTCGAGCCTGACCTGCAGAAGTTCCGCTGTCTGGCATTGGCCTTCGAAGCCATCGACAAAGGCGGCAATATGCCCTGCATCGTAAATGCCGCCAATGAGATAGTCAATCGAGGCTTCCTCGAGGACAAGTGCGGTTTCCTGCAGATGGGCGACATCATCGCCGAGACGATGCAGCGGGCCACTTTCGACAAGAACCCGACCTACGAGACATATATTGCGACCGACGCCGAGGCACGGCGCATCGCCTCAGAATTAATGAACAAATAAACAAGGTAAAAAGATAATGGATATATTTTTAATCAGACTATTACAATTCATGCTGGCCATCGGCCTGCTGGTGCTGCTCCACGAGGGCGGCCACTTCTTCTTCTCGAAACTCTTCGGGGTCAGGGTCGAGAAGTTCTATCTTTTCTTCGACCCCAGTATCTGGAAATGGGACGGGAGCCTCTTCAAGTGGAAGCCCAAGGGGAGCGACACCCAGTACGGTGTAGGCTGGCTGCCCCTGGGCGGCTACTGCAAGATAGCCGGCATGATCGACGAGAGTTTTGACACCGAGCAGATGAAGCAGCCAGAGCAGCCCTGGGAGTTCCGCTCCAAGCCGGCCTGGCAGCGGCTGCTGATTATGATAGGCGGCGTGCTCGTCAATTTCCTGCTGGCCCTGTTCATCTACTCGATGATCCTGTTCCACTGGGGCGATACGTATATCCCCGTGAAGAACATGTCGCTGGGTATGAAGTTCAACACTGAGGCCAAGTCGTATGGCTTCAAGGACGGCGATATCCTCATCGGCACCGACAAGGGGGAGTTCAAGGACTTCTCCGCCGACCTCTACCGTGACCTCTCGGAAGCCCACCGCGTCGACCTCATCCGCAACGGCAAGCAGATGAGCCTCAACCTGCCAGGCGACATCAACCTGCTGGGCATGCTCAAGGCGCAGCCCTCCTTCGTCCGTCCGCTCATCCCCGCAGAAGTCGACAGCGTGATGGCCGACTCTCCTGCTGCGTCCATCGGCCTGCAGAAGGGCGACCGCATCGTAGCCGTCAACGGAAAGCCAATCGACAGTTATAATGAGTTCACCGACCAACTTGGCGTGTTGGAGGATATGATGACTGCCGCCAAGACCCCGGCCGACAGTCTGAAGGTGCGAACGGCAACGATTGTCTACGAACGTGAATCTGCCCGTGACACAGCCACAGTCGCCCTCACATCAGAACTGAAACTGGGCTTCTTCGTGAAGAGTCTGCAGGGTCTGTATGAGCCCATCACCAAGGAATACGGCTTCCTGGAGAGTTTCCCTGCCGGCATCAAGTACGGCTGGAATGTGCTGGCCGGCTACGTGGGCGATATGAAATATGTCTTCACGGCCGACGGCGCCAAGTCGCTCGGCGGTTTCGGAGCCATCGGCAGTCTTTTCCCGCCGATGTGGGACTGGTATCTGTTCTGGAAGATGACGGCATTCCTCTCCATCATCCTCGCCTTCATGAACATCCTGCCCATTCCAGCCCTTGACGGCGGCCACGTGCTGTTCCTGCTCTACGAGATGATCACCCGCCGCAAGCCGTCTGAGACCTTCATGATCCGTGCAGAATACGTGGGCTTCGGCATTCTGATATTACTTATGGTCGTGGCGAACCTGAACGATATCCTGCGATGGCTAGGATATATGTAACCGCCGCTATGACGACATAGACCATCGCCACCTGGAGCACCGAAGGGTGCAACCCCTCGATGCTGGAGCCAGGAATCGAGGCAATGTATAGTAGGGCTGCATTGAGCAGTCCTACTATATATATTAATAGGTACGCGAGGCTTGGCATAATGAGCACCACAAGCGAGAGATACAGGATCAGCGTTGCCGCCGGCACCACGACCAGGTTGGTCAGCAGGAAATAGGTGGAAAAGCGTCCGAAGTAATAGGCTATCAGCGGTGCCACGCCCAGTTGGGCCGCACAGGAGACAGACACCATCGCCCACAGCCACTTGACCACAGGGTGCGACATCAGATACTCCTGCGTGAAGACCCGCTCAAAGATGGGCATCGTCACCAGAATGGAAAATACAGCCATGAACGACATCTGAAAACCGATGTCAAAGAGCGACAACGGCTGAACCATCAGCATCACTATCGCCGTAAACGCCAGTGTATTCACCGACATCTTGTCCCTGTGCCCCAGCGACATGAGCGCATAGATGCTGATCATCAGGGCCGAGCGCACCACGCTCACCGACATTCCCACCAGCAACACGAAAGCCCAGATGCTCAGCAAGCATACCAGTTGCGACAGCATCCGCCACCGCCGCCGCACAATCAGCAGCGACAGCAGCGAGTAGATGATGCTCAGGTGCAGTCCGCTCAGGGCCAGCACATGCGAGGCCCCTGTCACGGCATAAGTCGCCTTGAGTTCCCTGCTCAAGGCCGACTTGTCGCCCAAAGCCATTGCAGCCACCACGGCATACTCGTCGCCTGTCAGCCCCTGGTCTGCCATCCGCTGCAGCAGACGGCTGCGAAGTTGCAGGAAGTAAGTCTTCGAGCGGTCCAGTGTCGTGGTGGCTGCGGTCTGCCCGGCTTCTGTCGCGGAAGAGGAACTCTCCCTGCACTCCCGCTCCAGTTGCCGTTCCGTCAGCACAATACCGAGCACAACGAAGCACAAGGCTATCGCCACCGACTGGCCCGTCTCATACTGTCGCAACAACAAGGCCACCACGACGGCAACAGCCAGTATCAGTAGCCACGGCCAGGATGCCGGCAGGTGACAGCCTGCGACAATCCCCGCCATCAGACAGACGGCAAGACGCAATAGCGGAGTCTCTCCGGTCATCTAAAGAGAATGGATATCAAAAGTCAGCATCACCCGCTTCCGGGCTCTTCTCTACGACAACTTTCCGAAGCAGATTGCACTTGGTGACGATGTTATAGTAGCCATTGACAAACATGCCTTTCTCCTTCAGGTTCTTGACGTCATTGGCAGTCAGTGCAATCCTATAACTCTTGGCATTCTTGCCCACGGTGGCACAGCCCCACTTGTTCAGTTCGTTATAGTTACCCTCCAGAGTCATGTCAGTACCGTCATAGATGGTCTTAAACAACCAGTTGCCTCGTTCAGGGTCGCTGGTGTCGGTGGTGAAGATGAACTCCAGCCTGTCTCCCTCGATGGCATATTGGAACTGCTCCGGCTTGATGACGAAGCCCTTCTCCCAATTGCCGAAATGGCATTCGCCCTCCCATATCTGCACAGGCTCCCAATCGGAGGCCTTCGGCGAGAGGCGCACACTCTTGACGGTGATGATGGCTGTGTCGGCCGTCTGCAGGGCCACCTCGTTGATGTTCCTCACATCCTGTCCGTCGAAGAAGCATGTCAGCGAGGTGATGCCCGGCCTGCCCCACGTCTTGAGTCTGTCGGAGAGCAGGATCTGCGTCTCCACGCTGGTCGGCTCGGCAAACTCGAAACTGACCGACTCATAGGGCGACCAGTCCACAGGCATATTGTGTTCCTTCATCATCCCCACCAGTCCGCCCCAGGGCAACGACGTATAGGTGATGCTGCCGTCGGCGTTTTTCTCCAGTTTCTCGTAGATATTGAAAGTGCCCTTAAACTTGTCGGTCAGATCCAGCGGGTCCTCCTTGGCCGGCTGGCTACAGCCCACAAGAATGACGCTCGTCAAGATGGTTAGTATTCTCTTCATACGTGATGATGGCTTTAGAGTTGTAACGACTGCAAAAATACAAATAATCGTTGACTTTTACAACTGTTTTGGTTATTTTAACTTTCGGCGAAGGAACTGAAGATAATCACGCTCAGAAATACCCAAATAAATTTGGTATTTCTTTCACTTATTCGTATCTTTGCACCCGTATGCTGACAGAGAAGACGATGGAGAAGTTGCGGGTGCTCGCAGAGTCGGCGAAGTACGACGTGTCGTGCTCGTCGAGTGGCACCGTGCGCAAAGGCAAGCAGGGGATGGTAGGCTCCACCGTTGGCGGCGTGGGCATCTGCCACTCGTTCGCCGACGACGGACGCTGCATCTCGCTGCTGAAGGTGATGCTGACCAACCACTGCATGTACGACTGCGCCTACTGCATCAACCGCCGCTCGAACGACATCAAGCGGGCCACGCTCTCCGTATCGGAACTGGAGGAGATCACGATGGAGTTCTATCGCCGCAACTACATCGAGGGACTCTTCCTGTCGAGTGGCGTGGTGCGCAATCCTGACTACACGATGGAGCGGCTGGCTGCCATCGCCCGCGACCTGCGAACCGTACACCGTTTCAACGGCTATATCCATCTGAAGAGCATCCCCGGCTGTTCGCAGGAACTGCTCCAGGAGGCTGGGCGCTATGCCGACCGTATGAGCGTGAACATCGAGATACCAAAGGAAGAGTCGCTGAAACTGCTGGCTCCAGAGAAGAGTCACAAGAGCGTATTCCAGCCGATGAAACTGATTCAGCAGGGTGTCCTGGAGAACAAGGAGGACCGCAGGAAATATCGCCATGCGCCGCGCTTCGTGCCAGCCGGGCAGTCGACGCAGATGATCGTAGGAGCCACGAAAGAGACAGACCGCGACATCCTCACGATGTCGTCGATGCTATACGGTCAGCCGACGATGCGGCGCGTCTACTATTCCGGCTATGTCAGCGTGAACACCTACGACCCGCGACTGCCCGTCCTCAAGCAGCCGCCACTGGTCCGCGAGAACCGCCTCTATCAGGCTGACTGGCTGCTGCGCTTCTATCACTTCAAGGTGGAGGAGATCGTGGACGACCTGCACGCGAACCTCGACCTGGAGGTAGACCCCAAACTGGCATGGGCATTGCGACACCCGGAAGCCTTTCCTGTCGACATCAACACGGCCGACTATGAGCAACTGCTGCGGGTGCCGGGGCTCGGCACGAAGTCGGCCTGGCTCATCGTCAACTCGCGCCGCTTCAACCGTCTGACCTCATACGACCTGAAGAAGATGGGCGTGTTGATGAAGAAGGCCAAGTACTTCATCACCTGCCACGAACTGACTGACGGTTATGCCGTGCCCATCGTCGGCATCAACGAACTGCACCCTGAGCGGCTGCGCCCGCTGCTGATATCCAAGACACAGCAGAAAAAGGCGGCAGAGGAACAGCAACTGAAACTCGACTTCCAGGAATGACGGTATATGTGTTCGACGGAACGATGGACGGGCTGCTGACGGCAGTGTTCGATGCATTCGCTTTGAAGGAAAGTCCTGAGACAGTGCTGACTGAGAGGGATGCGCTGCCCCTGTTCTGCGAACGAACCTATACCGTACATACCGATGAAGAAAAGGCCCGACGGGTGTGGGCAGGACTGGAGAAGCAACTGTCGCGTGAGGCCTTGAAGTTGATCTCAGTCAGTTGGTTGTCGGAACTGCCGGAACTGAACGGGCACCTGTTCCGCTATATCTGCAAGGTGTTTACCCCACCCCTCACCCCTCCCCTTAAAGGGGCGGGGAATACATGCGGATTCCCTCCCCCTACAGGGGGAGTCGGAGGGGGTCACAATTCCCTTCCCCCTACAGGGGGAGTCGGAGGAGGGCACAATTCCCTTCCCCCTACAGGGGGAGTCGGAGGAGGTTACAATTTCGCCGACCCCGACGTGCTGGCCGTCACGAATATTGCCAGACGGGTGCTACACGAACAACTCCGGATGAAGCAGTTCATCCGATTCCAGAAGGCGAAGGACGGCACCTATCTCGCCGTTGTCAGTCCCGACCACAATGTGCTGCCCCTCGTCATCGATCATTTCCAGGACCGCTTCAACGACCAGCAGTGGCTCATCTACGACGCCCGCCGCCACTACGGCTATCACTACGACGGCGACAAGACAATCCGCATCACCTTCGAAGACGAGACCGCCCTGCCCTTCAACCTGTCTAACGGCAAACTCGACGAATCCGTACTCAGCAGCGACGACCAATTGCTACAGGACCTCTGGCGCACCTACTTCAAGGCCATCTGCATCCGCGAGCGGCTGAATCCCCGCAAACAACTGAACGACATGCCCCGCCGCTACTGGAAATACATGACAGAAAAGAATTCATGTGGAAGTGTTTTGGATAATCGCAAACGGTTGTAAATCAGCATATAACAAGAAGTGCCCAAAATTAAACGGTACAAAAAAGTGCAATAGCGAAAAATGGGAATTCGAAGAGTTTTGCAGAGCAAAACCAACCTTCAAGAGTGGGCAATATTTAACAATTTGTTGAGATTATTTAACCTTTAATTTTGAAGCCATTTTGCCTTTTGCTAAGTCTGGCTGACAATAGGAGGCCATTTTAAGGCTTTGCCGATAGCTCGAAAATAGACTAAAATCAGGGTTCTTGTACCACCGTTGTATCTCGGATGCTCTAAGTATCTGGGATTCAACGATGGTTAATAATTCAAAGTCAACGATGGACGCTGAAAATTGAAGGTCAAACGTCCCAATGTTTATGTGTCGCCAGACAGGTAATCTTTGGTTCATATTAATTGAAAAAGGTAGGGAAAAGAAAGGATGAGGTAACACTTTGAGGCAAAAAGGGGATTTCTTAGGCTGCTTTTATTCTAAAAGCCGGTGCTCACCCGCTTTTTTCTTCAAAAAAGTTTGGCTATTTCAAATTAAAGCAGTACCTTTGCACCACCAGAACCCGCCAAGCCTCTCAACGATGCTCAAATGTGCGGGTCGTTTTATTTTTATACAATGAGCAACAGAATCCCATTCCAGAAGCCGTACACCAGCGCGCACGACCTTGTCTGTCTCTTGCAGTCAAGAGGATTAACAGTGTTACTTTAACCCGCAACTCATGTTGCCATCATGCCCGTGTGTGGAACAAGCAAAACACCATACGTCCAATGCTTCCCAACCGTATGACGGGCAACTGGATAACTTTGCCCACCGATACGCTTCGAATATACTTTGACCTTTGCATCATCAAGTATTTCTTGAACATCATTTCGCCGAACAACGACATGAAGGCAAAGATTGATGCGTTGCTATCTGCCTACCCATCCATTGATACAAGTGCAATGGGCTTCCCCCGTGGATGGGAGAGCGAACCGCTATGGCAATAGACACAATTATACAAGGCGGGCGAGGAGGGGAAACAGCGCATCCTCGCCCGATTTGAATGGAAAAATAGCCCCAAAAATAAAAAAATTGAGTTTGAATTGAAAAAAAACGCATTTCTGCTTTACATTTTCTTCGTCTGAACTGTATAATAAGTGTATGACACGAAAAGAAATGACGAACGAGCGAGCGCAGAGTGATGTTCGCATCAACTCTGCCGAGCGAGGAGGAATTGGACGGAGTCAAATCGAAAGTCTGTTCAAGACACACTACACGCAGATGTATCATCTGGCACTCACGTTGCTCTTCGACGAAGCGGAGAGCAAGGACGTGGTGAGCGATGTGTTCGCCAGTTTGATCAGTGGCAAGACGATGATGCGAACAGACAATGCAAAAGCGTTCCTCTTGGCGAGTGTGCATCATCGCTGTCTGAATGTGCTGCAGCACAAACAGGTGCAAGAACGGTTTGCACGCCTGCTTACCGAGGATGCTGATACACTTATTAGCGACAATACCGCGGAAGAGCAACTACAGATGGAGGAACTGATGCGCTACGTGCGGGATAACCAGTCACCGTTGGAGCAACAAATCTTCCGGCTGCGCTATCTGAAGGAAATGACCTGCCAGGAGGTGGCGGAAGCGCTGAACGTCAGCCGCCAGACCGTCCACACCCACCTGAAGCAGTCTGTGGAAAAAATAAGAAAGTATTTCAATTCAAACTCAAAAGCAATATGATGACCGAAGAAAAGCGTATAGAGTGGCTTCTGGAATTACAGGAACACCCCGAGCAACTGACTGACGAGCAGTTGCAGCAGATACTCGCCGATGACGAGATGCGTCAACTCGTGCAGCAACTTGGATTTGCCAAGCGTGCCTTCAAGCACGACGCGCTTAAAAACGACACCCCAGATGTGGAGGGCGAATGGGAGAAGTTTGCAGCCAGCCATTCAGAAGAGTTGGAAATCCTCGACGAAGGAGAATATAAGCCCCGTCTTCGCGCTTACCTCGCACCTCGCAAGATTGCTGCATCTTTTATCGGTGTACTTTTAGCTTCGGGCATTGCCTTTGCCGCCATCCAAGTTGTGCGAAACATCAGCACACCCAAACCGCAACTGCCCTCTACGGAGCAAGTGATAGACACGAAGCCAGTCACCTCCCTGCCTGCAGATACAGTAAAGACCGACACAATCCCTACCAAGCCTTACGTTTTCAACAATGTGCCGCTCGACTCCATGCTCACAGCCATTGCAGTAGCCCACAATATGCAGGTGGAGTTTGAGAATGAAGCGGCCCGCCACCTTCGTTTCCACTTTGTATGGAAGCGTGAAGACAGCCTCTCGCGTGTAGTAGAAAAGTTGAACACCTTCGAGGCCGTGAACATCGTCGAGGAGGACAAAACGCTGGTAGTAAGATGAGACACGCATTATATACTTTTGTGCTTATGGCCTGCATCCTCTGCATGTCCCTTGATACGTTCGCCCAGCGCATTAGCCATACCTATAATAATGTGTCGCTCAGCGAGGCCCTGCTCCAGTTGAACAACGAGCAGACGGAATACGTCATCAACTTCCTCTACAACGAACTGGAGGACTTCCGCGTCACCGCCACCATCAAGAACAAGCGTCTGCCCGATGCCATCCAGCAGATGATTGGTTTCTATCCTGTCCGCATGACTGTGAAGCCCGAGGACCACGAAATCTATGTGGAGTGTACCCACAAAACCGACCACCACCTGACTGGCACCATCATTGACGAACAGGGCCAGCCTGTGGGCTATGCTAATGTGGCCATCCTAAATCCTGCCGACTCCACCCTGCTTGGCGGTGGAGTGTCGAACGAAAGCGGCTACTTCGCCATTCCATACGAACAGCCCACCGTCCTTGCTCGCATCTCATACGTCGGTTACAAGACTATATATAAAGAATGTACCACGGAGAACATCGGTACGATACGCTTACAACCTGAAGTTTATACGCTCAACGGTGTACAGGTGAAAGGCGAGCGCCAGATAGTCAAGGCAGAAAATGGACATTTGACGTACAACATGCCACAGTTGTTGGAAATCTTGCCAGCTGACGATGCCTATGAAGCATTGACACGCATTCCTGGTATTATAGATGGTAATGGCGGCCTATCTTTTGCTGGTCATTCTGTGACGCTAATCATTAATGGCAAACCAACGACTTTGAGTACAGAGCAGGTGATTGAACGGCTAAAACAAATGCCAGCTTCTATGTTGGCCAAAGCCGAAGTGATGGCATCCGCACCTGCCAAGTATCATGTACACGGCATGGCTATCAATGTGGTTACAAAGGATTATTCTGGCACCAATCAGTTTGCAGGTCAGCTACAAGGCTTCTATCGGCAGAACAAATATGGCTATAGTCAGGCCAAGGGCAGCATGATTTACCAGCGTGGGAAGTTCGGTCTGGATGCATCGTACTCCTGTGGCTATGGCACAGCCTACGGACAAGTGGAGCATGAGGCGCACCATCCTTTAGGCGACCAGCGGGTGGACTATTCCGACAAGACAGAACGAAAGAATCAAACTTTAAACCACAACTATCGTATAGGCTTGGATTATGCTTTCTCCAAGGATAGCCGCCTGAATGTGGCATATACGGGCAAATGGACATCAAACGATGCCACCAATACCAGCACAGGCCTGGAAATTTCTGTCCAGAAGTCGGAAACGCATACCTATCTGCACAATGTGGATGCCAGTTACACATCACCATTCGGTCTGCAACTAAGTACATCTTACACCAACTACCAGACCCCCCGCACACAACATTTGGACGGGCATCTGTATGATACCGAAAGAAATCTTTATGTGGACAGTCGCCAACGAATCAGCAAATGGCTCTTTGCCGCCGACCAGACACACGATTTGGGCAAAGGCTGGGAATTAAACTATGGGGTAGAAGCCCAATTGACCAACAATGCGAGTTATCAAACCACCTGCGATGCCAATGGCCAGCCACTTGCTGATGCTACAAGCCATGTTGATTATGACGAACGTATTTTTGACATATACGCAGGTTTCAGCAAGCAGATAACACCGTCTTTCAGCGTCGAGACTTCGCTTGGTGCCGAGCAATACCATACTCCCAAATGGAACGAATGGCGGTGGTATCCTACACTGAATGCCTTGTGGACTGTGGACAAGAACAATATGCTCAATTTCTCGTTCAGTTCTCAAAATGTATTCCCTACATATTGGAGCACCATGAGCAGCATATTCTACTCTTCGGCCTATAGTGAGATATGGGGAAATCCCGACCTGAAGCCCAATTCTCAATATGACATCGACCTCATCTGGCAACTGCGCCAGCGTTACACATTCACGGCATACGCCAAATTTATACCCGACTACTCTGTACAACTCGCTTATCAGCCCTCTGACCGCATGGCTGTTATCATGAAAGAACACAACTTTAACTATATGAATGTGTACGGCTTGCAAGCATCAGCGCGTTTCTCGGCAGGCAAATGGCTGAATGGCACAGCGATGGCTACAGGCAACTACCGACACGACAAGAGCGACCGTTTCTTCGACTTGCCTTTCGACCGCAGGCAACTGACGCTCATACTCAGTTCTACTACCGCCATCCGGTTCTCTCAGCGTCACGACATACGCCTCATCCTTAATCCGCATTTCCAATCAAAAGCCATCCAGGGAGTTTATGACATTGACCCGATGTTCCGTCTCCACGCATCGCTCCGATGGACATCAGACGATAAAAAATGGAGCGTCATAGTAGCGGGGCAGAATATAACCAATAGCCGTGTCATTACTCATTCTCGTTTAGCAAATCAAGACTATACGATGCGCGTGTGGATGGAATACCCCAATGTCTCACTGACTGCTGTTTATCGTATCGGCGGTTTCAAGGAAAAGAAGACAAAGACTGTCGACACCTCGCGTATGGGTTATTAGTTACGATGAAAAGAAAATACTCTCTCATTTCGATGGACAGCCGTCGACCTCTGTGCCGACGCTGCCCACTTTAAAGACATTTCGCTCGGCCCAAAGGGACGCTTTCCTAAAGAAAGAACGCCCGACGGTGCAAGATTTCTGTCTTTCTGCGTTTAATCAAGTAGATTATTAACATCAAAATTATAACGAAGATGAAAACAATGAAGATTTGGAGACTCGCCTTTGTGATGCTTGCTGCCTTCTCCCTCGCCTCTTGCAGCAGCGACGATGATGAAGAATTTCTGATGGACCAACTCTCTGGCACTTGGGAGCAGGTGTATGATGAAGGTGTTGTGGCTGAGGGGTATGTGCAGTACACGTTTACGTCTGGCACACCGGCTACAGTAGGTGAATGTACCATTCATGTGTATGATGTCTTTGCAGGCGACACGACATTTGTGCGTGACTATGCACTGACCGAAGACCGCCATCTGGCAATATACAGTGGGCAGTATGGCGCTACTGCCATGGAAATCCAAGAGTATGACGTACAGAGGCTATCGGCAAAAACGATGACTTGGCATCTCACAAACTCAGATGTAGTGCTGAATTTCAAGAAAGTAAAATAAGTGGGATATGAAAAAACTGATTTTAGTCTTAATATTTTGTCTTGCAACTATCGCTACCAAAGCACAAGGCGGTGATGTGAAAGGTGCCTGGACAGGAAAACTGAATGTGTATGGAACCAAACTGACGCTGGTGTTCCATCTTGACAGCGTGAACTGCACGCTGGACTCGCCAGACCAGGGCATCAAGGGCGCCAGGGTCAGGGGGCACTTGGGTATGACGGCTGCTATGACTCAGGTACCTGCGACTAACAAACTTTGCAT
>CAMVJQ010000063.1 GCA_947167845.1 uncultured Prevotella sp. | reverse complement strand
ACGCTTTCCAGGCGTGCCTCTTCAACCACTCGAGCACCTCTCCTTGCGATTTGCGGATGCAAAGGTAGTATTTAAAATCGAGATTAGAGAATTGAGAAATGAGATTTATGATATGTTTACAAATATTTAACAGAAAAAGAGCCGTTCCACGTTGGCAGAAGTGCGAAGAGCCAGTTCCGCTTCGGTTATGCCGTATGCCTCAGCCATCTTCACCAGCACCTCACGCACGAAGGCCGGCTCGTTACGCTGACCGCGATGGGGGACAGGTGCCATATAGGGGGCATCAGTCTCCAATACAATCCGGTCGAGGGGCACCACGGCGGGCAACACCTGTGGCAGATGCGACTTCTTGAATGTCAGCACCCCTCCGACACCCAGCACAAAGCGGTCGAACTGCAAGAGTTCGCGTGCCTCCAGTTCATTGCCCGTAAAACAGTGGAACACGCCGCCAGGCAGGTCGTCCTTATACTTCTTCAGGATAGAAACCATCTCATTCTGCGCCTTACGGCAATGAATCATCAGCGGTAGCCGGGTTTCTATGGACCAGTGCACCTGCTCCTCAAAAGCCTGTATCTGCTCCTGCTCAAACTCACGGCTCCAGTAGAAGTCGAGTCCCACCTCGCCGATGGCGTATATTTGGGGGGTGCGAGGGCGAGGGGGTGCGGGGGTGCGAGGAATAAAGAAGGCTTTTATCTTTGACAGGACGTCGCGCCAGTCTTGTCGCACCTCCTCCGGATGAAGGCCAAGCATCGGATAACAATAGCCAGGGTAACGGGCACAGGTATCAAGTACCGTCTGGCACGAATTCAGGTCGATGGCAGGAATCAGCACCTTCCCTACCCCTGCTTCCCGGGCACGGGCCACCACCTCGTCGCGGTCTTCAGCAAACTCCTCGCCGTCGAGATGGCAATGGGTGTCTATGAATGTGAGAGTTTGAGACATGGAGCGTTCAGAATTGTCGGTTCATCATCTGGGCAATGTACTGGCGCAGAGGTGCCTTCCGTCCATCGCTGACCTGTATCTGCTCCAGATACTGCCGGCCCTGTTCGAAATAATAGTTGATTTTCTCTTCGCACAACTGACGGATGCCTATCTCATCGTAGACCCTTGTGACGGCTTCCACCTTCTCCTCACGATTGAACTCACGCGCCTCAATCCATCGCATCAACTCAGCCCGTTGCGTGGTATTGGCACGATTGACAGCATTGATAAGCATATAGGTCTTCTTGTTCGACGTGATGTCGCCGCCGATGTTCTTGCCAAACACCTTCGTGTCACCATACACGTCAAGCAGGTCGTCCTGCAGTTGGAAAGCCAGACCTATCTTCTCACCCAGACTATAGAGCGCTTCCTGGTCATCGGCAGAAGCACCGGCCAGCAGTCCGCCCATCTTCAGGGCGCAGGCCAGGAGCACACTCGTCTTCAGACGTATCATCTCAATATATTCGTCCTCGGTCACATTCTCACGAGTCTCAAACTCCACGTCGAACTGCTGGCCTTCATCTATCTCCAGCGTGGTGGTAACAAAGAGTTGCATCACGTCGCCGAGCACCCGGCCATCGCATTGGAGCATCCGCTGGAAAGCCTGCAGCAGCATCGTGTCGCCAGAGAGAATGGCCTGATTGTCGTTCCACTTCTTATGCACGGTAGGATGACCACGACGAAGGTCGGCCTGATCCATCACGTCATCATGCAGCAGCGTGAAGTTATGATACGTCTCAAGTCCGATGGCCTGCTGCATGATGCGCTCAGAGTCATCCTTATAGAGTTGATAAGCCAGCAGCATCAGGACTGGACGGATGCGCTTGCCACCGAGTGACAGCACATATCTGATGGGTTCGTAGAGCGTGACGGGCTGACGATCGTATGCAAGACCGTCGAGCGTCTGATTCACCTTCTTCAATAATTCTTCAGGACTATACATATTTTAATTAGTAATTATAAAACTACAATTTAAACACTATCGGTATGCAGACCCTGGTGCGACAAGGCTTCGCGTCCATAATGCCCGCCTTCCACTTCGGCATCATCCGAAGTACGCGAAGCGCCTCGCGGTCACACTGCGGATCGAGTTTCTCCACCAGTTCAAGGTCAGAGATACTACCGTCCTTGTTGACGGTAAACTGGGCCAACACCCTTCCCTGCACCTTCCGCTGCTGGGCCGACGAGGGATATTTCAGATTCTTCGTCAGCCACTTCATAAACTCGATGGCGCCTCCGGGGAACTGCGGCAACTCTTCCACCAGGCGGAGTTCGACCGGGGCCTCATACATATCCACCGCCTCAGGCTTCGGATCTTCTTCCTTGCTCGTCTCAGCCTCAGCCGGGGCTGTGGCTATGGGCTCAGGCTGTTCTGGAGCCAGTTCCACATCCTCCTCCACAGCCTGCACCTCCTCCGACTTCTGTTCTTCTTGCGGCAGAGGCTTATCGGGCACCATCATCGGCACCTCATTGTCTTCACGATGCAGGGGCGACAGTTCCAGTTCAGCCTCCAGAGTGTCATCGTCAACGTCGAAGAAAGCCCAGCCAGAGTCAGAACTGTTCCACTCCAGAGCGACGAACAGCAGAGCCAATACCGCAATAAGACCTATCAGGAAACTAGTAGTGTGCTGGTTTTCCAGGTCTGCATCTTGCGTTTTGCGCACTCTTTCGTCATCGCGAAGCAGTCTTGTCATAATAAAAACAGTTTTCTTCCGTTTATATTCTAAAAAAGATTGTGCAAAGGTACGAAATAATGCATAATTCGTAATGCATAATTCATAATTATTTTGTATTTTTGCGCCGATTTTGGAATTATTTAGATGAAAAGAGTCGTTTTTGCCATCATTTCCATCCTCTGTGTACTCTTTGCGAGGGCACAGGAGAGTCAGACGGCCTATAACTTCCTGCGATTGCCGGTCAGCGCACATGTGGCGGCTCTGGGTGGCGACAATATCACCATCATTGAGGACGATCCCACGCTCATCTTCCACAACCCCGCCCTCATCAATGACGTGAGCGACCGCAGCATCAATCTCAACTTCATGACCTATATGGCGGGCAGCAAGACCGCCAGTGCCTCATTCATCAAAGGGGCAGGCGATCGCGGCACATGGGGCGTGTCCGCCCAATACATGGACTACGGCACGATGAAGCAGACCACTTACGACAACCAGCAACTGGGCGAGTTCTCCGCCCGCGACATCAGTCTGGCAGGCACGTTCGCCTACGCCCTGACCCAGCGGCTCTCCGGCGGCATCTCCGCCCGTCTGGTCAGTTCGCACATCAGTTCCTACAACTCCCTGGCCGTGGGCGTCGACCTCGGTCTGAACTGTTATTGGGAGGAGTCAGACCTGAGCATCTCTGCCGTAGCCAAGAACCTTGGCGGACAGGTGAAGGCCTACGACGACGAATTCGAGAAGATTCCCTTCGACCTGCAGGTCGGCATCAGCAAGCGGCTGCTCAACTCCCCCCTCCGGCTTTCAGCCACGCTGGCACGGCTCACCGACTGGAGCGAGGGCTTCGGCCATCACCTCTGTCTGGGCGCAGACCTGATTCTCTCTTCCACCATCTATCTGGCTGCCGGCTACAACTTCCGGCGTGCCAGCCAGATGAAGATCAGCGAGAGCGACGGCAGCAGTGCCCATGGTGCGGGCCTTTCGTTGGGCGCCGGACTGCAACTGGAGCGGTTCAAACTGCACGTGGCCTATGGCAAATACCACGTCAGCGCGTCATCCATCCTGATAAACATATCATACGCATTATGAAAAAGATAACGATTGCCATCGACGGCCACAGTTCGTGCGGAAAGAGCACGATGGCCAAGGACCTGGCCCGTGAGGTCGGCTACATCTATGTAGACACGGGCGCCATGTACCGCAGCGTCACACTCTATGCACTCCGCAAGAGGCTCTTCAATGAAGACGGAAGCGTCAAGACCGGAGAACTGGAGCATGAGATGCCCGAAATCCATATTTCGTTCGTATTCAATCGGGAGACAGGCCGCCCCGACACCTATCTGAACGGGGAGTGCGTAGAGAAGGAGATCCGCTCGCTGGAGGTGAGCAGCCACGTCAGCCCCATCGCCGCCATCCCCTTCGTGCGTACCGCCATGGTGGCCCAGCAACAGCAGATGGGAAAGGACAAGGGGGTGGTGATGGACGGCCGCGACATCGGCACCACTGTGTTCCCCGACGCAGAACTGAAAGTCTTCGTCACAGCCTCCTCACGCGTTCGGGCCCAGCGCCGCTTCGACGAACTGAAAGCCAAGGGCATGCCCGCCAACTTCGACGACATCCTGAAGAACGTGGAAGAGCGCGACTATATCGACTCTCACCGCGAAGTGAGCCCTCTCAGAAAGGCTGACGACGCGCTTCTGCTCGACAACTCCGAGATGACGATCGCCGAACAGAAGCAGTGGCTCCTCGACCGGTTCAACGAAGCCTTACAAAAATAAAAAATAATCCATATACATTGGGCAAGCAACGTGCCATCATTGAGCAATGACCTATGTAGACGCAATGATGGCGTCGCGGCACTGCTCCATCAGCCACTTAGGCGTGCTGGTGGCACCGCAGATGCCTACTGACTGGACACCTTGCAGCCACTGGGTCTGAATCTCCTCCGGCGTTTCTATCTGGTGGCTGTTTGGATTGACACGCAGACACTCATTGAAAAGCACCTTACCGTTGCTGCTCTTATGTCCGCAGACGAAGAGGATGAGATCATGGCGCACGGCAAACTGTGAAATATTCGGCATGCGGTTGGCCACGCTCCGGCAGATCGTGTCGAAACTGCGGAAGTTGGCTTCTGGCGAGATGTGCGACTGGATGTAGTCGATGATACGATGGAACTCATCGAGCGACTTGGTGGTCTGGGAGTAGAGATAGATGTCGCGGGTGAAGTCGAGGCGCTTCACCTCGTCGAAACTCTCGATGACGATAGCGGTGCTCTGCGTCTGGCCCACAAGGCCCAGTACCTCCGCATGACCTTTCTTGCCGAAGATGACGAGTTGGGGGATGGGCGCTGTGACCTTCTCCGACCCCTCCCGTAGGAGGGGGATCTGTGACGCTTCGTACTGCTGCTTGATGCGCTTCTGTAATTGCAGCACCACGGGACAGGTGGCGTCAATAATCTCTATTTGGTTGCGACGCGCCAGTTCATAGGTCTCCGGCGGTTCGCCATGAGCACGCAAGAGTACCTTCACGCCGTGCAGCCGACGCAGGTCATCGTGGTTGATGGTGATGAGTCCCATCTTCTGCAGGCGCTCGCATTCCATCCCGTTGTGTACGATATCGCCGAGACAATACAGGGTGCTGCCCTTGGCCAGTTCCTCCTCAGCCTTGCGGATGGCAGTGGTCACGCCAAAGCAGAAACCGCTGCCGCTGTCTATTTCAATTTGTATCTTAGCCACAGATTTACACAGAGATTTGGATTTACACAGATTTCAATTCATTGAAATAGAGGTCGAGCAGGTCCTGCGCTGCCACGAACGAGGTCTGCTGTCCAGCCAATACGGTCTGCTCTGCGGTATGCAACTGTGCCTTAATACGCGGATTATTGTAGAAATTGAGCCGCAGATGCTCATTGATGCTCTCGTACATCCAGTATTTGGCCTGCTCGTTGCGACGGTAGTCGAAGTAGCCGTTCGCCTTGACAAAGTCGACATATTGATAGATCATATCCCATATCTCTTTCACACCGGTGCCGTAGAATCCGCTATAGCAGAGCACCTTCGGGCTCCATCCGCTCTCCGGCATCGGGAAGAAGTGGAGGGCATTGCGGAAGTTGGTGGCCGCCATCTGGCAGCGGTCCACATTGTCGCCGTCGCACTTGTTGATGACGATGCCGTCAGAGATTTCCATGATGCCGCGCTTGATGCCCTGTAGTTCGTCACCCGTGCCAGCCACCTGGATGAGGAGGAAGAAGTCGACCATCGAGTGACAGGCCGTCTCGCTCTGCCCCACGCCGACGGTCTCGACGAATATCTTGTCGAAGCCGGCCGCCTCGCAGAGGATGATGGTCTCACGCGTCTTGCGGGCCACGCCACCCAGAGAGCCTGCCGACGGACTGGGGCGGATGAAGGAGTCGGGATGCTGGGCAAGTTTCTCCATACGGGTCTTATCGCCGAGGATACTGCCCTTGGTGCGCTCGCTGGAGGGGTCGATGGCCAGCACGGCCAGGCGCCCGCCCTTCTCGCGAAGCACGTGGATGCCGAACTCGTCGATACTCGTCGACTTGCCGGCGCCTGGCACGCCACTGATACCTACTCTGACACTGTGCCCACTATAGGGCAGGCACTTGTTGATGACCTCCTGGGCCTTGGCCTGATGATCGGGATTGACGCTCTCGATGAGGGTCACTGCCTGCGACAATATTGTCGTGTCGCCCTTGCGGATTCCTTCCACCATCTCTGCGACGCTGAGTTCGCGGCGACGGAAGCGGTTGCGCTTCAGATAGGGATTGATGATTGAGGGCTGAGCCACACCGCTGTTCACCTGCAGTCCAGCATATTCACTGCTGTTTTCGGGATGTTCCATTGTTACTTGTTCTTTATTGTAATGATGACTTTGGCATGGTCGGGGTCGTTGGTTATCATCAGTATTCGGGGACGGGTGCGCACCTTGGCCAGTTCACTGGCGGTGCCCGTCACTTTCAGCACGGTGCTCTGACCTGGCTCCAGTGTGCTCTTCCCAAGCGTCACCTTCAGGCCGCGCGTAAACATCTGGAGCGAAGTGATCTTCAGGATTGTCTTGCCTGTGTTCTGAATAGTGATATCTTCCGTTTTCTTCGACCTGCCGACAAAGTCGCTGAAATTCAGTTCTGTAGTCGACATCTGCAACTGCGGGGCGAGTGCCTTGCTCACGTTGTCGTAGTCAGTCAAGTCGGGCAGAAGCACGGCAGAGACGCCGATTTCATTCTTCTGGCTGACCTTGTCGCCCAACTGATGGGCCAGGAACACGGAAGTCTGGTTGAGTCCGTAGCCGCGCAGTTTCTCTGAATTGAGGGTGATGGAGATTGTCCCCGGCTTGCCTGGCGCGAGTCGTTCTGGGGTGACGATGGCCGTCAGGTATGGCGGCAGATGCATCAGGTTGGGGGTCATCTCCTCCATGCTGTTGTTCAGGATATGGATCTCCTGCACCGGATGGTCACCCTTGTTCACGTCGTCATACTCCAGTTCATTCTTGTCGAGCAGCAGGTCGCCGATAGTAAGCGGATAGGTGCCGGAGTAGTCTATCAGTTCTGCCAGCACGATGCCCTTCATCGTCAGATAGACAGGCTCTTTTGAGCCATTGCTCTTGATGGCCGCCATCTTCTGGAAGTGTCCCAACTGGCGGGCATCGTATGTCATCTTGATAGTGAACTTATCGCCGATGCCCACCTCTTTGGGATAGTCAACGGCTGTACAGCCGCAGTCGGGCTTGACACTCTCGATGACAAGTCGGCGCAATCCCTTATTGCGCAGTTCGAAGGTGGCCGTGACCGGCTGCTGGTAGCCCGTCCGCCCCACGTCGATAGTGGTCTTGCTAACCGACAGTCGTTGGGCTTGTGCTTCAACTGCAGATAATTGACAGACGGCAAACGCTAAACTTATAATCTTAATTATCCTCATTTTACTTTTATTGTTAGTGATTTGGTCGTTCCGCGGAATTCAGGAGCATAGGCACAACTGACGGTGCAGGTGCCTGTCTCGTAAGTGCCGGGACGATCGATATAATATTCCGTTTCGATGACGTGCCTGCCCTTCGAAAGCAGGTCGAAGTAGAAGTTAGTCGAGTTGTCGCGTGGCGTGCAGTAGGAGCCGCTGTGATAGCCGCTCAACTGACGCACAGGCTCCAGACAGGCTGCACGGCGGTCGATGACCTGAACGAAGTCGTAATCGCGGTCGGCCTCGATGGTGATGCGCACCTTCACACGATCGCCCACCTTCAGCGCCTGAGCCGCTGATGCATTGGATTTTGAATCTGATACTATCTCACGGGTGACTTTCAGACCGCTACCAGTGTCCTTGACATTGTGCGTGGACTGGGTGAACTGTGCATAGACGGCTCCCCACGACGTGCCTTCCGAGGTCTTGTCGATGGTGAGCGTCCGGCTCTCGGCGGGCACTGTTGTCTTCACGTATCCGATGCCTGCCGTAGCCTTTGGCATCTCCAGGGGCTTTCCGTCGAGTGTCATCGTCGCATTGTCGGCCGAAAGCGCCAGCGGGCTATTGCCCTGTTCCCCGCCTTGGGGTCTTGCCAGGAAAGCATAGACAGCATCCACGCTGTTGATCGGCGTGTCCCAAGCCTGTGTGCGTTTCGACTGGAGCAGCCAGCGCTGCATCTCCATGATAGTCTGCTGATCATCGGGCGTGATGCGCTGCAGGGCTTCGATGGCGATCGTCTGTGTCGGTATCTTATAGTCGTACCAGGAGTAGCCGGCTCGGGGCGTGTCATAGTAGCGCCCCATCTCTTCACGATAGACGGTGTACTCCTTCAGGCTCTGCACATACTCGCGGGCCCTGGTGCGGTCGCTCTCCTTCAGCAGAGGCGACTCGGCCAGGATGACGGCGGTCATCGCCTTCTCATAGATAGTCTGCCGCTTGATGTCCTTCTTCAACAGATTGAGCAGATAGACGTTGGCCTCCTGCACGTCGGATGGCAGTTCACGCCCGTCGAGCGTGGAGAGATAGAGCCACTGCAGGGCCTTGAAACTGGGGAACGCCGGCTTATAGCCTTTCTTCTCCGCCTTTTTCATCTCCCTCACTTCATCCACGATCTCGCGCCCCATGAACTTGAAGGCCGTATTGAGCATCTGCACGGTCTCCGCCTTGGTGCCCGTGAGGGTGTTCAGGCGCACGAGCATCTCGCTGATGGCAACGGTCATATAGAACGAGCCGGGCATGCCAGGCCACCACGACCAGGCGCCACTGCCCTGCTGCAACTTCTTGAGTTTCTCTATGTTCGAACTGAGCCGCTGCTGCATCGTGTTCTCGTCGAAGAAGTCGGCCAGCCGGTGTTTCTGTTCCGTCTCACGGTCGGCATCGAGCATCCAGGGCGTCTCGTTGAGCACCAGGTCCTTCAGTTCCTGATTCTTCTCCAGACTGCTCATCAGCGAGGTTTTGTCACTTTCCTGCTGCCAGAGTTGGAACACTTTCTTGGCCGAAGGATTCTGGGCCAGGATATGGCGGCCGATGCTGTTGGCATAGAACGAGGCTGCCTGCGAGACGGCATTCTCGTCGCTGGGCTTGCCTATCGTCGGCAGTGCCTGTATCATCAGCCAGACGGGGTTGTTGGTATACTCTAGCGTCAGTTTGGGAGTCTTGCCGTCGGCAGGCACCAGGGCGGCGAGGTCTATCTGCTTCTGTCCGGGTTCTATCTGTGTAAACGGCAGAGTGACATTGATTCGCTCCGTGCTGGGCAGGATGGGCAGATAGTGCTGCTCACCGTCGGAGAATCCGTCGCCAGAGGCTATCACCTGACAGATGTAGAGATTAGAGGAGAGAGGAGGGAGGAGCGCGGAAAGAGGTGCGAGGCTGAAGGTGACACTGGCGGTGCCGTCTGTGTCGGCGCTGAAGGGCTGGGAGGTCTCATAGACCGTCTCGTCGGTCTCCGGGTCGATGAGCCGGAGCCAGGCCTTGCCCTGCACAGTATTCTCGCCTGTGTTGAAGATGCGGGCAGAGATGGTGGCCTCGTCGCCCTCGCGGATGAAGCGCGGCATGTTGGGCTGTATCATCACGTCCTTCTTGGCCACGGCCTCGCCCTCCAGGTTGCCGTAGCACATATTCTTCGTATGCGCCAGGCTCATGAAGCGCCAGGTGGTCAGACTCTCAGGCAGGGTGAACTTCAGGCTGACGACACCGTCCTTGTCGGTCGTCAACTGCGGGTAGAAGAATGCTGTCTCGTTGAGGTTCTCGCGCAGTTGCACCTGCTGGGGAGCGGCCTCGCCGCCGTCAGCCTCGGCGCCCTGTGCCGCCGTCGCCTTGGCATCCATCATCTGCTTGGATACCATCAATTCGTCCACGGCGGCCGCCTCTTCCGTCACATCGCTACTTACTGCCTTGTTCACCATGCCAGCAGCCATCGGCGCATTTCGGGTCAGCATCCTCCGATTGCCGTAGCCACGGATATAGATATGTCGGAGCACAGGATAGACACTCTCGTCGAAACGGCTGAACTGAAGACTGCCCACGCCTGCCAGCGACAGGCTCTTGCGGGCCGAGAAGGTCAGTGAGCCACGGTAGGCATGCGCCCAGTCTGCGTATGGTGTCGACAGGTTGAGATAGGGTGCGAACCACCAGTTGTGGGCCGTCAGTTGATCCAGGCTCTTGTCGTAGAGCACCGATGTCAGCATTGCGTCGGCAGGCTTGCCGTCTGGTCCGGTCACGGTGAGCGTCCACTCTTCCTGCTGCCCGGGCGTCAGACGGTCGCGGAAGGTCTTCCACGCCAGTTTCAGCCGCTTGTCGGGCAGGGGGCGCCGGATGGTGGCGCTGTGGGTGTGGCACACGTTCTCCTTCACCCAGGCGAAGGTCAGCAGGATGCCGTCGCCCCATTCTTCCTTGTATGTCAGTTTGCAGTTGATCAGTTCGTTGCTCTTGTCGACGGCTCCCGACTCGATGCATCGCCTGCCGGAGAAGATACTGTAGACGATGTGTACGTCCTCCCGCGACGAACCGACCTGGACGGTCACGGGTTTGCCGTCGTTGGGGAACTGGCTGTCTGACACCCAGAACCAGTCGTCGGTCTCATCGGCGGGCCGTTTGTCGTCGAGTGAGAATATCATGAACTCGCGCTTCACAGTCTCTCCTCTTTCCTCTCTTCTCTCTCCTCTAATATCCTCCCCGTAGCGGGCCTCCACCGTGTGGCGTCCGCTCTTCAACGCGGGCAGGTGGATGGTCTGATGCGTGTCGGCCGTCAGCCAGGAGCCTCCGTCAATCCGATAGTCCACCTTGGCGTCGATGTCATTGCCGGCGGCATTGCGCAGATGGAAGGTCACGGTGGGCTTACTCTCTGCCAGGATGCGCTCTTCCACATCGATGCTCAGGGCCGTCTTGCGATTGCCGATGGGCAGCGATATCTGGCCCATGCGGGTCTCACCGCCCACGTCGGTCACGTCGGCGGTCACCACAAAGTTGTAGAACAGTGGATGGTCGCTCTTGGGCAGCGTCATTGGCACGTCTACTTCGAATGTGCCGTCGTCGGCTGTCGTGGTCTCGCCGCTGCCGATCTCCTCGTCATCGCTGCTGTTGCCGATGACACCCAGATTCCAGTAGCGACTGTAACTCCACCACCAGAGAGGCTTGCGGCGCACCACCTTGTATCTGACACTGGCTCCCTGCACGGGCACGCCGGCATACGAACGGGCGGTGGCACGAGTCTTTACCGTGTCGCCGGACTCATAGTCGGTCTTCACTTCGTCGAAGGCCACCTCAAATGTCGGGCGCTTGTATTCCTCCACCCTGAAGCCCACCGTCTGGCCGTTGGCCACCAGCGTGAACTGACCTGTCAGCCCTGAGGCGGGCAGCGTCAGGTCTACGCTACAGGTGCCATAGGCATCGGTCACGGCCTGTTGGCGAGCCACCTCTTTATAATTGGCGTCGCGCATGGTGAAGGTCACCTGCCTGTCGGCCACCACGGCATACTGGAAGCCGTTGCGCACCTGATAGATGGTCAGGGCGGCATGCACCGTCTGGCCCGGTCGGTAAATACTACGGTCGGTCAGGAGCAGCGTCTGCTCCACGTCCGTCTGCTTGCCATAGAAGTTGTAACGCGCGTTGAGGTTCATCCAGGGCGAGGCCTTGTCGGTGTCGGTATAGGCGAACACCTCCTTGCGTGCCCTCTTTTCGTCGGTGAGATAGCACTCGCCCTTGCTGTCGGCCACGAGTTCCAGCGTGTCGTACTTATTATACGACGTATATTTTCTGATTTTCAGCCGCGCTTTCGGCAGGGGCTGTCCGGTGGTGGCGCTCACAGCGACATAGCGGACGCGGCCGTCGGGCTGTTCTTCGGCCATCACGTAGACATCGGTCACGTGATAGAGGCGGCGCACGGTCTCCGTCGACGGATTCGACGTGAACTCCAGCATATACACACCTACGGGGAGAGCCGGCATCGTGAGGGTGTCGTCGAAGAGTTCATAGTCGGCCTTGCCTGTATAGGTGCGCGTCTGCGTCGACTGCTCCATAGCATGTAGCATCGGTTTCAGTTTCTTGTAGTCGGCCTCCACATTGGGATTCAGTTGCAGGTCGCCGTCGGCCTTCACCTGATACACCTTCATCGTCACTTCTCTGAGGTTGCGCAGGCTGCTCAGGCGCACGGTCTGCTCCTTGCCTGGCAGGGCGATGCGGGCGTCCATGGCCGTGAAGAACTGCGGATTGGTCAAGTCCTTCACTGCGTTGCGCAGGGTGTTCATGCCAGTCCACGAGGGCCACCTGTCAATCGCCAGCCTCGCGTATTCTGTCTTCTCCTTGGGCGTGTAGGAGCCTTCATCCCTCATCTGTTCATAGCGGGCCACGGCCAGTGCACCCGCCTCCGGCAGATCCTGATAGACCGCTATGAGCGAGTCGAGCATGTGGATCATCGCGCTCCCCCGCTCCCCCGCGCCTCCGCTTCCTCGTAAGACATCGCTTCCCCGATGCTTCAGTGCCTCCAGGGCCGTCAGACAGGCTGCGGGCCGGTTGCCCGTCCGCTCATAATAGTCGTGCAACGGCTGATAGTCGTTCAGCGCATAGCCAATGATGCTCAGCAGGTCGTGGCCGAACAGGCGGCTGTCCTTCCCGCCGATGACAAAGGGCTCGTAGGCATCGTCCTTCACCTTCGCCAACTGCTCGCAGAGAGCGGGCGTCAGCACAGGTTTGGAATCCTCTATTCTCTCTCCTCTCTCCTCTCTCCTCTCTCCTCTATTATCCACCAGCGACGGGTTCTGTGAGTATAACTGATACAGCACGGTGCGATACACCGTCCTGAGCACCTCGTCCTTCTGAGCCTGACAACGGGCCTCCAGGCGCTTCACCGCCGGTGCCAATGAGTCGGGCGCGATGCTGGCCTGCACCTGCGCCGCCTTCAGTTCTGCCTTCATCAACTGCCCGAAGGCACGTTCCTGCGCCGCCTTCTTCACAATCTGTTCCAGCACTTCCCGCTGCGTCTGCGGCAGGTCTTTCTTCTCCGCCTCGGCCGCCTTGTTCCACAATGCAGAATAGGTCTGCCCCCAACTGAATATAGACACCATCGACAATATGATTAGGATAAAATCTCTCATCATCTCAAAAAAATTCGTATAATTCTTAGTCGTATCTTATTTCAACGGGACAAAGATAAGTATTTTCTTTCAGATTTCTTTGGCTTTTAGGGATTTTTATATATCTTTGCAAAATGATTAACCAGCAATTACTACAACCGGAGAGCATCGTCGTCATCGGCGGCTCCAACAACGTACATAAGCCAGGCGGCTCTATCGTGCGCAATCTTATCAACGGCGGTTACAATGGCGTCCTGCGCATTGTCAACCCCAAGGAGGACGAAGTGCAGGGCATCAAGACGATTCACGATGCCCGCGAACTGCCGCCCACCGAACTGGCCATCCTCGTGGTCGCCGCCCGCTTCTGCCCCGACTACGTGGAGATGCTGGCCCGCGACAAGCAGGTGCGCGCCTTCATCATCATCTCCGCCGGATTCGGCGAGGAGACCAAGGAAGGGGCTGCCCTCGAACAGCGCATACTCGACACCTGCGAGCAGTACGGCGCCGCCCTCATCGGCCCCAACTGCATCGGACTGCTCAACCGCCATCACCACAGCGTGTTCACCCTGCCCATCCCCAAACTCCACCCCAGCGGAGCCGACTTCATCAGCGGCTCGGGCGCCACAGCCGTCTTCATCCTCGAGAGTGCCGTCGCAAAGGGGCTGCAGTTCAATTCCGTCTGGTCCATCGGCAACGGCAAGCAGATAGGCATCGAGGACGTGCTGCAGTATATGGACGAGCACTTCAATCCCGAGACCGACTCGAAGGTGAAACTGCTCTACATCGAGAATATCGCCAACCCCGACAAACTGCTCTTCCACGCCTCCAGCCTTATCCGCAAGGGCTGTCGCATCGCCGCCATCAAGGCTGGCTCGTCTGAAAGCGGGAGTCGCGCCGCCTCCAGCCATACGGGCGCCATCGCCTCGAGCGACTCAGCCGTCGAGGCCCTGTTCCGCAAGGCGGGCATCGTGCGCTGCTACAGTCGCGAGGAACTCACCACCGTCGGCAGCATCTTCACCCTGCCCCCGCTCTGCGGGCGCCGTTTCGCCATCGTCACCCACGCCGGAGGCCCTGGCGTGATGCTCACCGATGCCCTCTCGAAAGGCGGACTGCAAGTGCCCAAACTGGAGGGACCAATGGCCGACGAACTGAAGTCGAAACTGTTCCCCGGCTCGTCGGTAGCCAATCCCATCGACATCCTCGCCACGGGCACAGCCGGGCAACTCGGCATCGCCATCGACTACTGCGAGCAGAAGTTCGACCAGATCGACGCCATCGCCGTCATCTACGGCACCCCCGGCCTCACCCAACTCTACGAAGCCTACGAGGTGCTCCATCAGAAGATACTCACCTGCCGCAAGCCCATCTTCCCCATCCTGCCCAGCCTCCACACAGCAGGGCCCGAGGTGGCGGAATTCCTGGCCAAGGGTCACGTCAACTTCAGCGACGAGGTCACACTGGCCACAGCCCTCTCGCAGATCATGCGCACACCAATGCCCGCTCCGCCTGAAGTGCAACTCTACGGCATCGACATACCCGAACTCCACAAGATCATCTACCGCGAGGTCAACCGCCTGAAATTTGAAGGCGTCACCAGCGGCTATCTCGCTCCCGACACCGTCCGCGAGGTGCTCTCATGCGCCGGCATCCCCCTCGTGCCTGAGATGGTATCCACCTCGAAGGACGAACTGACGGCTTTCGCCCGGAAGGTGGGCTTCCCCGTAGTGGCCAAGGTCGTGGGCCCCGTCCACAAGAGCGACGTGGGCGGCGTGACCCTCAACATCCGCACCCCTGAGCACCTGGCCCTCGAGTTCGACCGCATGATGCAGATTCCTGATGCCAGTCCCCCTCCTACAGGAGGGATTCCTGATGCCAGTCCCCCTCCTACAGGAGGGGTTAGGGGAGGTCACCACGGCGTCATGGTTCAGAAGATGCTCCAGGGCACCGAACTCTTCATCGGTGCCAAGTACGAGGAGCGCTTCGGCCACGTCGTGCTCTGCGGCCTGGGCGGCATCTTCGTCGAGGTGCTCAAGGACGTCTCGTCGGGCCTGGCACCCCTCTCCTATGCCGAGGCCTATTCGATGATCCACTCCCTGCGCGGCTACCGTATATTAAAAGGTACGCGAGGACAGCAGGGCATCAACGAGCAGAAGTATGCTGAGATCATCGTGCGCCTCTCCACCCTGCTCCGCTTCGCCACCGAAATCAAGGAGATGGACATCAACCCGCTGCTGGCCGACGGATCAGACGTGATAGCCGTCGATGCCCGCATACTTCTCTCTTCCGAAAGATGAGTAAGCAGAATATGTATTTTATTGTTTATGAATAATCATTGTTCACGGATGGTTATGGACGGAGGCAGTTCGTACATCACCTTGGCATGGTTGGTACGGATTAACTGGCTCTCAAGATGCCGGCCACTAACACGGTCAATGACATCACGATAGACCTGCCCGTTTCTATAAACTGCATCGCCCATTCCCTCCGCTGACGCTTCGCCTACCCGTTGCCTTTCTCGGGAGAAGTATTCATTCTCAGCGTGGATATGAAAGGTATGAGGCTGGAGTTCTGCGGCACGGAGTTCTCCGCACAGGTATTCGCCATCCACCCATAGACGAAGTTGATAGGTATTGGCGGTCTCGTTCTTCACGCGGTAGTCTATATAGTTGTACGAAATGCTGGTACCTGTGCCAAAGGGAATCTGACGGCCAAAGTCAGGAAAGAGGTCGAGGCCGTCGTGGTGGTGATGCTCCACGATGGTCAGGTCGCTGTGCAGAATCATCCAGTGAATCAGGTTCGACAACTGGCACAGCCCTCCTCCGATACCCTTTGACGGCTGGCCTTTTGCAATGGTCAGCCCTTCTTTGTAGCCTTTGCGCTCAGTGGTTCGTCCGACAAGTTTCCAAACGGAAAAAGTCTCGCCTGGACGGATGAGCAAACCGTGGATATGGGTGACGGCAAGGGCGAGATTGATAGCCTTGTTCTCCTGCAGTTGCATATCGACATTGCCCAGTCTGCGACGGATAAGCGACTTGTGCTGATAGACGAGAACGGGCAGAGCGTCCGAAGTCCGTTCATGTGCGAAAACGGTCTTATGAAAGAAATCCCTCAACTTACGCTTCAGGATTTCCTTCTCCATCGACAGCCGATAGGTGAAAGGTGATATTTCGCAAAACAACTTCCTGCTCATTGCTTAGATCCTAATCATTGATTGCCTCAATATAGAAACTGAACGGACGGAAACCGTCGTTACAACTAATCATCGCGCTCATCGGGTCCTTCATCCAGCCGTCGTAAAAATTGCCTTCGCCTCTGGCCAACGACTCCACGAACTCACGCATGGAGTACCATGCAGCAGCACACATCCCCTCAGGCTGCTTGCCATCAACGGAGATCCATTGCTGGCCCTCCGTGACGTCGCAAGTATGCTCGATAGGAT
>CAMVJQ010000062.1 GCA_947167845.1 uncultured Prevotella sp. | reverse complement strand
TATGCTGTCATGCAAGGTCTGTGTGGACCTGCCACGGAAAAATCCGAGTGCGCCGTTCAGGGTCAGTCTGAAAAGCCAGTTGTTGTGACCTCCCCTAACCCCTCCTGTAGGAGGGGGACTGAATACAAAGAGTCGGAAGGCCCCCTCCCCTTCGGTAGTAACTAATCCCCCTCCTACAGGAGGGGTTAGGGGAGGTCACAACCCGCAACAGACTTTTGGGATTGATCCAAACAAGGAGCAGCATGTTACAACCTCGTTACAACCTCACAACCTCCAAAACAGGTTGCACGCCCTTTGTACATCGGCGATGTTACAACGTTACAACCTATAAATCGTTTTCTGAGATTCAAGAAGGGTTGTTTTCACTGATTTGCCTGGGAAGGCGGATGCCCTCGTCAGCATCTGTGGCGGGCGAGGGCTACATGGTATAGTCATCCCGCTATTTCAGGAAGTCCTCGAAATAGCGGGTGATGCGCTCGTGGAGATGGACGCTGGCATGGCCCCGCATGTTGTGCTCTTCGCCCGGATAGGCGAAGAAGTCGGGCTGGGTGCCGGCCTTCACGCAGGCATCGAGGAAGGAGAGGCAGTGCTGGGGCACGACGGTGTTGTCGTTGTAGCCCGTGATGATCTGCAGGCGTCCCTTGAGGTCCTTTGCCTTGGCGATGAGGCTGGTCTTGGCATAGCCTTCGGGGTTGCTCTCGGGGGTGCCCATATAGCGCTCGCCGTACATCACCTCATACCACTTCCAGTCGATGACGGGGCCTCCAGCCACGCCCACCTTGAACACGTCGGGATGGTTGGTCATCAGCGAGATGGTCATGAATCCGCCGAACGACCAGCCGTGGACACCCAGCCGCTCCATATCGACGTAGGGCAGACTGCGTAGATAGTCGACACCCTTCATCTGGTCTTGCATCTCAATCTGGCCAAGTTGGTGGAAGGTGGCCTGTTCGAAGTCGCGGCCTCGATATTGGCTCCCCCGGTTGTCAAGGATGAAGAGGATGTAGCCCTTCTGTGCCATGTAGGTCTCCCAGGAGCGGCTGCCCCAGTGCCAGGAGGCCTCGACGTTGTGGGCGTGGGGGCCACCATAGACGTAGACGACGGTGGGGTATTTCTTCGCAGGGTCGAAGTCGGCGGGCTTCACCATGCGGTAGTAGAGGTCGGTCGTGCCGTCGGCAGCCTTGATGGAGCCGCACTCGAAGAGGGGCTGCTGGTAGTCTTTCCAGGGGTCGTCGGCTGTCAGGAGTCTGCTGGCTTTGTGCCTGTTGATGTCGACGAGGTCGATGTTGCGGGGCTGTGTGGGAGCCGAGTGGCGGTCGATCACCATGTTGCCAGATGGTGAGAGGCTGCCGTGGTGCTGGCCGTCGGCCGTGGTGAGGGGTGTGATCTTGCCCTTGTCGACGCTCACGCTGTACAACTGGCGGTGGAGGGGGTGATACTTGTTGGCCTCGAAGATGACGGTCTTCTGCTTGCTGTTGAAGCCCAGTACGCTGAGCACGACCCACGGGCCTGAGGTGAGTTGGCGCAACTGGCGGCCGTTTGTGTCGAGCAGGTAGAGGTGGTTGTAGCCGTCTTTCTGGCTCTGCATGATGAACTTGCCGGCATCCCACGGCAGGAACTGGATGGGGTTGAGAGGCTCTATGTATTTGTCGGACGTCTCACGGTAGAGTTCTGCCGTCTTGCGGCCTGTGGCGGCATCGTAACTGACGAGGCGGCAGTCGTTCTGGGCGCGGTTGAGTTCGAACATATAGACGGTGGCACCGTCGGGGCTCCAGGCGATGTTGGTGAAATAGCGGTCGGTGGGGTCGCCGGCCTGCAGATAGACGGTCTGGCGGGTTCTGGTGTCGTAGACGCCGACGGTCACCTTGTGGGATGTCATGCCTGCCATCGGGTATTTGTCGGGCTCATGGGTTGCCACGCGTGGGAAGAGGTCGACCTGCGGATAGTCGGTCACCATCGACTGGGCCATCCTGTAGAACGCGAGTTGCCGTCCGTCGGGACTCCAGAAAAGGCCCTCGCTGATGCCGAACTCATTGCGGTGGACGGCCTCGCCGTAGACAATCTCGCGGCTGCCGTCGGTGGTAAGCCTGGTCTCCTGGTCTCCGTCGAGGACGTACAGTTGATGGTCGGCCTTCTTGATGGCGAAGATGCGCGACTTCGGGCTCCATTTGGCGACGGTGGCCTCTCCGATGTCCTGGGTCCACTCGACCTTCTCGGTCTTGAAGTTGTAGAGTATCCGCTGCTTCTGGTTGCCCAGCAGCACGAGGGGCTGGTCAGGGTAGGGGTAAGAGGCATTCATGGCACTGTGGACGACGCGCTTGTCGGCATCTTGCGAGGCCGTCATGAGGAAGTTGACCGCGTCCAGATTGAACACAGGCTTGCGGAATCCCTTGCTGTCGATGGTGCCGCCCTCTTCGGCGTCCTGATACATCAACTGGTCGCCCCACCAGGTGAGCCAGAGGTTCTTGGGGAGCATCTTCCTGTAGTTGGTGCCGCCGAAATTGAGGTCTTCGAGCGTGAACAGTTTCTGCTGGGCTGACATGGGGCCGTAAAAGGTAAAGAGGTATAAAAGTAAGAAGGTAAAAAAGTGGTTAGTCTTCATCGTCGTCGAATCTTCTTTTTTTCTTGTCGAAATTGGTGCTCCGTTTGCCTCGGGAGTTGCGTGGATTGCGGAAATCACGGTCTTTGCGTGAATCACGGTCTTTGCGATCCTTACGGTCTTTCCGGTCTCTGCGATTGTCGCGCTCGCTGCGTTCCTCCCGGTCGTCGCGGTTTTTGCGGAAACTGCGGTCTATCCGTTCCAGGTCATGCTTGTGGAAGGTGAAGGACCGTATGTCGGCTTCCTCGTTTTGTTCCGTCTCCTCCAGTCGCTGCTTGAACTCGCGTTCCTTCTTGAAGCGGTGCTTCTCGGCCATCTGCCGTTTCTCCTCCTCGGTCTTCACGATGCCGCCGTCGGAGCGGAAGTCCTTCAGTTTGCCGTCGAACATCTGGTACTTGCGGAACTCGCACTCCAGCGATCCGTTGTAGAGGGGTATCTTGATGCTGGGCTTCAGGCCAATCTGCTCGAAGCACTCCTCGCGGTAGGAGAGTATCCATGCGTCGTTGCCCTTGAACTGGTGCTTGAGTCGCTCACCAATCATCTTGTAGGTGCCCAGCAGGTCGGGCGTTGAGATGCGCTCGCCGTAGGGTGGGTTGGTGATGATGATGCTCTTGTCATGGGGCTGCAGGAAGTCCTTGAAGTCCTGCTGGCTGACGGTGATGTCGCCGGAGAGTCCGGCTGCCTTGGCATTGAGGGTGGCCGTGCCGACTGCCTTCATGTCGATGTCGTAGCCGTAGATGTGGTGCTTGAACTCGCGCTCCTGGCTGTCGTCATTATAGATCTCGTCGAAGAGGTCGGCGTCGAAGTCGGGCCATTTCTCGAAGGCATATTCCTTCCGGAAAAGGCCTGGGGCCATGTTCCTGGCGATGAGGGCGGCCTCGATGAGCAGGGTGCCTGAGCCGCACATGGGGTCGATGAAGTCGGTGTCGCCCTGCCAGCCCGACATGAGGATCATGCCTGCGGCGAGCACCTCGTTGAGGGGCGCCTCGACACTCTCCTGACGGTAGCCCCTGCGGTGGAGTGACTCGCCGCTGGAGTCAAGGCTGAGCGTACAGTTGTCCTCAGCCACGTGGATGTTCAGGCGGATGTCGGGATTGGCCACGGAGATATTGGGCCGCTTGCCTGTCTTCTCGCGGAACTGGTCGACGATGGCGTCCTTGACCTTGTAGGACACGAACTTGGAGTGGCGGAACTCTTCGGAGAACACCACGGCATCGACGGCGAACGTCTTCTCCGTAGTCAGATATTGTGTCCAGTCTATCTTCTTGATTTCCTCGTAGACGTCGTCGGCACTCCTTGCCTTGAAATGCCTGATTGGCTTGAGAATACGGATGGCCGTATGCAGTTGGAAATTGGCGCGATACATCATCGCCTTGTCGCCTGTGAACGACACCATGCGCCGGCCTATTTGCACATTGTTTGCCCCAAGTTGGGTTAATTCTTTCGCCAGTACAGGTTCCAGTCCCATAAACGTTTTGGCGATGAGTTCATACTCTCTCGTAGGAGCAGAGCCCGAGTCAAAATTATGATCCATTTTACTATCAATTGTGGAAAACTGAGTGCAAAGTTAATGCAAGTCGGCCGAAAAAACAAATATTTTCCTAAAAAAACGTTTGCTTTCTTGCTATATTCCGATTATTTTCTTAATTTTGCCCAGTCTTAGACTCAAATAGTTCATAATTCATGGCGATAAGTATTCTGCTCGTAAGTTCATCCGATTCGTTACCGGTGTTCTGGCTCTGGATAACGGGAGGCTTGGCATTTGTGCTGCTTGTCTTCAACATCTTCCGCTTGTTGAGGCGCGGGAAGCAACTCGGGCGCGAGTTGAAGGCGATAGAACTTGTCAAGCACAACAACGTGGAATATGAGTTCGTGCTGAAGGCTATGAAGATCGCCATCTGGCGCTATGACTCTAAGACGAGGGCTTTCGTCTATGAGAACGACTTCCGTGAAGGCGCCGACAGTTATGTGCCTGAGAACGGGGAGAAGTATTTCGACACGCTGGCCTACATCTCGCCGGCTGACAAGGACCGGGTGAGTGCAGCCTTCAGCGACATCTGCGAGGGGCGTACAGACGTGTATCATCAGGAATATCAGGTGCTGAACAAGAAGACCGACACCTCATACTGGGAGGAGAGTTATGCCACCGTGGTGGAGCGTGACGACAACGGAAAGCCCACGCAGATAGTCGGCACCTCAATGCGTGTGGACGACCGTAAGGATATGGAAGCCTCGCTGATTCAGGCCCGTAATAAGGCTGAGGAGAGCGATCGCCTGAAGACTGCCTTCCTGGCTAATATGGGACATGAGATACGCACTCCGCTCAATGCCATCGTCGGCTTTGCCGACCTGCTGCCTGTGGTACAGAGTGAGGAAGACCGTGCACAACTGATCACTGAGATACAGAACAACAACCGCAAACTGCTGCAGATCATCGACGGACTGGTCAGTATGTCGAAGATTGAAGCCGGTGCGAAGAATCTGCTGATGGCGAGAATCGACCTGAATCAGATTCTGCAGCAGATGGTGGATACGTATCGGCCGACGACTAACGTCACATTGAAGGCTGAATGCCCGATGGATCATCTTGAGGTGAGAAGCGACCGCGACAGGTTGCTGGAGATTATAGACAATCTGGTGCAGAATGCCGTGAAGTTCACCACTGAGGGCGCCATCACCCTCGGCTATGAGGTGGAGGGCAATCAGGTGAGGGTGCTCGTCAGTGATACCGGAAAGGGTATAGCGGAGAAAGATCAGCAGCGCATCTGGGAACGGTTCGTGAAGGTCGACGAGTTTATCCCCGGTACAGGCCTCGGTCTTTCGGTGGTGAAGTCGCAAGTGGAGAACTTGGGCGGACAGGTGGGTGTCGACTCAGCACTCGGGGCCGGCTCTGTGTTCTGGTTCACGCTGCCGCTGGAATAATTCTCAATTCTCAATTCTCAATTCTCAATTCACAATTCACAATGCACAATTCACTATTCACTTTCCTCTTTTTCCTGTTTTCACTTTCTTCTTCTGCGCAAACATTTACGTCGCAGGCTATTCCTGATACCGTGTTCGCACGGATGAAAGGTCGCTCTTACCCTGAAGGGTGTACCATAGGGCGGGCCGACCTGCGCTATCTGCAGTTATCACATGTGGATGCGGATGGAAAGGAGCATGTGGGAGAGATGGTGTGCAATAAGGCGATCGCCCAGGACTTGCTGGAGATATTCAAGGAACTCTATCGGCAGGGATACCCGATCCAGCGGATTCGGTTGATTGATGACTATGGGGCTAACGACGAGCAGTCGATGCGGGACAACAATTCGTCGTGCTTCTGCTATCGCACGGTTTCTGGAACCGGCAAACTCTCCAAGCACGCCAGGGGGCTGGCCGTAGACATCAATACACTCTATAATCCGTACGTGCGCACGAATAGTAAAGGAAAGCGCATCGTAGAGCCTGCCACGGGCGAGCCCTATACAGACCGCAGCAAACGGACGCCCTATCAGATAAGAAAGGGCGACTTGCTGTATCGTCTCTTTACACAGCACGGCTTCAAATGGGGCGGCAACTGGCGCACGATGAAGGACTGGCAACATTTTGAGAAGTGAGTGCAACTTTTTGCGTTCTGTCAACGTCTAATAGGCAAAGTCTCATAAAAACAAGTGAAACAATGAAGATGAAACGATTGATGCCGGCAATGGGCGTGCTGTTCCTGACAATGGGAATGGCCTCGTGTGTGAACAGAATTAACGGGTTGGACTTTACGCCCGGGGAGAAGGTGACTGAGTCGAGACCGCATAAGGGCTTCGAACGGATAGTGATCAACGGCTCGCCAACCGTCTATTACACCCAGGCGGACTCTTTCAGCGTGACGGTAAAAGGGCCTTCGAATATCGTGGAAGACATCCTGACCGCCGTCGATGGCAAGCAACTCACCATCAGGAACAGGGGGAAGATAGGTGTGTTTAATTTCTCCGTGCATGACGACGACGAAGTGGGCGTCTATGTGACATCGCCAGACCTGACCGCCATCAATCTCAACGGATCAGGCGACTTCGTTGTACGCCAGAAGGTGGATACTGACAAACTGTCAATCGTGCTGCGGGGTTCGGGCGACATCGACTTTGAGGACATCATCTGTGACGACTGCACGACAGAACTGATAGGCTCCGGTGACATCGATATCAAGCGTCTGGACACCCAGAACTCCACTATCTCACTGATAGGGTCAGGCGACATCAGTGTTAAACAATGGAATACGCGCGCGACCGATGTGATGCTGAAGGGATCAGGCGACATCTCCGTTGATTTCGTGGAAGGATGTCAGGCGGCTGAGTGTCAGTTGACGGGCTCCGGCGACATCAGTCTGAAAGGAGTTTTGGGACACTATAGTGGACAAAAACGCGGTTCGGGCGAGATAGATACTGAAAAATTGTCAGTAGAAAAATAAATTTATCTAAAAAGTTTTCGGAATGTGCCAAATAATGCATACCTTTGCAGCCGCTTATGAAGTATGCCATAATAGCGGCCGGCGAAGGATCGAGGCTGGCACAGGAGGGGGTTCTTAGCCCGAAACCCCTTGTAGAGGTGGGCGGCGAACGGTTGATAGACCGTCTGCTGCGCATCTTTCTTGCCAATGGGGCTACTGAGGTGGTGGCCATCTGCAATGAGCAGATGACCGAGGTCAGAGCCCGTCTGGAGCAGATTCAGACGGCGGGCCTGGTGCCGCTGAAGTTCGTCGTCAAGTCCACGCCCAGCAGCATGCACAGTATGTGGGAGTTGAGCCGATGGCTGCGCGACGAACCGTTCGTACTGACCACTGTCGACACCATCTTCCGCGAAGAGGAATTCCAGACGTATGTGGCTGACTTCCTCCAGTTGGTAGGGCGTGGCGAGGCTGACGGCCTGATGGGCGTCACCGATTATATCGACGACGAGAAGCCCCTCTATGTCAGCACGGACGACGACTTGGCGATAACAGGATTTCTGGACCGTTGCGAGACGCCCCGTTACATCAGCGGCGGCATCTATGGCCTGACCCCTCGCTCGATAGAGACGCTTCGGCGGTGCATAGAGCGTGGGGAGAGCAGGATGCGCAATTTCCAGCGGGCACTCATCGCCGACGGGCTGAGGCTGAAGGCCTGGCCTTTCTCGAAGGTGCTCGACATCGACCATGCCAGCGACATCGTGAAGGCAGAAACATTCCTGAAAGCATGAGGATCCTGGCGATACAACGGGCTGAGCAGTTCTCTCCAAATTCCGTGGAGAAGGACTTGGCGATCCTCTCGGCGGTGGCCGACAGGCTGCGTGCCAGAGGGCATGAGGTGGAACTGGTATCGGAAGAGCAACTCCCGTATAATGGTGCCGCCCCCCGATTGGTGCTGACGATGAGCCGCCTGCCCGAAACCCTTCAACGGCTGAAGGCATTGGGCGTCAAGACCATCAATGCTCCAGAAGGCGTCGAGAACTGTGGCCGCAGCAGATTGTTGCATATCATGGAGTCAATAGGCGTGCCTGTACCACCGAAGGAGGGGCCTGACGGCTACTGGCTGAAGCGTGGCGATGCCGCCGCCCAGAGTAGGGGAGACGTCGTGTTTGCCAAGGACCGTGAACAGTTGGCTGACAGTATCCGTGAGATGCGGCAGCGGGGTATATCAGACTTTACGGTGAGTGCCCATGTGAGGGGCGACCTGGTGAAGTTCTATGGTGTCGGCTCAGACTTCTTCCGCTATTATTATCCGACGGACGACGGGCAGACGAAATTCAATGACGAGCAGCGCAATGGCGCGGCCCATCATTATCCGTTTGATGCGGGAGAGATGCAGCATGAGGTGGCCCGTCTGGCAGCAGCGGTTGGCATAGCGGTGTATGGCGGGGATTGCATCGTCAGGGAAGACGGCAGTTTCTGCGTCATCGACTTCAACGACTGGCCCAGTTTCTCCCGCTGTCGTGAGGAGGCCGCTGATGCTATCGCCTCTCTGGTCCTGAAGGATTGAAGAATAGAAAGAAACAAAAACGTAAAATTTAATAGAGTAACTCTATGGCTACATTTAAGGAATTATTGAAAGCGTCGTTTAAATCAGAGGATACTGAAGAGTGGCTTGATGTCCATTTCACACGTCCTATCGGACTGGCATTCGCCTTGCTTTGGAATAAGTTCAACATCCATCCCAATGTGATAACCATCCTGTCCATCTTCCTGGGCGTCGGAGCGGGCTGGATGTTTCATTACACCGACTTGCTCCATAATATATATGGTGTGATCCTGCTCATGCTGGCCAACTTCTGTGACTCCACCGACGGCCAGATGGCACGCATGACGGGCAAGAAGACGCTCATAGGCCGTATGCTCGACGGCTTCGCAGGCGATGTGTGGTTCTTCTGCATCTATCTGGCCATCGTCGTCCGTCTCTGGAACCAGAACATACCAGGCACCGACTGGCAGTGGGGCATCTGGGCATTCGTCTATTGCGCCTTCATCGGCTTTATCATCCACTCTCCGCAGAGCACGCTCTCAGACTATTACCGCCAGATCCACCTGTTCTTCCTGCTGGGTAAGGATGGTAGTGAACTGGACAACTACAAGCAGCAGCGTGCCATCTATGAAGGTCTGCCGAAGAGTGACATCCTGGGCCGTGTGTTCTACTACAACTATGCCAACTATTGCAAGAAGCAGGAGTCGCTGACGCCAAACTTCCAGAAGTTCTTCCCCAAGTGGAAGGCTAACCCCTCAGAAGCGGTCAGGCAGGAGTTCCTCGAAGGCAGCCGCCCGCTGATGAAATACACCAATATGCTGACGTTCAACTGCCGTGCGATAACCATCTATGTCACTTGTCTGCTCGATTGCCCCTGGGTGTATCCCCTGATGGAGATCACCGTGTTCCAGTGGATGTACATGCACATGCGCAGCACGCATGAGGACCTCTGTCAGAGACTGATGGCCAAACTATGAGCAAAGGGTATATCTTCGACTACGGCGGGACGCTCGACACAGGCGGGAATCACTGGGGCAAGGTGCTCTGGCACGCTTATCAGCGCCAGCAGGTGCCCGTCGCGGAGCAGCAGTTCCGTGAGGCTTATGTCCATGCCGAGCGCACACTGGGCAGGAATCCCATTATCAAGCCCGACTTCACTTTCCGCCGTACGCTGGAGGAGAAACTGCGGCTGCAGTTGGAGTTCTTGAATCCTTCACTTCTCACATTTCACTCTCCGCTCCTGTCAGACCTCTACGCTCGCACCCAGGCCGAGACGGCCCACAGCCGCGAGGTGCTCCTCCGTCTGAAGGCCCGCTATCCGATGGTGCTCGTCAGCAATTTCTATGGCAACATCGCAGTCGTGCTGCACGAGTTCGGCCTCGACGGCATCTTCCAGCGCATCGTCGAGTCGGCCGTGGTGGGTGTCAGGAAGCCCGACCCGCGCATCTTCACCTTAGGCGTGGAGGCATTGGGCATGCAGCCAGAGGAGGTGACGGTGGTGGGCGACAGCATCGACAAGGACATCCTGCCAGCCAGGCAGGCGGGCTGCCATACCGTCTGGTTCAAGGGTGAGGGCTGGACGGACGACCCGGTGGACGAACGGCAGGCCGATCGCGTGATAACGGACTTGAATGAATTGTTATAATAATGACGTAGCCAGTGACAAGAAAAAGGATCATATTTTATATGCTCATGCTGCTGTTCGTACAACTGCCCCTGTACGCCCAGCAGATGATTTCAGGCACCGTGACGGATGCACAGACAGGCGAGCCCATCCCCTTCGCCAGCGTACAGTATAAGGGGCATAACATTGGTGTCGTGTCCGACATCAACGGCAATTATAAGATCGTGCGCCACAACGGGTGGGCGCTGACCTTCAGTTCAGTAGGCTATGTCGAGCATGTCTCTGCCGTCAACAGTAGCGTCAAGGCCAATTACTACGTGAGACTCAAGCCCGACACCAAGATGCTGAAGGAGGTGACGGTGAAGACGCGCAAGGGCCGCTACAGCCGCAAGAACAATCCTGCCGTCGAGATGATGAAGAAGGTGATTGCCGCCAAGAAGAAGACCGACCTGTCCAATCACGACTTCTATCAGTACAACAAGTACCAGAAACTGACCCTGGCCCTCAATGACATGAGCCAGAAGATCATCGATGACCCGAAGTATAAGAAGAAACAGTGGCTGCGCGACCAGGTGGAGATATGCCCCTATAACAACAAGATGATCCTGCCTGTCAGCGTCGACGAGACGGTCTCGCAGAAGATCTATCGCAAGAAGCCGCACGATGAGAAGACCATCATCAAGGGCATGAACTCTTCGGGCATCAACGACTTGGTGCAGACGGGCGACATCCTGAACACGGTGATGAAGGACGTCTTCACTGATGTGAACATCTACGACGACCAGATCCGCCTGCTGCAGTACCCCTTCACCTCGCCCATCGGATCGGGGGCCATCGGCTTCTACCGTTTCTATATCGAGGACACGGTCTACGTGGACAAGGACAAGTGCTTCCATCTCCACTTCCTGCCCAACAACCAGCAGGACTTCGGCTTCCGTGGTGACATCTACATCCTGGCCGACAGCAGTTGGCAGGTGAAGCGGTGCGAGATGACAATCCCGAAGAAGAGCGATGTCAATTTCGTGGAGAACATGAAGATCGTGCAGGAGTTCCGACAGTTGCCAAATGGCGAATGGGTGCTGGCCGTGGATGACATGTTCACGGAGTTGTCGCTCGTCAAGTTCATACAGAGTTTTGCAGTCATCCGCAACACCCGCCTTACCGACTACGCTTTCGACGAACTGCCCCATCAGTTGTTCAAGGGCAAGAAGAAGGAGGTGAAGGACGTGAATGCGATGATGCGCAACGACGACTTCTGGAGCAAGTACCGGCAGGTGGAACTGACCAAGAGCGAGAGTTCCATGGACCAGTTCATCCAGAACATACAGAAGATCAAAGGCTTCTCCTACATCATCATCGGCCTGAAGGCTGTGATAGAGAACTTTGTCGAGACCGGTACGAAGAAGCATCCGAGCAAGGTCGACATCGGCCCCATCAATACTGTGGTATCCAAGAACTTCGTCGACGGCTTCCGCTTCCGCCTCTCTGCCCAGTCGACGGCCAATCTCGACTCCAATTTCTTCTTCCGGGGCTATATCGCACGTGGTATGAGTTCTAAGAAGACCTACTATAAGGGCGACGTCATCTGGTCGTTCAACAAGAAGGAGTATCTGCCCCGCGAGTTTCCCATCCGCACGCTGACATTCTCGTCGAGTTACGACATCGAGTCGCCATCCGACAAGTTCATGCGCACGGACAAGGATAATGTCTTCACCGCATTCAAATGGACAACGGTCGACAAGATGCAGTTCTACAATCGGCAGTCGATCACCTTCCAGCGCGAGGAGGACTGGGGCTTTACCACCACCCTGCAGTTCAAGGCCGAGGAGAACGAGGCCGTGGGCAATCTCTACTTCATCCCGATGTCGGAGAGCAGCAACCGCGACGACTGGACCAACTGGTCGAACCCGGAGCCCCGTGTCCGCGAGGGCGACATGCGGCAGGTCAGCCCAGCCGCCTCGCGCAAGTTCCGCACCACCGAGTTGTTCGCACAACTGCGCTTTGCGCCAGGCGAGACCTTCATCAATACCAAGCAGCGCCGCCTGCCCATCAACCTCGATGCGCCCGTCTTCACCCTTAGCCATCGCCTGGGCATCAAGAACTTCCTGGGCAGCGACTATAGTTACAACCTGACTGAGGTCAGCATCTACAAGCGGTTCTGGCTCAACAGTTGGGGAAAGATGGACTTCAAGGTCAAAGGCGGCATCCAGTGGGAGAAGGTGCCCTTCCCCCTGCTCTGTATGCCGGAGACCAACCTGTCGTATATCGTGCAGGACTACACCTTCGAGGCCATCAACAACATGGAGTTCCCCACTGACCGCTACATCTCGGGCCAGTTGTATTGGGACCTGAACGGCAAACTCTTCAACCGCATCCCCCTGCTCAAGAAGTTGAAGTGGCGTGAGTGGATCGGCGTGCGCTGCCTTTGGGGAGCACTCTCCGACCGTAACAATCCCTATGCGGCAGGCAATGAGGGCGACCCCCTGCTGATGTACTTCCCCGACGGCAGTTATGTCATCGACCCGAAGAAACCCTACTGGGAGATCTCACTCGGCATCCACAACATCTTCAAACTGATCCATGTGGAGTATGTGCGGCGTATGAACTATAATGAACTGCCCACGGCCCACAAGCATGGCGTCCGCTTCATGGTGCGCATGACTTTCTAAGAAGAAAGAATGAAAAAACAAAAAACCAAGAGTGTCATCACGACAGTCTTGGCTCCTCTTTCTAACTAACTTATTATCAACTATTCATTACTCATTCATAATTGCTGGTGCAAAATTACTGCTTTTTTTGTGCTCCACAAGCAGTATGAGGCCAAAAAAAGACGTAAACGTTTGCGGAATTCGCGGATTATTCGTAACTTTGCCGACAGATTTTCGAATTCCTGATTATGCATCATGAATTATGCATTGTGCATTGTGAATTATGAATTAAAAATATGAGTACGCATAGAACGTCACTTAAGGATTTGGCCAGGGAGTTGGGCGTCAGCATAGCCACTGTCAGCCGTGCCCTGCGCAGCAGTCCTGAAATCGGGCACGAGATGCAGCAGCGAGTCAAGGAACTCGCCAAGAAGATGAACTATCGGCCGAACCCCTTTGCCCAGAGCCTCCGCAAGGAAGCCCCGAGGATCATCGGGGTGGTAGTCCCCAATCTGGTGACGCATTACTATGCGGCCGTTCTCGACGGCATCGAGGATGAGGCTCGCAAGGCGGGCTATTCCGTCATCAGTGCCAATACCCATGAGGACAGCGAGGCTGAAGTGCGTGCTGTCGACAATTTCATCAGCCTCCACGTCGAGGGCATCATCGCCTGCCTCTCCCAGAACACTACAGACTACAGCCACTTCGACGAGATAGCCTCCATGGGCATCCCTCTCGTCTTCTTCGGCCGCACCTGCCTGACCGAACGCTTCTCCAGCGTGACGGCCAATGGCGACGAGGCCGCCCAGCAGGCCACCCAGCACCTCATCGACACCGGCAGCCGCCGCATCGCCTTCATCGGAGGCCCCAACCACCTCGACATGGTGCGCCGCCGCAAACACGGCTATCTCGAAGCCCTTCGTGAGAATCGCATCCCCATCGACAGAAGCCTCGTCGTATGCGAGAAGATCGACTATCAGTGGGCCCTCGATGCCGCCACGCGGCTTCTCCAGCAGGAGGATCGCCCTGACGCCATCCTCGCCTTCAACGACATCATCACCTTTGCCGCCTTTACGGCCATCAAGCACCTGGGGCTGCGCATCCCTGATGATGTGGCCCTCATCGGATTCACCGACGATCAGCACGCCCAGTATGTCACCCCACGGATGTCGGCCATCGAAGACCAGTCGCATCTGATGGGCCAGACCGCCTGCCGGCTTCTCCTGAAGAACATCAGCGGCGACGTGAAGATCTGTCATGAGATAGTTCCTCAAAAACTCGTCATCCGTGAGACGTCCTCCCGTAAAAAGGTAAAAGGGTAAAAAGATAAAAAAGTAAAAAATAAATGCATAAAAACAGTTCTTATATCGGATGCCTCCTGCTCGCACTGCTCATCCTCACCGGATGCCTGAAAGATGAGGTGGGCGGCATCCGCGTCGCTACCGACACCACGGTCGACGTGCATGCAGTGACGCGCCAGGTCGGCTATTTCCTCTTTCACGCCGGAGGTCCATGGACCGCCACCAGTTCCGCCCCCTGGCTGAGAGTCGTCAAGGACAGCGGGCCCGGCGGCACCGACACCCTCTTTGTCGTGACGACAGAGAAGAATCTGACGGGCACCGACCGTATGGCTCAGGTCGTCATCCGTTCAGGCGGCTATGATGAAGTCCTCAAGGTCAAGCAGACGGGTGAGTATGCCCTGTTCGACCTTGACCCGAAAACCTACACGGTGCCTGCCGAAGGGGGCCTGATGGATGTGACGTTCAGAACCAATGTGCCCGACAGCCTTCAACTCTATGTATCCTCTTCGTTTGCCGAACGCCTGGAAGACCTGCGGGAGAAGGAATCAGCACGCACTCGTAAGGAGGCAGAAGGCTCACTGAATTGGCTTCAGGTGGTGCCCAATGCCACGAAAGACACGCTCAGGGGATACTTCCTGTTGGCTATCAGCCACAGGCAGTACGCAGGTCGTGTCGACCTCGATTCCCTGCTCATCGTTCAGCCTCCGCTCCCCGCTTCTGATTCAGAAACGAAAGAATAGCAATCGCTTTGCTGCTCGTGGAAGAATTGTGCATTGCGCATTGTGAATTGTGCATTGTGCATTGCCTCACCTTTTCTGTCGGAAGAAGTCCTGCATCAGTTGCCTGCATTCCTCTTCCAGTACCCCTCCCGTCACAGTAGCCTTTGGATGTAAGGCCCTGGGAGCATATTCGTGATAGCCGCGCTTCTCGTCAGGTGCACCATACACGATGCGTGATATCTGGGCCCATCCGATGGCGCCTGCGCACATCGTACAGGGCTCCACGGTGACGTAGAGCGTGCAGTCCGTGAGATATTTCCCCCCCAGCGTGTTGGCCGCTGCCGTGATGGCCTGCATCTCAGCATGGGCTGTCACGTCGCAGAGCGTCTCCGTCAGGTTGTGCGCACATGCTATGATGCGGCCCTTGCACACGATGACGGCCCCGATGGGGATCTCGCCCTTCTCCAGGGCCTGACGGGCCTCGTCTATGGCCCGCTGCATATACCGTTCGTCCTTTTTCTTCTCTTCTTCGCTGTTCATCGCCTATAGTTTTTTCTAGGTGGAATTCAGATGCAAAGTTAACGATATTAATCGACACTGCCAAATTTTTCCTGGAGAAATGAAGAAGGCAGCGTTCGTGGATAGTCCGGGGGCAGACTCCCGCATTCATCTTAAAATAGGGAAAAACTATGCCGCCCGCAAGCGCAAGAAGAAGGCCGCCTGGGCGAAGAAGAACGGCGAGACGTGGGGCAAGAAGACCCGACGGGGCAAGAAGGTGGAGTGGTATAACAAGAACCGCTACGGAGGCTACGGCCGCCTGATCCGACGGCTCACGGCCGGCATGAGCGAGCAGGAACAGCAGCGCATCCGTGGCATTTTGCAAAGTGCGAAAGGCAAATTTGCTGTCAAATCATAAAGGAAACACTTTATTTCGTTAAATAATTATTTCTGTTATAAAAATAATTGTTCTGTTCTATATCCAAAACCAAAACTTTTCGTATCTTTGCGGCAAGATTAAGATATTTAAAAAAATAATTGGATGAACATCTTTTACCTGTTTTACCTCTTCTTTGCAAACGGAGTCAAGACATTCCGGTCCGCAGCCATCGGCAAATACGATGGCGAGTCAGACGTCATGAAACAGATTAGAGAAGACATGATGAATAACTCTTCGTCAGATTCTGACAACCTGCGCCATGACTGGCAAAACGTAGGACGCGATGTTCGGAATAGTTTCAATAAGCTAAGTGCTCAAAATGGCTAAACAGCAGATAAACCAAAAGGAGACCCAACTGTCAACAAGTCAGGGTGCAGCCAAGCAGATTGAGCAGACCTTGACTGTGGACGACAACATCCTTCCATCGCCCCAGGACCTTGCTGCCTACAAGGATGTTGATCCTGAAATCGTAAAGCACCTGCTTGAACTTGCGAGAAAAGAGCAAGACCATCGCCATGACATCGACAACCAGAAGATGAAGATGATCAGACGCACAGAAAGCCGTACTGAGCGCATGAATTTCTGGGGAATGACATTCGCATTTTTGTGCATGGTACTGTTTATCGGCCTTACTGCTTTCGCGCTATACCTGGACAATCCTTGGTTTGCATGATTTTTCGGACTTACGTCCCTGATATCCATCATCTCGATATTTATTAATGCCGGTAAAGGTCTGGATAATCAAACGTCTGGAGAAAATAGGGAAACATACCTAAAGGAATAGGGATTTCCCCTTGCAGGATTCGCGGGAAATGCCTAAATTTGCAGCAGAAAAGAAGAGAAAGGGTCAAGATATGGTATACTTCGTAATCATAATTATAGGATGCATCATCGGACTGGGAGTAGGTCTGATGAGCAAGCAGGAGCCGGAGAAGTCTTACAAGCCGAAGAAAAAAACGCGGTCTGTATGGGATGACGACCCCCTCTACGGCACACCGTTACAGAAGATTAAATAGCTGTCCTTTGAGGCAATGATAAATAAAAGTACCTTTGCGGATATAATCGCAAAGGTATTTTTTTTATGAGTATATCCGTCGATACAATCAATCTACGCTTCAATGTTAAGCCGGACTATGACCAACAGCAACTGCAGCAACTTCAGAAAGACCTCAAGCAGGGGCAGGAGGAATTACTATCACGCCAAAAACATGCCAACATAAGGCATAAAAGAAATCCAAACTACTGATAACCAGCGGTTTGGATTTTCTTTTGGTCGGGATTACTGGACTCGAACCAGCGACCTCG
>CAMVJQ010000061.1 GCA_947167845.1 uncultured Prevotella sp. | reverse complement strand
GCCGTCATTCCCGAAATGATGGAGCGCAAGGAAGGCAAGATCATCAACATCTGCTCGATGATGTCAGAACTGGGACGTGAGACCGTTTCTGCCTATGCCGCTGCAAAGGGTGGCTTGAAGATGCTCACGCGCAACATCTGCTCAGAATATGGTGAGTACAACATCCAGTGCAACGGTATCGGCCCGGGCTATATCGCAACCCCACAGACCGCTCCCCTGCGCGAACGCCAGCCGGACGGCAGCCGCCATCCATTCGACAGTTTCATCTGCGCCAAGACCCCTGCAGGCCGCTGGCTCGACCCATCCGAACTTGGAGGTCCCGCCGTGTTCCTCGCATCCCATGCCTCTGATGCCGTCAACGGCCACGTGCTCTATGTAGACGGAGGTATCCTGGCCTACATCGGCAAACAGCCAAAATAAAACTCAAATGGGGATTTCTGCTGAAATCCCCATTTGATTTTTTGTTTACACCTATACAATTAAAGAGCGTTTGCAAGTTCGGCACCAGCCTTAAACTTGGCAACCTTCTTAGCAGCAATCTGAATCTTCTCCTTGGTTGCTGGGTTGATACCCTCACGAGCAGGACGCTCACTTACGCTGAAAGTACCGAATCCAACGAGGGCAATCTTGTCACCTGCTACGAGAGCGTCCTTAATGGCGTCAATTGTGGCGTCAAGAGCCTTTTTTGCGTCCACCTTTGAGATACCAGCACCTGCTGCAATCTTGTCTACTAATTCTGTTTTGTTCATAATGTCTAAAATTTAATGAATTATTATTGCTTAAAACTGAATACACTCGGAAATTCTTCGCAAATATAAGGCAAAGTTATTAAAAAAACAACAAAAAAACAGAAAAAATGACTTTTTTTTTGAAAAATAGTTGTTTAGCCCCTGTTTTTGGCCTTAAAAAGAGATATTTTTCGTAATTTTGCGCCCGAAACGGAAAATCCGTCAACATCTAAACAGTAATTTGTAAAATAGTAAATAGATTGTGTTTCGCATACCAACCATCACAAAAAATCTGTTGATTATCAACGGTCTGGCATTTCTTGCCACCATCGTGCTTCAGATGCGTGGAATCGACCTTGCAGACATCGGCGGTCTGCATTTCTTCCTGGCTAATGATTTCCACTTTTATCAGTTAGTCACTTATCTGTTCCTTCACGCCAACTTCATGCACATTTTGAGCAACATGTTCGGCCTCTGGATGTTCGGCTGTGTGATAGAGAACGTATGGGGACCCAAGAAATTCCTTTTTTATTACATTTCGTGCGGTATCGGCGCCGGACTGCTGCAAGAGTTGGCACAGTTGGGCTCCTTCTATTATACGATTGCCTCACAGGTACCGGGGGCGAATCTGTCAATCGTCCTGCAATATGGGGCCCAGTATGCTAATGTGCTCAACAGTTGGACAACAATCGGCGCATCCGGTGCTGTCTATGCGGTCATTCTGGCCTTTGGTATGACATTCCCCAACGAGCGGCTTTTCATCATCCCGTTCCCATTCCCCATCAAGGCGAAATGGTTCGTTCTGGGCTATGTCGCCATAGAGTTCTTCTCGGCTCTTGGCTCTTCAGGCGACGGTGTGGCCCACACAGCCCATTTGGGCGGTATGCTCTTCGGCTTCCTGATGATACGCTATTGGAACAAGCACCCCAACGGTCGGTTCGACAGAAACCGTGGGCAGCAGTTCTTCGAGAATCTGAAACACAACTTTGAGCAGAGGCAACAACAGCACAGGAATCCGAACATGCATGCTGAAAGGGGCGGCTCCAAGGAAGACGATATGGAATACAATGCCCGCAAGCGGAAGAATCAAGAAGAAATAGACGCCATCCTCGACAAGATACGCAAAAGCGGGTACGACAGTCTGACCAAGGAGGAGAAACAAAAACTCTTTGACGCGAGCAACCGATGATCAAACAACTGAAGGCATTCACTATCAACATGGTGGCGGGCGCAAATATCGCCACCATTCTGCTGATGATACTGGCAGGCTATTCAGACCGGCTCCATCCGGCGGATCATCCTGTCCTGTCGTGCATGGGGATGACCTTCCCGATCTTCCTCGTCGTCAACTTGCTGTTCCTTTTCTTCTGGGTCCTGTTCAAATGGCGAAAGATATGGATTCCCATCGCCGGCTTCGCGTTCGTCTATTTCCCCCTGACTTTATATATGCCCCTGAATATGCGACAGGAACTGCCGGAAGGTACCATCAAACTGATCTCATATAACGTATGCTCTTATGGCGGCAACTACAAATACGAAGAGGGTTTTGACACTGTCTATAACTATCTGAAAAGACAGGACGCAGACATCGTCTGCATCCAGGAGGACGTAGACGCTTGGCGCCAGTACGTCTTCATCAGATACCAAAAGACCTATCCCTACAACGACACGACTGTCTTCTACAATAATGCCCAAGGCATGAATGCCATCGGCATACATACGCGCTACCCCATTATCCGAAAGGAGCGCATCCCCTACCAGTCTGTCGGCAACGGCTCGGTGGCCTATTTCCTGCAGGTCGGAGCCGACACACTGCTAGTAATCAACAACCATTTGGAAGGCACCCATCTCTCAAACGAAGACAGGGCCAACTATAAACGGATGCTTCGCGGCAAGATGGAGCGCGACACCGCCAAGGAGGAATCCATGCTGCTGCTGGAAAAACTTGGCAATGCTGCTGCCAAACGTGCGCCGGAGGCCGAAATCGTACATCAATATATAGAAAGCCATCGCCACTACCCCATCATCGTGTGCGGCGACTTCAACGACAACCCGATCTCCTACTCCCGCCGCACCATCGCGGAAGGTCTCACAGACTGCTTCGAGAAGAGCGGGCGAGGCATTGGTTTGTCATATAATCAGAAAGGATTCTTCTTCCGGATAGACCACATTTTATGTTCGGAGCACTTCGAACCTTACAATTGTCAGATAGACGACAAAATGGACGCAAGTGACCATTATCCGATGATTTGTTGGCTAAAGATGAGGGATAAACCTTAAAAAACGAACGTTTTTCGTCTAGAAATTTTTCCTTTTCAAAAAAAAGGACTATATTTGCACGCTAAAATTGTGCGCGAACAGAATAATATTAAATAAATAACATCAAAAAACAAAATGCAAAACAAAGGAATTGTAAAATGTATTGCACTTGCGTTGATTCTTGTGTGCTGCTTCTATCTTTCCTTCTCATTCGTGACACGCCACTACGAGAGTAAGGCTGCCGCTATGGGCGAGAAGGCTGGTGCAGAGTACCTTGACTCAATCAACAACGAGAAGGTGTATTTAGGCATCTATTCTCTGAAGCAGTGCCGCGAGATGGAAATTGGCCTGGGTCTTGACCTGAAAGGCGGTATGAACGTTATCCTTGAGGTCTCCGTACCCGATGTCGTCGACGTGCTGGCCGACCACAAGACCGACGCTGGCTACAAGAAAGCCATGGAACTGGCCAAGAAGGAAGAAGAGACCAGCCAGAACGACTTCATCTCACTGTTCGTAAAGTATTGGAAACAGGAAGGCAACGGCCGTCCTCTGGCCGCCATCTTTGCCACCCAACAGATGAAGGGCAAGGTGAGCACGCAGTCGAGCGACTCTGAGGTAGAGTCAGCCCTGCGCACCGAAGTACAGGCCGCCGTTGACAACTCGTTCAACGTGGTGCGCAACCGTATCGACAAATTTGGCGTCGTTCAGCCGAACATCCAGAAACTTGAAGGCCAGAGTGGCCGTATCATGGTGGAGATGCCAGGCATCAAGGAGCCGGAACGTGTTCGTAAGTTGCTCCAGGGCTCAGCCAACCTTGAATTCTGGGAGACCTACAACAGCCAGGAGATTACGCCGATGCTCGCCCAGTTGAACCAGCGCTATGCTGCACAAGGCGGACAGGCTGTCGAGACTGACACCGCTGCCGTGGCCGTTGCCGATACGACCGCCGTCGATACCGCTAAGGCTGCAGCCGCTTCGACAGACCTCGCTGCCAAACTGGCCAAGAAGGACACGAAGGCTACTGACTCCAAGGCCGCAGAACTGGCTAAGAAGCAGAACCCGCTGTTCTCTGTCTTCCAGCCCATACAGGGCAACTCACTCGCAGTGGTCGGTTATGCCAATGCCCGCGATACGGCAGAGATCAACAAGATCATCTATTCAGACCTGGCCAACCAGATCTTCCCTGCCGAACTGAAACTTCGCTGGGGTGCCAAGCCTGAAAACTTCGGCGGACAGAACACCAAGGGTGACATCTTCGAACTCTATGCCCTGAAGATTACCGAGCCCAGTGGCCGTGCTCCGCTGGAGGGTGACGTCATCACCAACTCCAAGGACGACTTCGACCAGATGGGTCATCCCTCTGTATCCATGCAGATGAACTCTGACGGTGCACGCCGCTGGAGCCAGATTACTAAGCAGAACATCGGTCGCGCCGTGGCCATCGTGCTTGATGACGCCGTCTATTCCGCTCCACGTATTCTCACTCAGATTGACGGCGGTAACAGCCAGATTACTGGTAACTTCACCATCGAGGATACCAAAGACCTTGCCAACACGCTCAACTCAGGTAAGATGCCGGCTCCTACCCGCATCGTACAGGAGGAGGTCGTCGGCCCGTCACTCGGTGCCCAGTCCATCCAGCAGGGTATCATCTCATTCATCGTGGCCTTCGTGCTGCTGATGATTTACATGATCATGCTTTACGGCTTCATCCCTGGCATCCTCTCGGATATCGCCCTGCTCTTCAACCTGTTCTTCACACTCGGTATCTTGACATCTTTCCAGGCTGCCCTGACGATGCCTGGTATCGCCGGTATCGTGCTGACACTGGGTACGGCTGTGGATGCCAACGTGCTTATCTATGAGCGTATCAAGGAAGAACTCCGCAAGGGTCTCAGCGTGAAGGAGGCTCTCAACAAGGGTTACTCCAACGCTTTCAGCGCCATCTTCGACTCTAACTTCACATCACTCATCACAGGTATCATCCTGCTCTACTTCGGTACAGGTCCTGTGAAAGGCTTCGCCACCACCTGGATCATCGGTATCCTTGTGTCATTCTTCACTGCAGTGTTCATGACCCGTCTGGTCTATGACTACATGCTGGGCAAGGACAAGTGGACCGACCTGACCTTCGTGACAGGCTATTCAAAGAACCTGATGCAGAACGCCCACTACAACTTTATGGGCATGTACAAGAAGACATTCACCATCTGGGGTGTCTTTGCACTGATCTGCTGCATCTCGTTCGCCATTCGCGGTCTGAGCCAGAGCATCGACTTCACCGGTGGCCGCAACTACGTGGTGACTCTCGACAAGGAGACACCCGTAGAGAATGTACGCCAGGCATTGGTAGGTGCCTTCATCAACACGATGGGCGAAAAAGCCAATCAAGAGGCTAACACCAGCGTGATTGCGCTCGGTACCGACGGCAAGACCGTCCGTATCTCTACCAACTGGGATATCGAGTCGAACAATCCTGACGTTGACGACCAGGCAGAGAACATCCTCTTCAACACACTGAAGAAGGCCGGCTTGGTAAGCCAGGAGAATGTGGATGCCTTCAAGAATCCGGACATTCGTCAGGGTGGTTCCATCATCAGCAGTGCGAAGGTAGGTCCTTCAGTGGCTAAGGATATCACATACGGTGCCATCATCAGCGTGATTATCGCCCTGATTGCCATCTTCCTCTACATCCTGCTCCGCTTCCGCAACCTCGCCTTCTCTGTTGGAGCCGTTGTTGCCCTGGCGCTCGACGCCCTGCTCGTGATTGGTATGTACTCCATCTGCTGGGGTTGGGTCCCGATGTCACTGGAGATCGACCAGGTGTTCATCGGCGCTATCCTGACTGTGATTGGTTACTCTATCAACGATAAGGTGGTGGTGTTCGACCGTATCCGCGAGAACATCGGCCTCTATGGCAAGCGCGACCGTCAGACATTGTTCAACGACTCGCTGAACCAGACACTGGCCCGTACCATCAACACCTCTGTGACGACTTTGATTGTGCTGCTGGCTATCTTCATCCTCGGTGGTGACTCTATCCGCAGTTTCTCATTCGCCATGATTCTGGGTGTTATCTTCGGAACACTGTCTTCACTCTTCATTGCTGCACCTACTGCCTACCTGACACTGGGTCGCACAATTAAGGAAGAGGACGGAAACGCCGTCGAAAAGAAATAAGGCCTACACCTTATTATATATTATAAGGCTCCGCAGTTGGAAGATCCAACTGCGGAGTTGCTTTTACCCACATCAAAACAATTCTCGCAAGATACTGGCAGAAAACAGAGAGAAACATGATAATTTCTCCTGAATACCAGAAAAAAAGTTGTAACTTTGCACCCAGATATAAAAAGGTAGAAAGGTAAAAGGGTAAAAAAGTAAAAGAAAAGGTTGTGAATACGACAATAAAGGACTACGAAATCATGGCGCCAGTAGGTTCACGCGAATCACTGGCTGCTGCCATCCAAGCAGGTGCAGACAGCATCTACTTCGGTATCGAGAAACTGAACATGCGGGCTCACTCTGCTTCGACATTCACGATCGACGACCTGAAGGAGATGGCTCATACCTGCAATGAACACGGCATCAAGAGTTATCTGACCGTCAACACCATCATCTATGGCGAGGACATCCCCCTGATGCATGAAATCATCGATGCCGCCAAGGAGGCCGGCATCTCTGCCGTCATTGCCAGCGACGTGGCGGTAATGACCTACTGCAACAAGGTGGGGCAAGAGGTGCATCTCTCCACCCAACTGAACATCTCCAACATTGAGGCACTGCGCTTCTACGCCCAGTTTGCCGATGTCGTCGTACTGGCTCGCGAACTGAACATGGAGCAGGTGGCAGAGATCTGTCGCCAGGTGGAGGCAGATCACATCTGCGGCCCCTCGGGCGAGCAGATCCGCATCGAGATGTTCTGCCACGGCGCACTCTGCATGGCCATCAGCGGCAAATGCTATATGAGTCTCCACGCCGCCAACCGCTCTGCCAACCGAGGCGAATGCATCCAGATATGCCGGCGCAGTTATACAGCCACTGATAACGAGACAGGCTATCAGTTGGATATCGACAACAAATACATCATGTCGCCCAAGGACTTGAAGACCGTCCGATTCATCGACCGCATGATGGAGTCGGGTGTCAGGGTGTTCAAGATTGAAGGCCGCGCCCGTGGGCCGGAATATGTCTACACCGTCGTGAGATGCTACAAGGAGGCCATCCAGGCCGTGCTTGAAGGCACCTTCACCGAAGAGCGGAAGGACGAGTGGGACAGGCGTCTGGCCACCGTCTTCAACCGTGGCTTCTGGGACGGTTACTATCAAGGACAACTGATGGGCGAGTGGAACAAGAACTACGGCTCCAATGCCACTGAGCGCAAGGTCTATGTGGGCAAGGGCGTCAAGTACTTCTCCAGACTGGGGGTGGCCGAGTTTACTGTGGAAGCCACCACCTTCAAGGTGGGCGACAAGATGCTCATCACAGGCCCGACGACTGGCGTGATGTATGTCACTGCCGACGAGATACACGATGACAACGGGCCAGTGGAAACAGCCCAGCAGGGCACGAAGGTCAGCATCGCCGTCACAGGCAAGGTGCGCCCCTCTGACAAACTCTTCAAACTGGTAAGCGAATGAAACTTTAATTAAAACGATATGACAATCAACGAGATTCAAGACGAGATCATCGAAGAGTTCTCCGGCTTCGACGACTGGATGGACAAGTATCAACTATTGATAGACTTGGGCAACGAACAGCCCCCCCTTGACGAGAAATACAAGACAGAGCAGAATCTGATTGACGGCTGCCAAAGCCGCGTATGGCTCCAAGCCGACTATGAGGACGGCAAGATCCGCTTCACGGCGGAGAGCGACGCACTGATTGTAAAAGGCATCGTGGCACTGCTCATCCGAGTGCTCTCCGGCCACACGCCGCAGGAGATTCTGGATGCCGACCTATACTTCATCGAAGAGATCGGACTGAAGGAACACCTCTCCCCCACCCGCTCCAACGGACTTGTAGCAATGGTGAAACAGATGCGCGTTTATGCGCTGGCTTTCAGTGCCAAACAATAAGCAGAGTTCGTAAAAAAAGAAAACTTTTCAAACGGGAACTTATACAAAAGTTTCCGTTTTTATTTTACAACAGCCTAATAATCAGTCATTTGACATTAATTAACACAATAAAAGTTATCCAAAACGGGCAACTTACGGAGATTTATCGTATCTTTGCAAACGAATTCCGCCAAGCAGCGGGAATCGCAATGAGAAAGCATAAACAAAATTTATTTTTAGAGATATGATCCAGACAGTAGTTAAGCGCGACGGCCGCATTGTGGGCTTTAATGAGCAGAAGATCATGGCTGCCATCCGAAAGGCGATGCTCCACACCGACAAGGGTGAGGATGAGCGCCTCTTGTATCAAATCACAGACCACATCGCCCAGAGAGGCGACAGTCAGATGACCGTGGAGCAGATTCAGGACGCGGTAGAGGTGGAACTGATGAAGTCAAGCCGCAAGGATGTGGCCCAGAAATACATAGCCTACCGCAATCAGCGCTCCATCGCCCGCAAGGCGAAGACCCGCGAGGTGTTTCTCGACATCGTGAATATCAAGAATAATGATGTCACGCGCGAGAATGCCAACATGAACGCCGACACGCCGGCCGGTATGATGATGAAGTTTGCATCGGAGACCACCAAGCCCTTCGTCGACGACTATCTGCTGTCGGAGGAGAGCCGTGATGCCGTGGAGCACAACTACCTGCACATCCACGACAAAGACTACTACCCCACCAAGTCGCTGACCTGCGTGCAGCACCCCCTGGACAACATCCTGAACTGCGGCTTCATAGCAGGGCATGGAGCCAGCCGCCCCGCCAAGCGCATAGAGACCGCCTCCGTCCTGGCCTGTATCTCGATGGAATGCGCACAGAACGAGATGCACGGCGGTCAGGCCATCCCCGCCTTCGACTTCTATCTGGCTCCCTACGTACGCATGAGTTACATTGAGGAACTCAAGGCTCTGGAGGACTTGAACGGCGAGAGTTACAAGGACTTGTACGACCAGCCGCTGATGGACTATATCAAGCAGCCGCTCGACGGACTGACTGGCAAGGAGCGGGCGCAGCAGCATGCCATCAACAAGACAGTGGGCCGCGTGCATCAGGCCATGGAGGCATTCATCCACAACATGAACACGATCCACTCACGCGGTGGCAACCAGGTGGTGTTCTCCTCCATCAACTATGGCACGGACACAAGTGCCGAAGGCCGCTGCATCATGCGTGAGATCCTGCTATCCACCTACGAGGGTGTCGGCGGTGGCGAGACGGCCATCTTCCCCATTCAGATATGGAAGAAGAAGCGTGGCGTGAACTATCTGCCGGAAGACCGTAACTTCGACCTCTATCAACTGGCCTGCAAGGTGACGGCCCGCCGATTCTTCCCCAACTTTCTGAACCTTGACGCCACCTTCAATCAGGACAGCGACTGGCGTGCCGACGACCCGAAGCGCTACATGCATGAGGTAGCCACGATGGGCTGCCGCACCCGCGTGTTCGAGAACCGCTTCGGCCCCAAGACCAGTATCGGGCGTGGCAACCTGAGTTTCTCCACAATTAACATCGTGAAACTCGCCATCGAGTGTATGGGCGAAGAAGACCAGCAGAAGCGCATCGACATGTTCATGGCCAAACTCGACCACATGCTCGAACTCACAGCCAAGCAACTCGACGACCGCTTCCAGTTCCAGAAGACCGCCTTTGCCAAGCAGTTCCCGCTGCTGATGAAGAGCCTCTGGATTGGGGCCGACAAACTTGCGCCGACAGACACCATCGAGAGCGTCATCAACCAGGGCACACTCGGCATCGGCTTCATCGGACTGGCCGAATGTCTGGTAGCCCTGACGGGCAAGCATCACGGGGAGAGTGACGAGAGCCAAAAACTCGGTCTGAAGATTGTCACCTATATGCGTGACCGCGTCAACGAGTTCAGTGAGCGCTACCACCACAACTACTCCGTACTGGCCACTCCGGCCGAGGGACTGAGCGGCAAGTTCACCAAGAAAGACCGTAAGGAGTTCGGCGTTATCCCCGGCGTGACGGATCGCGACTACTATACCAACTCCAACCACGTGCCCGTCTACTACAAGTGCTCTGCCCGTCACAAGGCAGAGATTGAGGCGCCCTATCATGACATCACACGTGGCGGCCACATCTTCTACGTGGAGATTGACGGCGATGCCACCCACAATCCACAGGTAATCATGAGCGTCGTGGACATGATGGATCAGTTGAATATGGGTTATGGCTCCGTCAACCACAACCGCAACCGCTGTATGGACTGCGGCTATGAGAATGCCGACGACCATCTGGAGAAATGTCCGAAATGCGGCAGCACCAATATCGACAAACTGCAGCGTATCACAGGTTATCTCGTGGGCACCACCGACCGTTGGAACAGTGGTAAACTTGCCGAACTGAATGACCGTGTCACCCACATCGACCACGGTGTGCAGGATATGTTTAGCGAACAGTGATACGGGTTCTTGATATCATAGAAGACACCATGGTAGACGGTCCGGGATTCCGGACCTCTATCTATTGTGCCGGATGCAACCACCAGTGTCCTAACTGCCATAACCCCCAGTCGTGGGACTTTGGCGGGGGCCGCGAGATGTCGACAGAGGATATTATGAAAATCATCCTGTCCGACCCCTTTGCCAATGTCACCTTCTCAGGCGGCGACCCGATGTACCAGGCAGCAGGCTTTGCCGAACTGGCCCGGGAGATCCACAAGCGGACGAACAAGGACATCTGGTGCTTCACCGGGTTCACCTATGAGAGCCTGATACACGAAGACCAGCGCGAACTGTTGGATCAAATCGATGTGCTCGTCGACGGCCCCTTTATCCAGAGACTTCACGACCCCGACTTACTCTTCCGGGGCAGCAGTAACCAGCGCCTGATCGACGTGCAGAAGTCACTCTATGCCGGAAGGGTGATCCTTTGGAGTCCTGACATAGCAGTAGCCGTTTAATTCGGAGCGCCAACGCACACCCGCGATTCCGAATCAGCGATATGAGTCCAGTTTCTTCAGGTAATAGTCGCGGAAGTCGGTCCAGTGGTAGTAAGGAGCGCAGTCGGTCTGCAACGGAAGCGTCGCCTCATCCTCATTAAGCAGCACCTTGAAGAGCACATCCCGATCCTGAGGATTCTTGCGATAGAACACAAACTGAATATTCGCCGCCATCGGGAACACCTTGTAGTTCACCCAATTGTGTTCCGTCAGTTGCTCCAAGTCGCTTATCTGCTGATCGAAGCCATTCAGCCCCAGCAGACAGGCCAGGGGCAGCACGATGGTCTCATGCCCGTAGCGCAGGGTAGCACCATGCTCGGGAAGGGTAATACAACTGTCAGCCTCCTCGATTATCCGACGCAGCAAGTTGCGCTGGACGAAAGGCTGAACGCCACCATTCAGAGGACAAGCCCCATAGAGGATGTACCAATAGGCGTTCACCTGCGACCAGTTGTCGTAGAGTTCCTCAGGCGTATAGATTTCATACATGTCGAAATGCCTGCCCGCCTCCGTGCCCTGGGCAGAAGAAGCCAACTTGAAGTAAGACAGGTTCAGGCGATAGAGATTCAACTCATTATGCGCATAGGCCGTATCATTGAACAGGCGTCCCATAGGAGCGAGATGCCTCGTATGCCTGTCGCAGAAATCCTTGTAGTTCTTCCTGGCCGCCTTCGACCATTTCTGATTGTAGAGTTTCTTGTCCTGCAGATTCATATAATACATGTCGTGCTGACTCGCATCGTGCGTGACACGCAGTTTGGGATTCAGGACCACGAACTGCTGCAGGGCATTCTCCATCGACAGGATGCAGCGGATGACGACAGTGCTCTTAGCGTCGATATAAGCGTCGCCCTTGAACACCTCCGGGAATCGCTCATACATCCGCCGGGCTATCTCTCGATGCTGCTGCGCCCCGAGCGGAGTCAGTTCGCCCAGCCTGCCTTCAGCCTCCTGGCGGAGCACCTTGACACGCTGGAAGATCTCCTTGCCCAATGCCGTGAGTTTGCCGAGACTGTCCGCCTTTTGGAAAGCGGCATAGGGATAGTCGTATTCACGCTGGTTGATGAGGAAACGCGAACCGTGACGCCCATAGTGCGAAATATAGAAAGGCTTCTTGCCTTTCGGAGCCGGTGTCAGTTTCTTCTCCGGCTTCGGATAAGCGAAATAATTACTGCCTGCTTTCTGGCTGTTCTCACGCAATTCTTCCAGTATCGACTGCCCCCAGAGAGAGGGAAAGGAGAAAAGCGCAAAAGTTATCAGAATAAATTTTCTCATAAGTTTTTCCGATTTCGGTTGCAAAGTTACGAAAAACTTTGTATTTTTGCAAAAAATTAGAGAGAATATGGCAAAAAACGCAAGATGGTCGGACGACTACTGGCTGCTTCTGATGCAGATTTACCTTCAGAAACCCGTCGGCATCAAGCCCATGTACAGCCGCAAGATGGTTGACTTGAGCCTGGAGTTGCATCTGCCTCCCACCATACTGTTCAACAAGATGTGCCAGATAGCCAATCTGGAAACGCCGCGCATCGAGCACATCTGGGAGACCTATGGACGCAATCCCCGCAAACTGGCCCGCGCCGTCAGTCTGTGGCGAGGGATGCGAGGCTACGGCAATGCGGAAGACTTCTATGAAGGGGTGGAGGTGAACGAGACTTTCGAGCGCGACTTCAAGCCAGTGGGCAGCGACAGTCGGCTGACGCCAGTCATGCTCACACTGATTCTCGACCTCTATTTCCGACTGACACCAATAACGATGGTGGCAGAGACACCTGAGATCATCGAGTTGTCACGGCTCATCAAGATCAAGCCGCAGGAGATAGCCGAAGTCATGGAGGTGTTCCAGCATTGCGACCCTTACCTGAAACGGAAGGACGTGATCATCTCCCCCCTGCTGGCACCGTGCAGCGAGATATGGCGGCGCTTCGGCAATGCCAACCCAGAAGACCTCGCTTCGTATGCCAGTGAACTGAAAGAATACTTCAAAGATGATATTTGAGAGTGAAGAGCGATGAGTGAGTCTTGGCAGATACAGGAACAGAGACAGGAGCAGCGGCTGACGCAGCAGATCTCACACCAGCAGATGCTGCAGGCATCGCTGACAGAACTGCCCGTGACGCAGTTGGCCGACCGTGTCAATATGGAGATGAACGACAACCCGGCGCTGGAAGTGGATGCCTCTTATGAAGCCCCCGACACGCCAGACTATCCGGAGAATCCTGACACGCCGGAGAGTCCTGACGACTTCGCCGCCCAGAATGAGCGCGAAGAACGGCAGTCAGCACTCGACGCGGCCCTTGAGAATCTGGGGCGCGACGATGAGGACCTGCCTGTCTACCACGGAGGCAGCAATGTCGGCGAAGAACGCGAGGAGATGGTCTACGGAGCCACAGAGTCATTCTACGACCAACTGATGGCGCAGATTGGCGAATGCGACCTGACGGAGCACCAGCGCGACATTCTCGAGTACCTCATCGGCTCACTCGACGACGACGGCCTGCTGCGCAAGCAACTGAGTGCGCTCAGCGACGAACTGGCCATCTATCACAATATCGACGCATCGGAACAGGAAATCGAATCCGCGCTCCGCATCCTGCAGGACTTCGATCCCGCCGGAATCGGTGCCCGCTCGCTGCAGGAGTGCCTGCTCATCCAGATCTCCCGTCGAGACGATTCCCGCCTGAAGCGGCTGATGCGGAAAGTGATCGCCGACTACTTCGACGATTTCACCCACAAGCATTGGCAGACTATACAGCAGTCTCTCTCGCTCAACGACGACCAGGCAGCAGCCCTCTTCTCTGAACTCCGCAAACTGAATCCACGCCCAGGCGCCTCCATGGGAGAGACAGTGGGCCGGAGCCTACAACAGATTACCCCCGACTTCATCGTAGAGACCCAAGACGACGGAACCGTCACCTTCGTACTCAATAATGGAGAAGTGCCGGAACTCACCGTCTCGCAGTCGTTTGTCGATTCGATGAACGAATATCAGCAGAACAGGGACCATCTGAACCGCCAGACCAAAGAGGCCCTTCTCTATATAAAGAAAAAGGTAGATGCCGCCCATAGTTTCATCGATGCACTCCACATGCGGCAGCGCACTCTTAAACTGACGATGCAGGCCATCATCAACTGGCAGCGCCAATTCTTTATCGACGGCGACGAGACGTCACTCCGCCCGATGATCCTGAAAGACATTGCAGACAAGACGGGGCTCGACCTGTCGACGATATCCCGCGTCTGCAATTCAAAATATGCCCAGACGCGCTGGGGCACGTTCCCCCTGCGCCACTTCTTCAGCGACAGTTATGTGACCGACAACGGCAAGGAACTGTCCACCCGCCAGATCAAAGCCATACTCCGCGACATCATCGAGACCGAGGACAAGAGCCGCCCTCTCAGTGACGATGCCCTGCGCGATGAGATGGAGCGCCGGGGATACCCCATTGCCCGCCGCACAGTGACTAAATACCGCGTGGCCATGGGCATACCCGTGGCAAGGATGAGGAAGGATTATTGAGAGAGAGAGTAAGATGACAAGGGAAAAGAGTATCATCCTAACGGCAAAGGTCATCAGCCTGGTGTTCAAGCCGTTTTACCTGCCTGTAATGGGACTCATCGCCCTGTTCCTGTTCAGTTATATGAGTCTGCTGCCCTGGGGCTACAAGTTCCAAGTGCTTCTGATGGTATATCTGCTGACGGGCGTATTGCCCCGACTGCTCATCCACCTCTACCGCCGCTATCAGGGCTGGACGCTGATACAGTTGGGCAACAAGGAGCGCCGTATGGTGCCTTACGTCATCAGTATCCTCTGCTATTTCCTCTGTATCTACCTGATGGACCACCTGCACATTCCCCACTTCATGAGCAACATCGTGGGCGCAGCCCTGTTCATACAGATTGTCTGCGCACTCATCAATGTGTGGTGGAAGATATCCACGCATACGGCTGCCATAGGCGGCGTGGCCGGAGCCCTGTTCGTCTTCGGCGAGTTTTTCAATTTCAATCCCGTCTGGTGGCTCTGCTTCGTCTTCGTGCTGGCTGGAGTATTGGGCACGAGCCGCATGATTCTCCGGCAGCACAGTCTGGCCCAGGTGGTGGCCGGCTTCTTCGTCGGCATCGGCTGCTCCATCCTCGGCCTTCTCTCCCTCTAATTATGAATTGTAAATTATGAATTTAAATATGACTCCTATCGTAAGTATTATCATGGGCAGCACGAGTGACCTGCCCGTTATGGAAAAAGCCTGCAAACTGCTCGATGAGATGCAGGTACCGTTTGAAGTGAATGCCCTTTCAGCCCACCGCACCCCCGATGCCGTGGAGCACTTTGCCCGTACCGCCAAGGAACGTGGCATCCGTGTGATCATAGCCGGTGCCGGCATGGCCGCAGCCCTGCCTGGTGTCATCGCCGCCTCTACCACCCTGCCCGTCATCGGCGTACCCATCAAGGGGATGCTCGACGGTCTCGACGCCATGCTCTCCATCATCCAGATGCCTCCCGGCATCCCCGTGGCCACCGTCGGTGTCAACGGCGCACAGAACGCTGCCATCCTCGCCGTCGAGATGCTCGCACTGAGCGATACAGCCCTCGCCCAGCGGCTCGCCGACTACAAGAGCGGGCTGAAGGCAAAGATTGAGAAGGCCAACAAGGAATTAGCAGAAGTGAAGTATGAGTACAAGACGAATTAGCAGCGAGGTCCGTGTCGGCAATATCGGCATCGGCGGCAGCAACCCCATACGCGTCCAGTCGATGGCTACGGTGGACACCAACGACACAGAGGGGTGCGTCAGACAGGCCAAGCGCATCATCGACGCCGGCGGCGAACTGGTGCGCTTCACCACCCAGGGCACACGTGAGGCTGAGAACATGAAGAACATCTCCGCACGCCTGAAGGGCGACGGCTACGACCAGCCGCTCGTGGCCGACGTCCATTTCACCGCCCATACCGCCGACGTGGCCGCCCTCTATTGCGAGAAGGTGCGCATCAATCCGGGCAACTATGTCGATCCGGGCCGCACATTCAAGCATCTGGAATACACCGACGAGGAGTACGCCGCCGAACTGCAGAAGATCGAGGCCCGACTCGTGCCCTTCATCAATATCTGCAAGGAGCACCATACGGCAGTGCGCATCGGCGTCAACCACGGTTCGCTCTCCGACCGCATCATGTCGCGCTACGGCGACACCCCTGAGGGCATCGTGGAGAGTTGCATGGAGTTTCTGCGCATCTTCAAGCGCGAGCAGTTCAACGATGTCGTCATCAGCATCAAGGCCTCTAACACCGTCGTGATGGTCACCACTGTGCGCCTGCTCGTCGAAACGATGGACCGGGAGGACATGCACTATCCCCTGCACCTTGGTGTCACCGAGGCCGGCGAGGGCGAGGACGGCCGCATCAAGTCGGCTGTGGGCATCGGCGCCCTGTTGACAGAGGGCATCGGCGACACCATCCGTGTGTCGCTCAGCGAGGAGCCGGAATGCGAAATTCCCGTGGCTCGCAAACTTGTCGACCTGATTCCCGAGTGTACCCGGTTAAGGGCCGAGGCCGAAGCCTCCATCGCTGACGACACCATCACCCTCACCCTCGATGCCCCCGACTGGGAGACCCTGCAACTGAAGGCCGCCATGGCCGTCGGCGGACTGCTCATCGACAAGAAGGCCCACAACCTCATCCTGCATCTCCCTGCTGACAGCATCCTCCCTTCTCATTCCTCACTTCCCTCTCCTCTCTCAACTCTCCTCTCTTCTCTTTCCGACAGCATCCTCCAGGCCGCACGCATCAAGTTCACCAAGACGGAGTATATCTCCTGCCCAGGCTGCGGCCGCACGCTCTACAATCTGCAGGAGACCATCGCCAAGATTAAGGCGGCGATTAAGCAAGAGCAATGCGAACTTGCTCGCATTGCCGAGCGTGAGCCGGCTCGCCTCAAAGAGGTCAAGGCCGCCACGAAGGACTTCGTCGGCCTGAAGATCGGCATCATGGGCTGCATCGTCAACGGGCCCGGCGAGATGGCCGATGCCGACTATGGCTATGTAGGCGCAGGCCGTGGCAGGATATCCCTCTACCGCGGTAAGGAGTGTGTAGAGAAAAACATCCCCGAGGAAGAGGCCGTGGAGCGTCTGCTCGAACTGATCCGCTCCGACAGGGCGAATAATGATTAAGGTACACGTATGCCCAAGAAGAAGAGTGGATTTCCCTATGAGGTCTATCCCACCCCTGCCAAGGGCAAGGATGGCGGCAACATCGTAGCGGATGAGGGGACGGTTCTAGGTTGTTAAGTTAATCTGTGAATTATTTGTTAATTTTAGGG
>CAMVJQ010000060.1 GCA_947167845.1 uncultured Prevotella sp. | reverse complement strand
GGGAACTGGTTCATGATCTTGGCCAGATAACGGTTGACGGCTGAGAAGATGGCTATACCGATGCTGAAATTAGAGGCCCAGAAGAGCGTCTTGCCCTCTTCCGTACAGGCCTTGCGCACATCGTCGCCGTGGTCCTTCAGCCAGCCAGTGGAGCCACTGACCACCTTCACACCCTTGGCCCAGGCCTTCAGATAGTTGCCATAAGCCACCTGCGGCGCCGTAAACTCGATGGCCACGTCGGCCGATGCAAACGCAGGGCTGTCGAAGTCCTGCTGATTATCAATATCAATGATACTCACGATTTCATGACCACGGTCGCGGGCTATCTGCTCAATCATCTTGCCCATCTTTCCGTAGCCGATTAATGCTATCTTCATATTTAATTCGAATTAAAAACGGTGCAAAGATACAAATTAATTAAGAGTTAAGAGTTAAGAGTTAAGAAAATTTGCCAACATCGGCCATTTTTTCTTAATTCTTAACTCTTAACTCTTCGTTCGGGCTCTACGACGGGGTTCTATCGTACTATTTTACGGACTGTGCCGTCTGCATAACGCGCAATGCAGATTCCACGGGCCGTATTGCCAAGTCGACGGCCATCAAGCGAATAGTACGCCTCAGGCTGTGAGTCGGAGAGCAGCGAGGAGGCAGAGATGCCTGTGCCCTGTCCGGCTATGCCGTATGCACTCAGGCCACCATTCTCATTGACGGCCTGAACCTTGTACTCAGCGCCCTCGGTATAGTCGAAACTGGTCTCGGTGGTGAAGCCGACAGCCTCGCCATTCCTTGTCACCACATAGCAGATGGCGTAAGCCACAGGCCCCCAACTGATCTTGCCGCCATCGATGCTGACCACAGGCGCATCACAGGCCTCACAGAGCAGGTCGGGCTGCCAGCCGTCATCACCGCCCATCACGTTTTTCAGCGTGTACTGGGCAGCCTCCTCGGCCGTCAGGTAGTTCTTGGCCTTGCCGTAAGTCCTAGTGCCGTCGGCATTCGTGTAGTAATACGTGTCCTGACGCTGCGAGAGGTCCAGGGGATTGCCCTGTGCGTCCACAGTATTATAGTCAGCCCATAGCACAGGCAGTCCGCCCATCGTCTCATACCAGCCCTTGGCAGGGATATTGATGTAGGTCTGCGTGTTGATGAATACCGTCTTCGGTGAGTTATGCCATGGGCGGCCCAGCCAGATATCCGTCACATTGACGCCCGGATGGGCACGAATCACGTTGTTCTGGAACACGTAGCCCCACTTCACGTCGGCTGCATGGCTGGGAGCCACGATATAGCCTCCGCTCGGGCGGTTGATCTCCAGCGTGTCGCCATCCAGATAGACATTACCAGAGTTGTAGATAAAGTCGACCGCACCCTCGATGAGCGAGTTCTTGATGTAGTGACGGTTATTAGAGGTAGAAGTGGTGATCCAGGTGTCCTGATAAGAGAGCAGAGCCACGTTGTTGAGAGCCACTCGGTCAGCCTGCGTGTTCAGTGCCAGCGCCTGAGGTCCGGCCTGTTTCTCGTGTCCATAACTGTTCTCCAGCGTGATGTTCTCGAAGAAGGTGTTGGCACCCTTCACCACGACCGTGGCACCCGGGTCTACGCTATAGGCATTCTCACCGCCGGAGAGACGGTTGTCGAGTACGACGGTCTTGTCGCGCTCCTGTCCGATGATGTGCAGATAAGGCTTCGACGCAGGGATGTCGATGTGCTCGTTGTAGCGGCCGTTCTTCACGTAGATGAGATAGGGCGTGGCACGTCCTGCAGGGGCGGCATCGATGGCAGCCTGCAGGGTCTTGAAGTCGCCTGATCCGTCCTGAGCCACGATGGCGTCATAGAGACGGGCCTCGGGCTGGGTGCGCTCCATCGTGGTAAAGTTGATGGTGATGGCAGCCACGGGGATTCCACTACGACTCGTCACTACGCCCTCTGGCATCGTGAAGGTATAGGCAGTGCCATATTTCAGACCGCTGTACTTGAACACTGCGCTCTTGCCGCTGATGATGGGGGCTATCTCCTCACCGCCGAGCGTAGCCTTGCCCGCACCAGCCTTTATCTTCTTGTCGAAGTTGAGGATGATACTGCCGTTACGCGATACGTTGGTGGCATTGTTCTCTGGGTTGCTCGACTGGAGCACGGCCTGTTCGTCAGCCATGCTTCCGGCATCGGCAGTCACAAAGATATTGCCGATGCAGAGGCCGTCGTAGTCAGTCTCGTTGCCGATAAGTCCGGAACTCTCCACACCCTTCCAGCGAATGTAGACGCGCTCCTGCTCATTGGCCTCTGCGGGCAGACTGAACTCGCCGTCGGTCCATCCGTTCTTCAGTTCCGTGTCGCCAGCGAACTCACCTATCTTGGTAAAGTTCTGTCCGTCGAGCGAATACTCCACGTCGAAGTTCTTGTAGGTATTGTAACTGACACCCATGCCGTTGCTGACTTTCAGGTTGGTATAGCCCTTCGACGAGAAGGATATCTCGAAGTAGTAGCCCTCAGAGCGGAGTTTCCATACACGGGCACCGGGGCGGCCGTTCTCGAAGCCGTTGCTGATGCCACGGGTGAGCCATCCCTGGGTGGTGCCGTCGGGCTTGCGGAGTGAGAGCATACCGGCATTCTCGGAGTCACTCTTATAGTCGGCCACGCGATTGTTGGCGGGCTGGTCATAGTAGAGATCCCAGCCTACGATGTAGTCGACGGCCGAGAAGTTGGCCGTCAGGTTCTGTTCGGCGGTCATCTTGATAGTAAGCTCCGGGCTGGTGGTGTTGTCTTCCCATCCCACGAAGGTCATAATCTTGTTGTTCTGGGCCGTCAGTTTCACTTCGTCGCCCTCCTCATACATCCGCTTGCCGTCGATGATGGTACCGGCTGGCTGCACGTCTACGAGGTTGGGCTGGGCACCTTCGGTCAGCGTCAGGTTCAAGGCATAGGTATTCGCTTTGCGGAACGTGGCAGTCAGGTTCGTATCCTCTGAGATTCGGAAAGTGTAGGGGGTCTGGGTCGATACCTCTTTGCCGTCTGTATCCGTCCAAGCCTTGAAGTGGTAGCCAAAGTTCTCGGCAACGGTCAGTGTGATTTCGTCACCCTCGTCGAACACGTCGCCGTTGGGGGTGATTGTCAGTTTGCCGGCAGCCTCGTCAGCGAGTTTCACGGCCAGTTTGCACTTTTTGGTATCCTGCGTGGTGCCATTGACGATACCCTCAATGACGATGTCGCCATAGCCCACCTGCTTGGTATCACCAAGACTATAGAGGTTCAGTCGCAAGCCACAGAGGCCATTGCTCGCCTGGGCACCAGTCATTTCCTTGCTGTAATCGGTTACGTCGTTGTTACGGGCCGACTGCATACCCTCTTCCAGCACAATAGTCGTTCCGTCACTATTCAGCCAGGTTACGTCGGTCTTACCGCCGTTGGTGCCGTAGCGGGTAGTCTTGAAACTGATCTTGGTCGGCGTGAATGTCAGTCCCGCTCTCGGGATGATGTAGAAACTGACGGCATTGCCATCGTTGGCCGAGGCCTCATTGTTCTGACGGGGATTGATCTTCGACTGGTTGAGAGCGACACCGTTATAATAGAGATTCTCTCCCAGTTCGGTATAGTTGTTCTTAAACCAGCCTGTGGCATTCTCGCTGTAGGTTCCCATCTGCCCTTCTTTCGCATCGTCGAACTTGAAGGTGATGGTTGCCGTCTGGTTGTCCACTGTTTCGGCCACAAAACTGTCTGCCGATGCCAGCAGGGGCAGCAGGGCTAGCAGACTGACCAGTAGTTTTTTCAGAAAAGATTGTCTTGTTTCCATATTTGTTAGTTGTTATTTGATGATTTTCTTGGTGATAATACTCCCGTCGGCCATCTGTTGACGCACGATGTTCAGTCCGCGCTGCTGGCTCTGGAGCCGACGGCCGTCAGCGGAGAAAACCTGTGTGCTCACCAAATGGGGATTATTCAGTTCGCGGATGCCTGTGGAAGCATCTACGGCCATACCGTGGATAGTCAGATCGGAGAGGCAAATGGTCTTGCCCGAAGCAGCACCGTTATACCAAGGGTACACGCGTACGAGCAGTTCCTGACCTTCCTTCAGCGAGATGACAGGTGTCGCTTTCACCTCCTGCATATTGTTGGCAGGCATCTTCTTCATCTCGAAGATGGTGGTACGAGTCTCAAAGTTGTCGGTAGAGAAATAGATATGCGAACACATGCCATTACCACCGCAGCCACAGACGAACAGGCTGATTTCATCGATCTTCAGTTCTGTTCCTGCACTGGGCTTTATACCCCATTGGATATAGCGATCGGGGTTGTCATCGATTTCATCTGCAGGCCAGGCGTCGCCCGTCAGCAGATTGCGCTGTGTCTTACGACTGGCAGCGAAACCTGTCCACTCCGGCCATACCGTATTGGCATTCGGATTAGAATAGCGCTGCACATACATACCCTGCCATGATTCGGGGATGACAACAGCAGGGCCTTCAAGGGTATACTCATCATTGCTCTCCAGTCGCCAGTAGGCTTTCACCTCTGTGCCTCCCTCTAGTGTGATAGCGGTAGCAGTAACGGGAATCTCAAGGGTCTTGTCGCCTTGTTTCACAGTGATAGTACCTGTCAACTCTCCATTGTTCTCGAGCACCACCTGTGCGTAGAAGGTCTTCACAAGCGTAGAGGCATTATAGGTGGCTTCGAGCGTCTGCTGCCAGTCGGCCTTGTCGAAAGAGAGTCTGATGTCCTCGCTGGCACTGATAGTGACCGAACCTTCCTCTGGCGTCAGGCCGAAACCGTTCAGGGTGAACTCCTTCTGCAGCGTCTGACCTTTATACGCCTCACCGAAATCGCCCGTAGCAGGGGCTACCGTCATGTCGACAGGCAGCGTTATGTCATCGGCCATGATACCCTGTGCCTTCATCAGTCGGGCACACTCACGGGCCACGAGCAGGGCACCAGTTGTATTAAAGTGAGTACTGCCTTCGCCGTCAAACAGGAATTCAAGACACTTCGTGCTGCCATAACTCTCATAGAGGGCTGCCGTGGCAGCAGTCAGGTCGATAAAGGGCACATTCTTCTCCTTGGCCAGTTGCTCGGAGTGATAGGCAAAGTCCATCGTGTGGTCATCAGCGGGTACACTCTGCTTCTCCAGAATGCCATTTGCCGTCAGTACAGAAAAAGAGTCACCCAGATCGTGCCGCCCATTCCGCCGGATTTTCTCACCTGAGAAATAGGCACGGCAAACGGGTGAAGCGATTATGGGGTAGGCACCGAGGGCGATGGCTTCGTCGACTATCTTGCCCAAATACTCCTTATAAGTAGTTGATGGGATCGTTCCACGCTGGTCAACGGCTGCGGCAGCGGTCTCATCACCTATACCTTTATAGTATTCATAAAGGGCCACACCATCCATACCCTGGTTCTTTTCGTCGTTGTGTCCGAAGGTGATAATCACATAGTCACCGGCTTCCACCTGCTTCTTGGCGGTCTGCCAGAGTTCATTGTAGCCACCACGAGAGTCGCGTCCACCTTTGGCATAATTGACCGAAGTCCAACCGTTGGTCAGGAAATTACTGAAATACATACCCCAGCCACGGGTCACCGTAGCCGATTCATCGTAGGGTGCCATCGTAGAGTCACCCAGCGTGTGCACTTTCTTGGCGTTACCCAACAAGGCAACGGCGAAGAGTGCCAACAGTAAAAGTCTTTTTTTCATCTTGCAGTTTTTTTGATTAGTTATTCAAATTTGGGTGCAAAATTACTGCAAAACGCGATGAAATGGGGAGAAATTTAGGTCAAAGGTGTGGATTTTTGCGTCAAATAGCCTGTTTATACTCCGAAGGAGACATACCGACAGACTGTTTGAACGAACGACTAAAGTATTTCGGATCAGAAAAGCCACATTTATAGGCAATGTCGGCAACCGACCCATCCGTGGTACGAAGCAATTGACAAGCCCGCTTGATACGAGCCTCCCTGATGAAGTCGAGTGGTGTGACTCCCAAGAGTTGCTTCATCTTTCGCTGGAGCACACTACGGCTGACGGCTGCTGCCTCAGCCATCTGATTAACATCAGCGTCACTGTTCCCGATATTTTGTTCCACGAAAGCGATAACCCGCTGCATGAATGCATCATCTGCTTCATTGGGAATTGTTCCGAGAGGAATCAAGGGGACAGGTCCATGATTCTGGACAGAATCAAGCGAACTATCCCCTTGATTCCCTGACCTCTGGGATTCCTTCTCTTCAGAAAGGAGGGCAAGATAGGCTTCGAGTGTCTCTTGTCGCTGCCGCTTGATGCGCCTTATATATAATAAGGTATAAGTCACAACAACGATGACAGCCAGTCCTAGAATGACAAAAAGCAGTATCGCCCATGGTGTCTCCCAGAACGTAGGCTCGGCAATAATAACCAGGCGCCGCAGGTTGTCCACCCAGATACCGTCGGCATTGGTCGAGCGGATGGCCAGTTCATAGTTGCCTGGTTTCAGGTCCAGCAAGGTAACGGTGTGGTCGTGGCCGATGATATTCCAGATAGCCAGCGAGTCGCCCATACGGAAAGCATAGCGTATACGTTCAGGCGAAGTATAGTCGAGCGCAGAGAAGCGGATACTCAGATTGCGCTCTGACGGCGAGAGACGCAGTGTGTCCAAATCATCGACAGCCAGATCGTCTGAGCCGTTCTGAATAGAGATGCCCGTCAGTATAAGGGGCGGCACGTATGGTCGCCTAACCATATCTTCGCCCGGCAGGATATAGACACCGCTGAGTGTGCCCAACAGCCATCGTCCATCAGCCAACCGCAAAGGCCGCACTTCCGAAAAACGGAGTGATTCACCAAAGAAGGAGACATCGAACACCTGTCCGTCGCCACTTTCAGGATCATAGTCAATCAACTGATTGCTACTCGTGATAAGCATACGCTTCTGATGGCCTGCCAGTGAAAGCGCTACATTCGTGGGCCAGCCACCTTTCATCCGGCACTGTTTGAAAGTCAAGGTATCTGCCAACAGATCTTTGCTAACTATCTGGCAGATACCGCCACTTTCCGTACTGACGTAGATGTGATGAGCACCGTCTTCATATACATCCATCGTGGCATTACAACTCAGACTCGTCGGGCGATTGGCTTCTTTCCGGTGCAGACGGAAACGGCTTTGGGCCGCATTCTTGCCTATTTCACCGATCATCAAGCCAGCAGTGGTGGTAGCCAACAGAGTATTGTCTGCCAGCAGATGAATATAGCGCACCTTCTCACTGAATCCCTTAGGATAGGCTGCGAATCGATTCACAATCGTGGGCTCTGATGCAGATGGATGCTCTACACAAAAGATACCGCCACCCAGCGTAGCGACCCACAGCCGCCCTTGGCTATCCTCCTTGATATCATAGACGTCGGGCGAAGGCAACCCTCCAACCCTGTCAATATCAAAACGACCCGCCTGTTCTTTCAAGCGTAGCAGTCCACCAGGCTTGCTGCCCAACCAGATGGTTCCATCCTTTGTCTGCGTAACACAATAGACAGGTATGCCAAAAGAAACATACTGAGCCGACACTTTGCCGTCGGCTGCCAGATAGCCTAAAGACCGTAACTGCTGGTCGTATAGTCTTACAGTACAGTCCTCCCTGGTGGTCACCCAGATCCTTCCTTGATTATCACAAGCCAGACAGCGAATCTGAGCAGGCTGCTCCTGAGGCAGAACTGTGCATGGCTGCTCTACCTTTCGGAGTCGATGAATATCATTGCGATGAAGTTGCCACTCCAGTCCTTGTCTGTCGATGAAATCGATGAATTTTCCATTAAATTGCCCCCGTCCTGTTTTCTGCTCCCGAAGCCGAAGCCCTCGTTTCAACTCCTCCGACGACTGAATGTCACGGAAACGATAGGTCTTCAGGTCAAAGAGGAACAGACTGTCATCCACCAGACAATACAGGTTATCACCATTCTCACTCAACCAGATATCCCGGATCCGGTCTGACGGCATCGTACAACCATCGCCTGGACGTGTTGTCATACGTTTGAATTCATAACCGTCGTAGCGGTTTAGTCCGTTCCATGTGGCAATCCATATCAATCCCCTGCGATCTTGCAGTATCTGCGTAGCATGACCCTGAGAAAGTCCATTGTCTTCATTGAACTTCCGCGTCTCATACACCTGCTCCTGTGCCCAGGCAGCCGATGCCATCAACCACACCAACAACAGAATGACCTGCCGCATCAACATTTGGAATTACAGATATGGTGCAAAGGCACGGTCGTAGTCTTCGCTGCCCGAAAGGCACCCATTGACGATGCAAACCAATTCAGCAGTGCCCCGAAAACAGAGTTTATCATCAACTGCACGAAAAATGTCGTGATGGAACACGTACTTGATGCCGTCTTTCGTCAGCCGCAGTCGTGACACAAACTCATCATCGGGCCTCAACGGGGTCTTGAACTGCATAGTCATCCTTGCCAGCACGGCATCGACGCCCTTGTCGTGCATATCGGCGAAACTCAACCCGCACTGCTTGAGAAACAGGTGACGGGTATGCTCACAATAGTGCAGGTAATTGGCATTATTGACAATGCCCTCGATGTCGCACTCATAGTCGCGCACCTGCATCCTGGTTTCAAATATATACTTCATAACGCCGCAAAGTTACAAACTATTTCTGATACTGCAAAATGATTTGTCCTTTTTTAGATTACTTCAGCAGATGATACATGCCTCCTGCGAAGGGCTTGACCACGCCTTTCATCTCCAGTTGGAAGAGCAGGGCCGTGAGTTGACCGATGGGGAAGCCCGACTTCACGCTGAGGACATTCAGTTGCAGGTCGTTGGTCTCCTGTAGCAGACTGACCACCTTCTGCTCTTCCGGCGAGAGGTCTGGGAAAAGATCCCTCTCGATTCCATCGGCAAGGACTTGCCTTCTGACAGTCTCGTCCTGCCAGCCCATCGCCTTCACAAAATCGTCAGCACCTGAAATCAGCGCAGCCACATTGTCGCGGATGAGATTGTTGCAGCCCTCGCTATAAGGCATGCCGACGGAACCCGGGAAGGCAAAGACGGCGCGGTTGTAACTCTGTGCTATCTCAGCCGTTATAAGCCCGCCGCCTTTAGCCGCGCTTTCCACGACGATGCAGGCATCCGACATGCCGGCCACGATACGGTTGCGCCGCACGAAGTTAGGCTTGTCGGCATTGGTCTGCGACATAAACTCCGTCAGCAGTCCGCCCTGGGTGAGCATCTGGGCCGCCGTGTCACGATGGCGGTAGGGATAGATCTGGTCGAGGCCGTGAGCCATCACCCCCACCGTCGGGTAGCCCTCGGCGAGAGCCTGCCGGTGGGCACAGATGTCGACGCCATAAGCCAGTCCGCTGACGATGAGCACTTCCGGGCAGTGGCGGCGCAAGTCGGTGATGAACCGCCTGATCAGGTCGCCGCCATAGGCCGTCATCTGTCGCGTTCCGACGATATTGATGACTTTGGCCAGATTCAAGTCAGCATTACCTCTATAATATAGGACGATGGGTGCATCAGGACACTCGCAGAGCCGTTGCGGATAGTCGTCATCACTGAGCGTCAGGGCCCGTATCTGGTTCTCCTGCATAAACTGCAGTTCCGCTTCTGCCCGTTTCATCGGCTCACTCCAGTCCTTCAGGGCCTCCATCAGTCTGGGCGAGCAGTCCTTCAGGATGTCCCCGATCTCATTGCGATGTTCGAAGATTTGCTGGGCGCTGCCGATAGTCCGATACAGTTCCAGGGCCGTTGCGTAATTGAAGTTGCTGATGCGCGTCAGCGCCATCGCGTAGAATGTCTCATTGCAGTTCATACTATTTCCGTTTAAGATATTCATAACCGAAGCGACAGCGGAGACACTCCTTCTTGTCGCAGTACTCTTTCTTCAACTGGATGAGTGCCTGCGAGTCGCCTGCCGTCAGCACAGGCAGGCCCACCTGCTGCCACATCCTTATAATATAATTGTTTTCCGCCTTGAGTTGCTCCAGGAAGTCGAAGGCACGGTCGCAAAGCACCTCCTTGCCGCGATGACGCCCCACGGCGAAGAGCATCGGGATGGCTGTGTTGATCATCAACAGATGAATTGAGCCATATGAGAGATGCTTTTCGTTTTTATTGCTGGTGGAGCCGAAGGTGTAGTGGGTCTCCCAATAAGGTGTGACGTGCGAACGGAACAACGACTTCAGTTGGTCGATGGTCTCACACTCTATCAACTGACTGAGTCCGGCCTTCTGCTGATAATAGAGGCTGGCCAACTGTGAGATACGGATGTGCGGGAAGTTCTGCGGACGCAGCCGGAGGAAGCGCCAGAGCCTGAAATCTATCGGTTTCATCGAGAATTTGTGAGCCAGATAGAGGTATTCGTTTCGGAGTTTGGCAAAGTAGCCCTCGTTGAGTGCTGTCTGCTGATAGTAGTCGGGGATGGTCGCCAGTTCCAGCAGTCCCGCCTGCCCCATGAAGATAGCCTCTATCTGAAACAGGTCGTCGCGATGATGGGCGACGGCGTCGAGCGGTATGTGACGGGCCCACTCCTCGAAGGCCTCGTTGTTGATGCCGAAGCCGTAGTTGCGGGCCAGCGTGACGAAGTAGGCATCCTCCCACGAGCCATTGCACTGTTCTGCCCGTCGCCGGATGGCCTCCGTCTTCTGTTCCAGCCGCTCCGTCTGCAGGGCTGCCATCCAGGCATGCACCATCAGCCGCGTCAGGTCGGGAATCACCTTATAACAAGGCGGATAACTGTCGGTCTTGAGCAGTTCGTCGTAATGCTCGCGCACTTCCGCCGGCACGTCGAGTTGCATCTGGGTGATGTATTCGCCCCGGGTATTCCTCACGTCGGTATCTATTGTGCCGGCCACGTGGAGTACTACATTGTCGTAACGCGGATCCTTGTCGTGGCCGTGCAGATACCAGTCCGACGACTTGTCGTGGATCTCTACGTTGCCTACCCAAAGCGTGCGGTTGATATTGACCTTCGCATTGAAGAAGTCGGGCCCCGCATTGCGGTTGTGGAGTCCGGGGTCAATTACCTCGACGATCTTGCCGTCGGTTGTATGCAGTTCCCGCAGGGGGAACATCTTGTGTTTCCACACATAATGGAGCAGTTGTTCCATAGCATTTGTTTTAAGTGTTCAACGTTTATCGGGAGCAAAGGTACGAATAAAATCCATATCTTCCAAATTTTTCTGGAAAAAAATGATTACCTTTGCAGCCGCAATGAAGATAGGAGACATAGAATTTGGAGAGAGACCGGTGTTTCTGGCACCGATGGAAGACGTGACGGATATCGGCTTCCGGCTGCTGTGCAAACGGTTCGGCGCAGCGATGGTCTATACGGAGTTCGTGAGTGCCGAGGCACTGATACGCGACGTGAAGTCGACCATCTCGAAACTGACCATCAGTGACGAGGAGCGGCCCGTGGGCATTCAGATCTACGGGCGCGACGTGGAGGCGATGGTAGAGGCCGCGAAGATGGTGGAGCAGGCGGGCCCCGACCTGATAGACCTGAATTTCGGCTGCCCGGTGAAGAAGGTGGCGGGCAAGGGTGCCGGTGCCGGCATGCTGCAGAACATCCCGAAGATGCTGGAGATAACAAGGAAGGTGGTGGATGCCGTCAGTCTGCCCGTGACGGTGAAGACCCGTCTGGGCTGGAACCACGAGCAACTGATCATCACCACGCTGGCCGAACAGTTGCAGGACTGCGGCATCCAGGCGCTGACCATCCACGGGCGCACCCGGAGCCAGATGTACACAGGCACTGCCGACTGGACCCTCATCGGCGAGGTGAAGCGCAATCCCCGCATCCATATCCCCATCATCGGCAACGGCGACATCACCTCTGCTGAGGAGGCAAGTCGGGCCTTCGACACTTACGGCGTGGATGCCGTCATGATTGGCCGTGCCACTTTCGGATGCCCCTGGATATTCAAAGAGGTACGCGACAGCCTGGACCATCGTGACACCGAAAGCCTCGACTTCAATGCCAAACTGGACATCCTGGAGGAACTGCTGCGCATCAACGTGGAGCGGATGGAGAAGAACCTGCGGGCCGGGGAGTCGAAAACCGCAGGAATGAAGCGGGGCATCCTCCACACCAGAAGACACCTCGCTGCCACACCTATCTTCAAGAGCATTCCCAACTTCCGGCAGACGCGCATCGCCATGCTACGTGCAGAGACGGCGGACGACCTGCTGGGAATACTGGAGCAAGTCAGAAAGCAACTGGGCTAAAACCACTGCATCAGCGAACGGAGGTAGGCCGTCAGTTCGGCTGCCATCTTCTCGTGCTGCCAGATGCTGGGGTGATAGTCGTTGCCGTAGCCGATGTCACCATTCTGCGGCGTGAAGTCGAAGCGATAGACCTCCCGGTCGCCCGCCTTCTGCGCCTCGGCAGCCACTTCGTTCAGCAGGCGCTTGGCTATCTCCAGTTCCTTGCCGCCGAGCATCGAGCCGCAGAGAAAGACTATCCTGGCCTTCGGGTTGTGCTGGCGCACCATCTTCAGCAGCGTCTTGTAGCCTTGCTTCAGCAGCCGTACGTCGTAGTTGTTGGTAGAAAGGTCGTTCGTGCCTAGATTGATGCAGATGACATCGGGCTGATAGCGCGAAAAGTCCCATTTCATCGACAGCAATCCGCCATTCTGCCTCAGGTTCGGCGCGAGCGCATAGCCTGTATACTCATACTGTACGGGCATGTTCGACTCAGGCGTGCCGGCCTTCGGACCGCCGAAGTTGCGGTAGGCCCCGATGCCGCTGCGCGCCACCACCCAGTGCTGAGCATCGAGGGCACGGGCCGTCAGCGAGGCATAACTGAAGTAGTGGTTCTCCGTCTCATACTCGAAATGCTCCCGTGCATTCGTTCCCTCATTGCCATAGCCGCAGGTGATGGAATTGCCGATGAATTCAATCTTTCTTTCCGGCAGGGCCGGTGGAGCGACGAGCCGGCGGCCCTTGTCGAGCACGAAGCCCCAGAACTCGGGATACATCTCATAGCCTTCGATGACATACATCAGCCTGACCAGGTGGCGGCCCTCCGGCAGGGCTGTGGCGAGAGTCACGACGGAGTCCTTCCTGCCCGTGAATGCCACCTTGAAGGGTTCGGCCCCGTCAATCCGGGCCATGAAATAGCCACTGCCCGGCTTGGCCATCATCTTCAGCGAGGTGCCCTCGAAGGCCGCGATGATCTGAATGCCCGGAAAGTTCCAGGCAGGACGCTCGGGGTTGGCAAAACTGATACGGCCCGTGTACTGGATGTTCGGGTCGGCGGGACTGACGATGGTGCCCCGGACGGGTACGGTCTCTGTGGCAGAGGCTGCGATAAAGGAGACATTAAGCGAAAATAATGTCAATAGAGCGGTAATGAGAGTCTGTTTCATAATCCTCTTTTGTTTATTGATTTTATAGTAATAATCATGCTTTGGCATGCAAAGGTAAGAAGAAATTCACAAACTATCAAGTTTTCAGCGATAAATTCATCCAGACGAATGACACTTTTTTCCGCTTAAGCGTTGCTAATTCGAAATAAATTCGTATCTTTGCCCCCAAAGAACCATTAAACATTACTGAATTATGACAGCATTAATTATTGTTATCGCCCTCGTGGTGATTGTCGGAGGCTACTTCGTCTCAACCCAGCGCTCGCTGGTGAACCTCGACGAATTGTGTAAGAACGCCCTGAGCCAGATTGAGGTTCAACTCAACTCCCGCTTCGATGCAGTGATCGCTCTGGCCAAGACGGCAGCACAATATGCCAAGCATGAGTCGGAGACCATCATCCAGGCCGTACAGGCACGCGGCGGCAACCTCGGCAACGGCAATATGCCCGCCACGCCGGAGAGCATCAATCAGCAGTCGGACCTGCTCACCCAGATGATGGGGCGTCTGAACGTGGTGTTCGAGCGCTATCCCGAACTGAAAGCCAGCGACCTCTACAAGGAGGCACAGCAGGGCATGAAGCAGTATGAGGAGAACGTGCGCATGTCGCGTATGATCTACAACGACACCGCCACGAAGATGAACCGCATGGTGCGCCAGTGGCCTTCGAGCATCGTCGCCTCGATGCTGCATTTCGACCAGAAAGACTATCTGAAGGTGGACAGTGAGGAGAAGAAACAATATCCGAATCTCGATGAGGCATTTAAGAAATAAGGTGATGCTGCTGATGCTGCTGGCATCAGCGACAGCACTCTTCGCCTCGCCCGCGCTGAACGACCTGAACATCCGCGTGGTGCTCAGAAGCAACGGTGACGCCCGCATCACGGAGACCCGACAGATGTGGATTGACTCAGAGGGGACCGAGTGCTACATCTCCATCGCCAACCTGAACGGCAGCGAACTGCGCGACTTCAGCGTGACCGACGAGACGGGACGGCGCTTCACGTACAGCGAATACTGGGACATCAACGACAGCCGCGACGAGAAGGAAGGCCGCTGCGGCATCGTGGAGACCCGCAACGGCTACGAACTGTGCTGGGGCCTGGGCGAGAGCGGCAGCCGCACCTACACGACGAGTTACACCGTGACTAACCTGCTGCGCGGCTATGCCGACGCCGACGGCTTCAACTATATGTTCGTGGCACAGGGCATCAATCCCTATCCCGACCACGTCAGGCTGACCATCGTGCCGGAAGACACGATGACGCTGAGCCTGGAGAATACGGGCATCTGGGGCTTCCGCTATCGGGGCGACGTCAACTTCGTGGGCGACAGTTGCATCGTGGCAGAGAGCAGCGAGCCCTTCTCCAGCCAGAGTGCGATGATCGTGATGTGCCGCTTCAACAAGGGAATGTTCGCGCCCGCCTACGTCAGCGACGGCAGTTTCGAGGACGTCAAGAACCGTGCCTTCGAGGGCAGCGACTACAACCTCGACGACGATGAAGACATCTGGCCATTGATTGTGCTGGTAGTGCTGATGCTCCTCGGCGGCCTGTTCTTCCTCGGTCTCTACCTCTTCTACGTGTGGTGGCAGCGCCGCAAGGTGAACAAAGACCTGCTCTGGTATCGCGACATCCCACTGCAGGGCAATCTGCAGCGGGCCAACGACATACTGAATGCCTATAAGTACGGTGCTGCCGACTACAACAACCTGCTCTCGGCCTGTATCCTGAAACTCATCGACATGGGAGCCATCCAGATTGAGTCGCGCCTGAACGCCAAGGGCAAGACCGAGCAGAACTTCGTCATCAAGGAACTGCCGAATGCCGGCCAGCAGCCCAAACTGCTGCGGATGGTACACAACATCTTCCTGAAGGCAGCAGGCTCTGACACCATCCTCGAGCCGCGCGAACTGAAGTCGTGGATGAAGTCGAGTTACAACCAGAGTTATACCGACTCGTTTATCCAGACGCTCCACACGAAGACGAGCATCTATCAGTATAAGAACCAACTCGGCGAGGTGCGACAGGTGTTCGGCCTGAAGAAGTTCCTCAAGGAGTTCTCGCTGCTCGACGAGCGCCACGTCAACGAGGTGTCGCTCTGGAAGGACTATATGATCTACGCCACGCTCTTCGGTATCGCCGACCAGGTGATCCGCGACATGAAGAAGATCAACCCCGAGTACTTCAACATGGACCAGGTGGCCAGTCAGATGGCCGACGACATGACCCTGCCGATGATCTACTCGACGATGCACAGCAGCACCACGCGTGCCGCCATGAGCAAGGCCGAGCGCGAGGCGCGTGCCTCAGGCGGAGGCGGCTCCTCGTCGTGGGGCGGAGGCGGAGGCTTCTCCGGCGGAGGATTCGGCGGAGGCGTCAGATAGACAAAGCGGGGGAGCCGATCGGCTCCCCCGTCTTATTCAGTGCTTCAGTGTCCTTATCAGATAGTCCGACACGATGTCGGTCGTGCGGTAGACGTTCTGCGAGAATCCGTGATCGAAATACTCCTGCATCACGTATTCGCTACCCGGCCATATCTGGTGGAAGCGCTCGCCGTAGGTATAGGGCACCACGCGGTCGGCATTGCCGTGGATGATCAGGGCCGGCCCCTGGTATTTGGCAGCAGTCTCGTAGATAGGCAGCGAGAAGGCCGTGCGGATATACTCGCCGCCGAGTTTCAGCCCGCCGAAGAGTTCGACATACTCACCCACGTCGAACGGGTCGTACATCTTGCCCATCGTATTGCCTCGGATGGCATCGTCGCGCAGCACGGCAGCCGGCGCCATCAGGGCCACAGCCTTGAAAGCCGGAGCACCCTGCTCCTCACTGAGTTGGCCGGCCGTCATCGCAGCCACCACGCCGCCCTGCGAGTGGCCGACGATGGCCAGACTGCTGACGTAGCGCAAGTCGCGCACATAGGCCACCACCCGCTTGGCATCCTCTATCTCGTTGGGCACCGTCATGTCCTTGAACTCGCCCTCGCTCTGGCCGTGGCCGTTGAAGTCGAAGCGGATGGAGGCGATGCCGTGCCGCTGAAGGCTGTCGCAGATGAGTTCGAAGAGCGGACCGTCCTTCGAGCCGCCGAAGCCGTGGCAGAACACCACCATCGGGCACTGCTGGCCCTGCTGCAACGCAGGCTTCTGGATGATGGCCTGCAACTTGCCGTGGTCGCCGTCGATGGTCACGCGCTCCTCTGCCCCGCGCTGCTTCACGGAGGTCAGTTCCTTCAGATACTTATCCACCTTATAGGTCAGTACTGTAGAGAGCACCACCTTGCCGTCGGGGCCGACGACCACCATCGACGGAATCCACTTCACGCCGTAGGCCTTGGCGATGTCAGTCTCCTTGAACTTCTTCAGTTCGCTCACCTGCGGATACTGTATGCCGAACTTCTCGATGGCCCGTTTCCAGGCCTCCACGTCCGTATCCATCGAGATGCCGAGGAACTCGATGCCATAGCGGCTGTACACCTGCTGCATCCGCACCACCTCCGGCGCATCCTTCCGGCAGTCGGGGCACCATGAGGCCCAGAAGTCGAGCACCACCGTTTTGCCCTTGGCCCACTTGGCAAACTGGAACTTCTTGCCGTCGGGCGTCTTCATCTTGAAGTCGGGAGCCGCCGTGCCCGCCTTGATCAGTTCTGTTGCATACTTCGAGTCCATGTCCTTCTGAGGACCGAACTGCGCCTTCATTTCCACCGCTGCTCCCACCAGGAGACTGACGGCCAATACGATAATTCTTTTCATTCCCATCATATATTTTTGAGTGCAAAGATACAAAATAAATCAAAAGATAGTCACGTTTTGAAGAAATTTGTGCCTTCTCCTGTCCGTCAGGAGCCTGTTTCCCAAAAATAACAGGCTTTTTTTGAAAATTATCAGGCTCTTATTTCTGGGAAACAGGCTCTTTACAATTCCCCGCCCCTATAAGGGGAGGGGTCAGGGGTGGGGTGAATCAATAAGGTTCGACCGATTATAACATAGGTTGTGACCGCATTTGTCTCCTCCACCCCTGACCCCTCCTCCCAGGAGGAGGGGAGCTGTTGATGGCTCCCAGGAGGAGGGGCACTTCCATTACGAATCCCCGCCCCTATGAGGGGAGGGGTTGGGGGTGGGGCGAATCAATAAGGTTCGACCGATTATAACATAGGTTGTGACCGCATTTGTCTCCTCCACCCCTGACCCCTCCTCCCAGGAGGAGGGGAGCTGTTGATGGCTCCCAGGAGGAGGGG
>CAMVJQ010000059.1 GCA_947167845.1 uncultured Prevotella sp. | reverse complement strand
TGAAGCCAAAGCGTTAGGGGAATATGAGAAATTCTGGAGGATTCAAGACCAGACATTCCTCTCAGACTTTGACAAACTGATTGAAGATTTAAGCAAATAAACATAGAAATTCAATCCCCACACCAAGTATTAAAGTGTGGGGATTTGGTTTTTGAACACCTTGTCAAGCAACTTGAAGTTGTTGTCGTTGATGATGGAGAAGTCTTTGGTGATATAGACATCTGCAATTTCGTAGTTGCCAACGTGGTTGAGGGCTTCATCAACATCACCCTTACTGAACTTCATGAGATTCCTCGATAGGGTGGCGAAAGTATGGCGGGCCTGGTAAAATTGGAGTTTATTGATACCAACAGCCTTGCCAATCGTCTTTAGGCCGATGTTCAGGTTCTGATTGAAGCTGTATTTCCTTATACGAAACATCGAGAAACCCTTTATTTATGGGAGTTTCTCGATATTTTCGCTCTGTGATCCCGTTGGGATTCAAACCCAAGACCTTCAGAACCGGAATCTGACGCTCTATTCAGCTAAGCTACGGGACCGTCATACTCGATAGCGAGTGCAAAGGTACAATAATTAGTTGAGAAATGAGAAATGAAAAATGAAAATTATGATTTCTTAACGATGAGGGTGGATGCGCAAAATGTTAGCAGAAATCAAGGATTTGTGTCATTTTGCAAAAATAATTCCGTTTTTGCTTGCACAATCGCAATAAATATGATACCTTTGCACGCAAATTAAACATAAACAGTAATATGGGACATGTAATTAAGCCTGTGAAATATGTGCCGCTGCTCGACATGAAGCAGACGGAACAGGGTATAAAACTGATTAAGGAGTTCTTTCAACAGAACCTTTCCACAGAACTGAGGCTTCGGCGCGTGACAGCACCGTTGTTTGTGCTGAAGGGCTTGGGTATCAATGACGACCTGAATGGAGTGGAGCGTGCAGTGACCTTCCCTATCAAGGATCTGGGTGATGCACAGGCAGAGGTGGTACACTCGTTGGCCAAATGGAAGCGACTGAGTCTGGCTGAATACAAGATTGAACCCGGTTATGGCATCTATACGGATATGAATGCTATCCGTGCCGATGAGGAACTGGACAATCTGCATTCACTCTATGTGGACCAGTGGGACTGGGAGGCTGTGATTCGGAAAGAGGATCGTACGGTCGCTTTCTTGAAGAATGTCGTGGAACGTATCTATGGCGCCATCCGACGGACGGAGTATCTGACTTGTGAGACATACCCCCAGATTAAGCCTTTCCTGCCAGAGAAGATCCATTTCATCCATGCGGAGGAGTTGCTCCACATGTATCCAGACAAGTCACCCAAGGAGCGTGAGGATGCTATCTGTGAGGCTTACGGTGCTGTATTTATAATAGGTATTGGCGGCAAGTTGTCGAATGGTGAGAAACATGACGGTCGGGCGCCTGACTATGATGACTGGTCGACAGTGGCGGAAGACGGTCGTGCAGGTCTGAATGGTGATATCCTGATCTGGTATCCTGTCCTGGGGCGTTCGTTTGAACTGTCGTCAATGGGAATTCGTGTGGATAAGGAGTCGCTGTTGCGCCAGTTGAAGCTGGAAGGCAAGGAGGAACGTGAGCAACTTTACTTCCATCAGCAGTTGCTTAACGGCAAACTGCCTTTGAGCATTGGAGGCGGTATTGGACAGAGTCGTCTCTGTATGGTCTTGCTTCATAAAGGTCATATCGGAGAGATTCAGGCCAGTATCTGGCCAGACGATATGCGCAGGGAGTGCAAGTCGCTGGGAATGAATCTGATTTGAAGGTGATCAGGCTAATTCAAGACTGAATTCCTGTCGTAGTTTTTCTATGGCAGGATTTTCCTTTTTCATCAGTTCAAATTGTTCCCGACGGCTAAGCATTTTCGTCTGCTGCGGCGTATCGGAAATGAGGATGTTGAGTGAAATTTGGGCGTTTCGGAGGTAGATTTGAAGCGTCTTGATGATGCTCTTCAGGATGTCCTCCATTTCCTGTTTGATGAGTGCATTGTCGACGGTGACCTCTATCTGTGGTAGTTGGGTGATGACGGGGTTCATGTTCTTCATCCTTGTGGCAATGCCGCTTAGTTCCTGACGCTGTTGCGGCATCCTGTTGCACATAGCGAGCCATTGGAATTCAAGGTCTTCCTGCGTGAAGTTCATGTCGTCGGCCTGTTGGCGATCCTTTGAGTCGCCAACGCTGCCGGGAATGATGCTCATCTTTGAAGGCTTGTTCTGCTGTCGGAGGTTCTTCCAGGAGAAACTGAGGGATTTGAGATTTGAGATTTGAGGCTTGGGATTTGTGCTCTGGGCAGTGGCCGGTGATGAAGACTGGACTTGGGGGGCTGCTGCCGGGGTAGCAGGTTGAGAGGTGGCTGTTCGTACGGTGGGCTTTGTCACAGCGGGGGTTGATGCGGCAGTCTCGGCAGTGGCTACCTGTGGGGCCGCTTTCTTCGGCTGAGGCTGTTGCATCAAATGCTTAAACAGGGATTTTAATCTTCCGGGGCGGCGCCCCGCGCTAGCCCCATCCTCCGGTTGGGTGATTTGGGCAATCTCTATCAAGGTCAGTTCCACGAGCAGCCGTTTGTTGCTACTTTGCCGATAGTTGATGTCGCATTGGTTGGTCAGTCGCAGAGCCTGATAGAGAAATCGAGTGTCGGCCTTCTTGGCCTGTTCCTCAAAGCGCTGCCTCTGCTGGTCGCTGACTTCTAGCAGGGGGAGGGTCTGCGGGTCTTTGGCCATCAGCACGTTCCGGATGTGTTTGGCGAGCCCCTGAATGAGGAGTCCCCCGTCGAAACCCTTGTTGATGACGGAATTGAGCAGCACCATGATCTCGCTTACCTTATTGTCTATAGAGAGGTCTACGATGTGGAAATAGTTTTCCGAATCGAGCACATTGAGGTCTTCGATGACTTTCTGATACGTGATGTTCCCCTGGCAGAATGAAGCCGCCTGGTCGAAGATGGAGAGAGCGTCGCGCATGCCACCGTCAGCCTTTTCTGCTATCACTGCGAGAGCCTCTTCCTCGTAGGTGATGCCTTCCTTGTCAGCCACGTGCTTCAGATGGCCGATGGTGTTTCGCACCGTCATGCGTTCGAAGTCGTAGATCTGGCATCTCGATAGGATGGTGGGCAGTATCTTGTGCTTCTCTGTGGTGGCGAGGATGAAGATGACGTGTGCAGGCGGTTCCTCCAGTGTTTTCAAGAAAGCATTGAAGGCGGCGGTGGAGAGCATATGCACCTCGTCGATGATGAACACTTTGTATCGGCCCAGTTGTGGTGGGATGCGGGTCTGCTCCATCAGTGTCTTGATGTGCTCCACGCTGTTGTTGGAGGCAGCATCCAGTTCGAAGATGTTGAGCGAGCGCTGTTCATTGAATGACTGGCAACTTTCGCACTCGTTACAGGCCTCGCCATCGGCTGTGGGGGTTTGGCAGTTGATGGCCTTGGCAAAGATGCGGGCACAGGTGGTCTTCCCGACGCCACGCGGGCCGCAGAAGAGGTAGGCGTGGGCAAGTTTACCGCTCTTCACCGCATTCTTCAGCGTCGTAGTAAGTGACTCCTGTCCAACTACCGTGTCGAAGGACAGAGGCCTGTATTTTCTTGCTGATACTATATATTCCATGCTGTTAGAAGTAATTTTTGGTGCAAAGATACGAAATAATTCATAATTCATAATGAATAATTCATAATTATTTTGTAATTTTGCATCGAATTTATGAAAGTAGTTGATTGTATTAAGTCATTTGCGCTGAAGGTGTGGCGTTCTCAGGCGCTGAAGTACACAGTAGTCTGTGTACTGGGTGTACTTATTGTCGGGTTCCTAGACGAGAACAGTGTACTTAGCCATCTGAAGAACCGCCATCGTATCAGTGAATTGGAAGAGGAGATTGAAAGGTATGACGCTGAGTATAGACGTGACCAGGCCCAAATCCGCGAACTGGACAGGAATCCGAAAGCCATTGAGAAGATAGCCCGCGAACGTTACTTTATGAAGGCTGAAGACGAAGACATCTTTGTGCTGAGTGACGACGACCGAAGTCCTAATCCTATTGTAACCGATGAGACAACTGACTAACTGGCAAAACGTGCTCTACCTCGTTGGGGCTGTGCTGATGGTAGTTGGCGCAGGGGCAAGTGTCCTATTGTGGTCAGGGGCACCTTATGTATTTGCCGTAGGCGCCGTCTTCTTCTCGTCCATGCAGATGCTTCAGCGATATGAAGGCCCTAATGTTACCATCCGTCGTCTGCGCAGGATGATGTTACTGAGCGATGTCCTCTTTCTGGTGTCGGCTCTGCTGATGTTCGACAGTCAGCGCAATATCTTTGGCATTGACCATCTTACATATATACAATATGTGTACAACAAGTGGGTTATCACGTTGCTCATCGCGGCAATCCTGCAATTGTATTCTACGCATAGAATAGGCTCAGAACTGGAAAAAGAATAAAAAAAACTATAAAAGAATGCGCATTTGTTTTAAAATGCGCAAATTTTTTTCTTTGATTCATCAGAACGTTGTACATTTGCAACGAAAACAAATATATATGAACAGAATAGTATATGCATTGTTGACTTCATTGGTGATGACTTCTTGTGCAGAATCCTACAGCATACAGGGGTCTTCATCCATCTCGTCACTGGACGGAAGTAAACTCTATCTGAAGGCTGTCAAAGACCAGGAACTCAAAAACATTGATTCCTGTGACGTGGTTCATGGCAAGTTCCGCTTTGCGGGTCTGCTGGATACAGTCCGTATGGCCAGCATCTTTATGGATGACGAGAGCATCATGCCGGTTGTCATCGAAAAGGGTGAAATCGAAATCAAGATAGACAATGCCAAGCAGCGTGTCAGCGGCACGCCGTTGAACGACAAACTTTACGATTTCATCACATTGCACAACAGGCTGAGCAACGAGATGAATGAACTAGGGCACAAGCAGAGCCAGATGTTGCTCGAAGGGATTGACGAGAACGAGATCAATCAACAACTCAACATCGAGGCGGCCCGTATCGCCCAGCAGGAAGACAGTCTGGTGACCAACTTTATCGTCGACAATTTCGACAATGTTCTGGGGCCAGGTGTGTTCATGATGATGACTAGTGCCTATCCTTATCCGATGCTGACACCTCAGATAGAGGACATCATGAGCAAGGCAACAAAGAAATTCAAGGAGGACGCATACGTGAAGGAGTATTATCGTGCCGCTAATGAGATTCAGGCCCGGCAGAACGGACTGGTGGACGATACTCCTCAGTCAGCACCTGTCGCCCCTGCTCCCGCCGCACCTCAATTACAGGCACCTGACTCGCTTCATGCTCCTCTGACTAATATTCCTCAGAAATGAGAACACTCGTCGAAGGAGGAACCGTTGTCAATGAAGGTAGGACGTGTAACGCCTCCATTGTCGTTGAGGATGAGCAGATAGTACAGATTATACCAGGGAATAAGATTCCCGAAGCGTCGTTTGATCAGGTCATTGATGCTTCGGGATGTTTCGTCCTGCCAGGAGTCATTGACGATCATGTGCATTTCCGTGAGCCGGGACTGACGGAGAAGGCCGATATCGAGAGCGAGAGCCGTGCTGCAGTGGCAGGAGGTGTCACCTCTTATCTGGAGATGCCTAACACGATGCCTCAGACCACCACGCTCGAGGCCCTTGATGAGAAGTTTACGCTGGCCGCCCGTAAGAGTCATGCCAACTATAGTTTCTTTTTCGGTGCGACGAATGATAATACAGACCTCTTCAGCCAACTTGATCCCCATCGCATCCCTGGCATCAAACTCTTTATGGGCAGTTCGACGGGTAATATGCTGGTGGACCGGCGGGAGGCTTTGGAGTGCATCTTTTCTACGGCCCAACTGCCTGTCATGGCTCACTGTGAGGATACCGACATCATCAATCGCAATATGACAGCAGCCAGACAGTGCTACGGCGACGATCCGGCAGTCGTCCATCATCCTGAAATTAGGAGCAGGGAGGCTTGCTATGAGAGTTCACGCTTGGCTGTAGAGTTGGCACGGAAATATAAGACCCGCCTTCATGTGGCCCATCTGACGACGGCTTGCGAACTGGAACTCTTTGAGCCATTCCCAAATTCCTTGATTACGGCCGAGGCTACGGTCAGCCACCTCTATTTCTGCGACCGTGACTATGCAAGCCTCGGCACCCGCATCAAATGCAATCCAGCCATTAAGACGGCCAACGACCGTGAGGCACTGCAGCAGGCACTCACCGATGGGCGTATCACTGTCATAGGCACCGACCACGCACCCCATCTGCTCTCGCAGAAGGAGGGCGGTTGTGCACGTGCTGCCAGCGGAATGCCAATGATTCAGTTTTCGCTTGTCACGATGCTGGAACTGGTAGATAAGGGTGTACTGACGTTGGAGCGGCTCGTCGAACTGATGTGCCATAATCCCGCCCGCCTGTTTGAGATCCGGAGGCGTGGATTCATACGCGAGGGGTATCAAGCCGATCTTGTGCTGGTTCGTCCTGACACGGCCTGGGTGGTTACTCGCGAACTGATCCAGAGCAAGTGTGGATGGAGTCCGATGGAGGGCCACATGTATCTCTGGCGAGTGGAGCGCACGCTCTGCAATGGGCACACTGTATATGCCAATGGCAAGGTGGATGTCGACTATATCGGCCAGCCGCTCACATTCAGATGAAGATCACCTACGACATAGCCGATGTGGCACCTTACATCAACTGGGCCTATTTCTATTTTGCCTGGGGGATGCACAATAAGCCTGATGGGGAAAAGCGTGAACTCCGTCAGGAGGCAGAGGCTGCACTTGCTGACATCGCGGGCAGTTATCACACATATGCCCTTTTCCAACTCTTTGATGCCAACAGCGATGGTGACGATGTCCTGATCAGCGGGAATGGGGTAGGGGGAGCATATATTCGCATACCCTTTCTCCGGCAGCAACAACCCGACAGCGACTTTCGATGCCTCTCCGACTTCGTGCGCCCTTCGTCGTTAGGACAGAAGGACAAGGTGGGGGTGTTTGCGACGACAGTTGACTTGGGACTGGAGACTGATTTCGACAGGGATGATTATCGGAAGATGATGATGCAACTGCTGGCTGACCGTTTGGCTGAGGCCACAGCCGAGCGAATGCATGAAGAGGTGAGAAGGCACTACTGGGGCTATGCGAGTGATGAACGTCTGACTATCCGCGAGATGCAACAGGAGTATTTCCAGGGCATTCGCCCTGCTGTCGGCTACCCGTCTCTGCCGGATACGAGCCTGAATTTCGTCATCGACTCACTGCTGGATATGAAGCAGATAGGCATCCGCCTGACAGAGAGTGGGGCTATGAAGCCTCATGCCAGCGTCTCAGGCCTGATGCTGGCCCATCCAGAAAGTCGTTATTTCTCTGTTGGGAAAATCGGAGAAGACCAACTTCGCGACTATGCCCATCGTCGTGGACTCCCTGTAGAGGTATGCCGCAGGTTTCTGGCCGCTAATCTCGTGTGAGTTTATTGTCGATGCAGAGTCAGCACCACTATCTCACCCGTTGCACCAAAGCGGAAAGGGATAAGCCCGCCCAGTCCCGCTGTGACGAAAATCGACTGCGTGCCTTTGGTGTACCATCCGTTTACCTCGTTGCCTCTTAGTGAGATGGGCGACCATCCGAACAGTGCTAACTGCATGTTGTGAGTATGTCCGCTCAGCGTCAGTTGTGAGCGCCCGTCAGGGATGATTTTGCGCTGCCATGCTGATGGGTCGTGTTCAAGCATGATGATGAAGTCGTCCTTGCTCTTGCCGAGCGTCTTCTTGATGTCGCCCTTCTGGGGGAATCGCTTGCCGTCGCCGTCGTTCTCCATGCCGGCGATGATAATGTGCTCCTTGCCTCGGCTGACGCTGCGGTGCTCGTTGAGCAGCAATGTCCAGCCCATCTGCCGCTCCAGACTGACGGTCTCGCGGCAGTTGGCCACTTTCATTGCATCGTCACAGCCTACATACTCGGCATAGTCGTGATTGCCGAGCACGGAGTAGACACCATCCTTCGCTTTCAGTCTTGACAGAATGTCCATCTGCTGATAGAGTTCTGAGGGCTGCATATTCTGCAGGTCGCCAGTGAAGGCGATCATATCTGGCTTCTGGGCATTGATGCTGTCGATGGCCCGCTGTAGTATCCATTGCCTGCTGCCTGTGTAACTGCCCACGTGGGCATCCGAGAAGAGCACTATCTTGTAGCCGTCGAACGCTAGGGGCAGACTGGGGGATGAAAAGACCTGGCGATTCACTTCCAACTTGCTGAATCCCACGAACGAGCCGTAGATGAGGATATACCAGATGACTGGTGCGGCCAGCAGTCCGATCATGTTGCCATAGTTCTTACGCTTGTGAAACAGTCTACAGAAGGCTAGTCCGCAGGCAGAGCACAGGAAAAACACGAACTTGGGAATCACGATGAGTCCCAGCAGCAAGAGGTATATATATAAAAAGGTGGGATTGTCGGGGATGAAGTTCTTCTCGTAGGCCAGCATGATGGTATATGCTGTCATCAGGATTGTGGGCATCCAACAGATCAGACGCTTGACTGGCGAATGGCGATGCCGCCAATAGTGCCGGTCCAGATAGATGTCGGGTATCAGAATCAGTAGGAGAAACAGGTAGGGGGCTCTTGCAATCATTTTTGATTTGAGATTAGAGGGGTGGGATTTGAGTTTTATTGGTCAGGGTTTTCTATGTATCCTTGGTATTCTGGTGTCAGGCCAGACATCACAGAGTCGTAGGCCTGTCGCATCGTTGCCTCTACGTTGTCTGGTCCTTGGCCAACGGGATAGATGGCCTGGTGAATGGTCAACCTGAGGGGATGCCAGTTGATGAAATTGAAGCCGCGCTGGCGGGGCAGGATGTCGAAAGAGCCGTTGATGGTCAGCGGTACAACAGGCAACTGCAACTCGTCGGCCAGGGCGAAGGCTCCTTTCTTAAACTTTCCCATGTGGCCAGTGAAGGTTCGGGCTCCTTCTGGGAATACGGTCACGCTGTAGCCTTCCTGCAGTATCTCCCGGGCTGTCTCGTAAGTCTTCTGTATCTTCTTGGGGCCTCGCTTGTCCACCATGATCTGGTGCGACTTCTCACAGGCATATCCCACGAAGGGAATCTTGCGCAGTTGGTGCTTCATCATCCACTTGAAGTTGCGGCCCAGATAGCCGTAGATGAGAAAGATGTCGAAAGCCCCCTGGTGATTGGCCACGAATACGTAACTCTGGCCTTGCTCCAGATGGTCGCGCCCCTCCACCTTGACAGGGATGAGGAGTACTTTCAGAATGCACCTGGCCCACCAGCGCCCCGGATAGTAGCCCCAGAAGTGGCCGTCGCCGATGCTTGTGCCGATGCCCACCTCCACAGCAGTGATAATGGTGGCAAGCACCAGCACGGGAATGCCCACGACTATCTGATAGACCCTATATAGCAGAGTAGTCATAATTCTCAAATCTCAATTTTCGGATACTTCCTCGTCCAGCCGTCGAGCCTGAGGCGCATCACGCCGAAGAAGGCCTCGCCGAAGATGCCACTCGACATCTTGCTGGTGCCCTCGCGGCGATTGACGAAAATGACGCTGACCTCCTTGATCTTGAAGCCGATCTTGTAGGCCGTGTACTTCATCTCTATCTGGAAGCCATATCCCTTGAAGCGTATCTTGTCCAGTTCGATAGTTTTGAGCACGCGCCGCTTGTAGCACTTGAATCCGGCAGTAGTGTCGTGCACCTTGAAGCCGGTGACGATGCGAACGTATTTTGAGGCAAAATACGACATCAGCACGCGACCAATGGGCCAGTTGACCACGTTGACACCCGACACGTATCGCGAGCCGATGGCCAGGTCGTAGCCTTCGTCGTGGCAGGCCGCATAGAGCCTTGGCAGGTCGTTAGGATCGTGGCTGAAGTCGGCATCCATCTCAAAGATGTATTCGTAGTCGCGGTCCAGGGCCCACTTGAATCCAGTGATATAGGCAGTGCCCAGTCCCTGCTTGCCGCTGCGCTCCAGTATGAACAGACGGTCGCTGAATTCGGATGTCACCAGCCTTTTGACGATGCCCGCTGTGCCGTCGGGCGACCCGTCGTCGATGACGAGGATATGGAAACACTTCTCCAGTCCGAATACGGCCCGGATGATTTTCTCTATATTTTCCTTCTCGTTATACGTCGGAATGATAACGATGCTGTCACTTTCATGCATAATGTCGAAATTTGATTGCAAAGATAATGCTTTAGCCACAGATAACAAAGATTTTAACCACAGATTTCACAGAATTTCACTGATATTTACCATTAATCTGTGTTAATCTGCGGAATCTGTGGCAAAAATTGACTACCTTTGCACCTACATTCGCGATGAATATACAGGAATTAGAGAAAGTGTATGCCCGTTTGCCGCAGGTGTCGGCACTGGCACAGGCGCTGGGAAAGTCCTCCGTACAGACGATTTTCCTCGAAGGCTTGTTGGGCTCCAGCGCCCCAATGTTGTTCGGCAGCATGGCTGCCAAGTGTGAGACTCCCTTGCTTTTCATCCTGCAGGATGCCGAGGAGGCAGGCTACTTCTATCACGACCTTACCCAACTCCTGGGCGATAGCGGCGTGCTATTCTTCCCCAGCAGTTATCGTAGGGCCATAAAGTATGCTCAGCGCGATGCAGCCAGCGAGATTCTGCGCACAGAGGTGCTGGCACGCCTCTCCTCTCTCAATTCTCAACCCTCAACTCTCAAATCTCAACTCTACATCGTCACTTATCCCGAGGCAGTGGCAGAGTTGGTGGTGTCGAAGAAGAAACTGGATTCGCAGACGCTTACTCTGGAGAAGGATCAGACCGTCGACGTCACCGACATTGCGAAGACACTCCGGGCTTTCGGCTTCCGGGAGGTGGACTACGTCTATGAACCGGGCCAGTTCGCCATGCGCGGCTCCATCCTCGACGTCTATTCCTATAGCAGCGAGTATCCCTATCGTATTGATTTCTTTGGCGACGACATTGACTCCATCCGCACTTTCGAGGTGGAGGATCAGTTGTCGAAAGAGCGGCGTGACCGCATCGAGATTGTGCCGGAACTGACCACGATGGAGGCCGACAAGGTGCCCTTCCTCTCCTTCGTGCCAAAGAACACCGTGTTGGCCGTAAAGGACTTCTTCTACGTCCGCGACGCTGTGGATAAAGCCTATCAGGACGGTTTCTCCGAGCAGGCCCGTGTGGAGCAGATGACTGAAGCCACTGAGATGGAGCAGCAGGCCATCGAGCGACGGTTGCGGCGCGACGCCCAGTTGGCATCCGGCTCCCAGTTCATGGCTGATGCCCAGACGTTCCGCAGGATAGAGTTCGGCCATCAGCCATCGTCGCAGCCGGATGCCAAGTTGCATTTCAACATCACGATGCAGCCCCTGTTTCATAAGAACTTCGACCTTCTGACGCAGACGTTTGAGGACTACCTGCTCAAAGGCTACCATATTTATATATTGGCCGACAGCCAGAAACAGAACGAGCGCCTGAAAGACATCTTCGCAGCGAGAACTCTCAACTCTCAAATCCTCTTCACTCCCGTCGACAAGACCCTTCACGAGGGATTTGCCGATGACGACCTGCGGGCGTGCGTCTTCACCGACCATCAGATATTCGACCGCTTCCACAAGTACAGCCTAAAGAGCGACAAGGCGCGCAACGGAAAGGTGGCCCTGACGCTGAAGGAAATCCAGCAGTTTGAGATAGGCGACTATGTGGTGCATGTGGACCACGGCGTGGGTAAGTTCGGTGGATTGGTCCGTATGCCCGTGCCCTCCTCTTCCTCCTCCCTAAAGGGGGAAGAGCGTGGGGGGTATCAGGAGATGATTAAAATCCTCTATCAGAACGGCGACAGCATCTACGTGTCCATCCACTCGCTCTACAAGGTGTCGAAGTACAAGTCGCAGGACAATGGTGAGCCGCCCCGGCTCTCCACGCTTGGCACCGGACAGTGGGAGCGGCTGAAAGAGCGCACCAAAAAGCATATCAAGGACATCGCCCGCGACCTGATCCGCCTCTATGCCAAGCGTCGTCGCCAGAAGGGGTTCGCCTTCAGCCACGACTCGTATATGCAGCACGAACTGGAGGCCAGTTTCCTCTATGAGGACACGCCCGACCAGTTGAAGGCGACGCAGGACGTGAAGGCCGATATGGAGCGGCCGCGCCCGATGGACCGCCTGGTGTGCGGCGATGTGGGATTCGGCAAGACGGAAGTGGCTGTCCGCGCCGCTTTCAAAGCCGCCTGCGACGGCAAGCAGGTGGCAGTACTCGTGCCCACCACAGTGCTTGCCTATCAGCACTACCGCACCTTCTCCTCCCGTCTGAAGGACATGCCAGTCCGTGTGGACTATCTAACCCGCGCCCGCTCCGCCAAGCAAACCTCGGCCTTGCTGAAGGACCTGGCGGAGGGGAAAGTGGATATTATTATAGGTACCCACCGGCTCATCGGCAAGAATGTGAAGTTCAAAGACCTCGGGCTGCTCATCATCGATGAGGAACAGAAGTTCGGTGTCGGCACGAAAGAGAAACTGCGCCAGATGAAGTCGAACGTGGATACGCTTACGATGTCGGCTACGCCCATACCCCGTACCCTCCAGTTCTCTCTCGTCGGTGCACGTGACCTCAGTGTCATCCAGACGCCGCCGCCCAACCGCTATCCGATACAGACGGAGATTCACACCTTCGGCGCAGAGATTATCACGGATGCCATCAACTTTGAGATGTCGCGCAACGGACAGGTCTACTTTGTCAACAATCGTATCAGCGACCTGACCCATATTGCTGAGATGATCCACAAGTACGTCCCCGACGCCCGCATCGCCATCGGACACGGGCAGATGAAGCCCGAGGAACTGGAGCAGATTGTGCTCGACTTCTCTGACTACGACTACGACGTGCTGCTCTCCACCACCATCGTCGAGAATGGCATCGACATCCCAAATGCCAACACCATCATCATCAATGCGGCGCAGAACTTCGGCCTCTCCGACCTCCATCAGATGCGAGGCCGCGTCGGACGTGGCAACCGAAAGGCCTTCTGCTATCTGCTGGCCCCGCCGCTGGCGGCCCTCAGTCCGGAGGCACGACGCCGCCTGGAGGCTCTCGAGAATTTCTCCGAACTTGGCTCAGGCATCAACATCGCTATGCAGGATCTCGACATCCGCGGTGCCGGCAATCTGCTCGGCGCCGAACAGAGCGGTTTCATATCCGACCTCGGCTATGAAACCTATCAGAAGATCCTCAATCAGGCTATGGCCGAACTGCGCAACGAACAGGATGGAATTGAGAATGAAATAGAGAATGGAGAATTGACTATTGAGAATTATGATTACTCTCAGGGCGGGACTGCTGCTGGCAAGTCAATTCATAATTCTCAATACTCAACTCTCCATTCTCAGTTCTTCGTCGACGACTGCGCCCTCGAATCTGACATCGAGATGTACTTCCCCGACAACTACGTGCCCAGAGACTCAGAACGGATGCTGCTCTATCGCGAACTGGACAATCTGGCCAACCGACACGACCTCGACACGGCGCTCGAAGGCTATCGCGCTCGGCTCAAAGACCGTTTCGGCGACATTCCCGAAGTGGCCGAGGAACTGATACGTGTCGTCCCCCTTCGGGTGCTTGGTAGGCATCTCGGCGTAGAAAAGATCCTGCTCAAGCAGCAGCGGATGTACCTCTATTTCGTCAGCAGCCCCAATAGTCCTTACTATCAGAGCGAGACTTTCGGTCGTGTGCTCGACTACCTGACCCGGAATGTGCGTCGATGCAATCTGAGGGAGGCCAACGGCAAGCGTTCGATGGTTGTCACAGAGATACCATCCGTTGAAGCGGCACTGACAGTTTGTCGTGCTATTCTGACAGAATGACATTCGAATTCACATCCTATAGGAGGGGGGAGGGAGGTCAACCCCTCTTGGCACATTTCTTGCCTCATCCTTTGTGAACGACGCTCCAGAAAGAGCAGAGATTCAGAGAACAAAAGTTTAACAATTTAAAAATATAATTAGGAGGTAATGATTATGATGCCAGTAATGAGAAGTAACAGTTGGATTCCCTCTGTATTCAATGATTTGTTTGACACAGACTTTATGCCGAGAGTCAATAGCACTGCTCCGGCTATCAATGTGAAAGAAAGCGACAAGGCTTATACCGTTGAACTTGCTGCACCGGGCATGAAAAAGGAGGACTTCAATGTACATATCAACGATGAGGGCAACCTGGTTATCAAGATGGAGAGCAAGCAGGAGCACAAGGACGAGGACAAGACTACCCGCTATTTGCGTCGTGAGTTTTCCTACTCGAAGTACGAGCAGACGCTCATCCTGCCTGACGATGTGAAGAAGGATGCTATCTCAGCGAAGGTGGAGCACGGCGTTCTCACCGTCGAACTGCCGAAACTCGTTGAAGAGAAAGTGAAGGTCAGCCGTCAGATAGAGATTGGATAACGGATAAAAACTGTGCCGCCCTAGCCGCTTTTTATGTTAACGCATTGGAATGCTGCAACATAACGGCCAGGGCGACATGGTTTTTTATTCTTTTAGCATCTGAGTAACGGAAAATTGTTGTATCTTTGCTGCCAGATTGTAAAATTGCGACTAATATAATGAGAAGTGGAGTAGATTATATGAATAGCAGACTACAATCATTATGGCAACAACTACTTTTTGATTGATAGTACGACAATGGACTTGGCGGGTATCCTCGCCTTCAGCAGCCCTTTCTTCGAGAGACTGGCATCCTTGAAGTCAGCGGGAGCCACTACGTTCGGGTGCTGGAAATCGTTGTAGTCATCGGCTTTTTTTGAGGTGAGGATTCGGCCTGTGAAACTTTTGGGCTGGAATCCCTCGATGCTGATATCGAGTGTCTGGGCTTTATCGAGACTGACGTTGGTGATGGCGAAGACGATGGAGCCGTCCTGCGTTTTAGCGGCAGAGGCAGAGAGGAGGGGGCAGGGGCGATAGCCGGCATCCTTGGCACACTGCTTCTCTTTGAAGTAGGCCTTGCTCACCTGCACGGTGTCGGTCTCGAGGTCGAGTGGGAGCCAGGTGGCCTCCTGGAAAGGAGTGTACATCTCGAACACGTGATAGGTGGGCGTAAGCACCATGTGGCCTGTGCCCTCTTGGTCGGTGAGGATCATTGACTGTAGCACATTGACCACCTGGGCGATGTTGGTCATCTTCACGCGGTCTGTGTACTTGTGGAAGACGTTGAGTGAGAGGGCAGCCACGAAGGCATCGCGTAGCGCGTTCTGCTGATAGAGGTGGCCAGGGATGGTGCCTGGTTCCTCGTCCCACCAGGTGCCCCACTCATCGACGAGCAGCCCTATCTTGCCCTGCGGGTCTTTCTCGTCCATGATGGCCTTGTGCTTGCGGATGACTTCTTCTATTTCCAGGCACTTGCCGAGGGCCCAGTAGTACTGGTCGGTGTCGAAACTGGTGGCAGAGCCCTTGGGGCCTTCCCAACCCGAGCAGGTGTAATAGTGGAGGCTGATGCCCTGCATGCGTGAGCCTATTTTTTCCATGAGCACCTTCGTCCAGTCGTAGTCGTAGTCGGAGGCTCCTGAGGCTATGCGATAGAGGCGGTTCTTGCCATGGTCGCGGAGGTAGGTATTGAACTTGCGGAACTCGTCGCTGTAGTATTCGGGCGTCATGTTGCCGCCGCAGCCCCAGGCTTCGTTGCCGATGCCGAAGTATTTCACCTTCCAGGCTTTCTCGCGTCCGTTCTGGCGGCGCAGACGGGCCATCGGCGTGTCGCCGTCGCTGGTCATATACTCCACCCATTGCGCCATCTCCTTCACTGTGCCTGATCCCACGTTGCCGCTAATGTAGGGCTCGCAGCCCAGCATCTCGCAGAGGTTGAGGAACTCGTGGGTGCCGAAGGAGTTGTCCTCGATGGTGCCGCCCCAGTTGTTGTTGCGCATCGAGGGGCGTTTGTCTCTGGGGCCGATGCCGTCCATCCAGTGGTAGTCGTCGGCGAAGCAGCCGCCCGGCCATCGCATCACTGGTATCTTCAGTGCCTTAAGGGCCTCGAACACGTCCTTGCGGTAGCCTTGTATATTAGGGATTTTGGAGTCTTCGCCCACCCATAGGCCTCCATAGATGCAACTTCCCAGATGTTCTGAGAATTGTCCGTAGATTTCGCGGTTGATCTTTGCTCCTGGCTGGTCGGCGTGGATGGTCACTTTGGGATTCTCGGCAGCCATTGCGGTAAGGGCAATGGTCGATGCGATGAATGTGGTGATGAATAGTCTCTTCATTGGTTTCGTGGATGTTTAATTGATGCTGGTTGAAGTAACCCTCTCTAACTCCCCTGTAGGGAGAGGACATTTACTACAGAAGGCTCGTCTGGTATCTGTCCCCCACCTACAGGAGGGGTTAGGGGAGGTCGCTTACTTCTTATGGTCAACGGCACACTGCTCAACGGGGAGGCAGTTCTTGTAGTTGGCGATGTATTTCTCGAATCCTGCCACATCCTCAGCCGTAGGAGCGACAGAGGTTCCCTTGTTGCCTGCGAAGACCACCTCTTCGAGGTAATCAGCGAGGGAGAGGCTGTTGGGATTGCTGACCATGAATCCTGCCAGCAGGGCGATGCCCCACGCGCCACCCTCTCCGGCGGTCTCCATCACAGAGATGGGGGAGTTGAGGGCTGCAGCGAGCATGCGCTGACCTACGCCGGGTGTCTTGAAATAGCCGCCGTGGCCTGTGATGCGGTCGACGCGTACCTTCTCTTCCTTGAGCAGGATGTCGTTGCCGATTTTCAGCACGCCGATGGCACCGTAGAGGTGGGCGCGCATGAAGTTGGCCAGGTTGAACTTGTCATTGGCCGACCTCATGAACATGGGGCGTCCTTCCTGCAGACCTGTGACTGGCTCGCCGGAAACATAGTTGTAGGCCATCAAACCGCCACAGTCAGTATCGCCCTCAAGAGCCTTATTGAAGAGTTTGCCATAGAGTTCGTTCATGTCGACGGGCACACCGAGCAACTGCTGATACTCCTTGAACAGGCCGACCCAGGCGTTGATGTCGCTGGTACAGTTGTTGCAGTGTACCATTGCCACAAGCGAGCCGTCGGGGGTGGTCACCATGTCAATCATCTCGTAAGGCTTTGAGAGGGGCTTTTCGAGTACGATCATCGAGAAACTGGAAGTGCCGGCGGAGACATTACCCGTGCGCTGCTTGACGGCATTGGTGGCCACCATTCCGGTTCCGGCGTCGCCCTCAGGGGGACAGACGGGGATGCCAGCCTTCAGATGGCCGCTGACATCGAGGCGCTTGGCACCCTCGGGGGTCAGGAAGCCTGCGCTCTCTCCAGCACTCAGGGACTTTGGCAGGATGTCAAGCAGTCGCCAGGAGAAGCCTTTGGGAGCGATGAGTTCATCAAACTTGCGCACCATCGTGGCATCGTAGGTCTTGGTCTCGGGATCGACGGGGATCATACCTGATGCATCGCCTACGCCAAGGACGAACTGACCCGTGACCTGCCAGTGGACATAGCCAGCGAGAGTGGTCAGGTACTTGATGTCGGCGACGTGCTCCTCATTGTCAAGGATGGCCTCATAGAGGTGGCTGATGCTCCAGCGGAGTGGAATGTTGTAGTTGAAGAGACTCGAGAGTTCGGCTGCAGCCTTGCCGGTATTGGTGTTGCGCCAGGTGCGGAAAGGCACGAGGATCTCCTGCTTCTCGTTGAAGGCCATATAGCCGTGCATCATGGCAGAGAAGCCGATGGCGGCAAGGGTCTCTATCTCGCAGTCGTACTGCTTCTGCACATCCTTGCGGAGTTCAGCATAGCAGTCTTGAAGTCCGTACCAGATAGCCTCTGTGGAGTATGTCCAGAGACCGTCAACCAGTTGATTCTCCCATTCGTGGGAGCCCTGTGCTATAGGCTTGTTGTTCTCATCGATGAGAACGGCCTTGATGCGGGTAGAGCCAAACTCGATACCGAGAATGGCCTTACCTGCTT
>CAMVJQ010000058.1 GCA_947167845.1 uncultured Prevotella sp. | reverse complement strand
AGCACTTCGAGGAGATCGAGGTGGTCTGCCAGAAACTGGAGAACGGCCCCGTCGGATTCGACAATCCCTGGAAGTAATCGAACCGCATCAGACTATGCACAGAAAAGCCGCTGGCTCGTCAGGAGTCAGCGGCTTTTATCGGACAGCCCCCTTTTGAGATGCAGCGTCTTGGGCAGTTTCTGCCATTTCCCGTTTCTGGGTACTTTCAGGGTGGATCCCTTCTCCTGTCGGAGCACATAGGTGGAGTCGTTCTGGCAGGTGAGCGTGGCGGTGAGGTCTTCAGAACCATAGTCATTGATGAGTGCTATTGTGGCGACGTTGTCTTTGACCTCGGCTGATGTGATCACCCAGCAGAAGGAGTTGTGCTTCTTGCCAAGATAGCCTGGCAGTGGGCCGTAGAGGTCTTGTCCTGGCACATTGATATTCTCCTCATGGAAGTCGATGCGGAGATAGACATCATACTCATTATTATAAAGGTACGCGCGAAACATCGTGCTGTCACTTTGTGCCACGGCGGCGGTAAGTGAAAGCAGACAGGCAAACAGTAAAACCGTCAACTTCTTCATATTCAGTTCTTTTTTGCGGACAAAGTTAGCAAATCTAAATCAATAAAATGCAAAGTCGGTCGAAAATATATGGTAAAAGATGGTGGGTTTTAGAAATTTTTAAGTAACTTTGCAGCCGTTTATAATTATAACGATGGTAAAAAGACTTTTGAAACCCGACTACATATTTGAATCGAGTTGGGAAGTTTGCAACAAGGTAGGGGGAATCTATACAGTCCTTTCGACACGTGCCAAGACCCTACAGGAGGCACTTCAGGATAGGATAATCTTCATCGGTCCTGATTTCTGGAAAGAACAAGAAAGTCCTTATTTCAAGGAGGACAAGTCGCTCTTTGCGGATTGGCAAAGGGAGATAAGGGCTGATGACCCTGAGCAGGAAAAAACTAGATTAGACGTGAGAGTGGGTCGCTGGACAGTGCCCGGTGAGCCAATTGCTATTCTGGTGGACTTTCATCCTCTTTTTGAGAAGAAGAACGATATCTACGGCTGGCTGTGGGAGAACTACGGCGTCGACTCACTGCACGCATACGGCGACTATGACGAGGCCTCGATGTTCTCGCTCGCTGCCGCACTGGTGGTGGAGAGTTTCTACAATCACTATCTGAACGGCAACGAGCGGGTGATCTATCATGCTAATGAGTGGATGTGCGGGCTCGGAGCACTCTATATCAACAACCGTCTGCCCCAGATAGGCACTGTATTCACGACACATGCCACGAGTATCGGCCGCTCGATAGCGGGCAATATGAAGCCGCTCTATGACTATCTCTTCGCTTACAACGGCGACCAAATGGCTGGTGAACTGAACATGCAGTCGAAGCACTCGATCGAGAAGCAGACGGCCATGTATGTGGACTGCTTCACGACGGTGAGCGACATCACTGCCAGAGAGTGCGTCGAACTGCTCGACAAGCCCGTGGACGTGGTGCTGCCCAACGGATTCGACAACAGTTTCGTGCCGAAGGCTGCCCTGTTTACCCGCAAGCGCAATGCTGCGCGGCGACGCCTGCTCGCAGTGGCTAATGCCTTGCTGGGCGAGCAACTGGACGACGACACGCTGATCGTATCAACTTCGGGCCGCTATGAGTTCCGCAACAAGGGCATCGACGTGTTTGTGGAGGCCATGAACCGCCTGCTGCGCGACAGGGACCTGAAAAAGAAAGTCGTGGCTTTCATCGAAGTGCCCGGATGGGTGGGGGAACCCCGCAAAGATCTGGTTGAGCGCCTGAAGAGCGGCAAACAGTATGACACGCCGCTGGAGGTGCCTCAGGTGACGCACTGGCTGCACAATATGAGCCACGACAATGTGCTGGGCATGATGAAGTACTATGATATGCACAACCGTAGGGAGGACCCGGTGAAGGTGATATTCCTGCCATGCTATCTCGACGGAAAGGACGGCATTGTGAACATGACCTACTACGATGTGGTGCTGGGCAACGACCTCTGCATCTATCCCTCCTACTACGAGCCCTGGGGCTATACACCGCTGGAGGCCGTCGCCTTCAAGGTGCCATGCATCACCACCGACCTGGCTGGATTCGGCCTCTGGGCAAACAAGGTGTTCGGCAGATATGGCGAGATAGAGGACGGCGTGAAGGTGATTCATCGCACGGACTACAACTATTCAGAGGTGGCCGACAATATCAAGGACACGGTGGCGGCCTTCTCCGGTTTCACGAAGAAACAGGTGGAGGATGCGCGCAAGAATGCCGAGGCCCTCTCGAAGAAGGCCCTCTGGAAGGAGTTCATCCAGTACTATTATCAGGCCTACGACATCGCCTTGAGAAAGGCAGAAGAAAGGCAAAAAGGTAAAAAAGTAATTATATAAATATCAAAAACAATGAAGATCAAAGCAGATTATGCCAATGTGCCTCAGTGGAAGGAACTGACCGTGAAGTCGAGTCTCCCCGAGGAACTGAAGTGCATGGACGAGATTGCCCACAATATGTGGTGGGTGTGGAACTATGAGGCCCGTGACCTGTTCCGTGACCTCGATCCGGAACTTTATCATGAGGTGAAACACAATCCTGTGATGTTGCTCGAGCGCCTCAGTTTTGACCGCAAGGAACAGATCGTGAAGGATAAGGCGCTGATGAAGCGCGTGAAGACGGTCTATGAGTTGTTCCGTAAGTATATGGACGTGAAGCCCGACCCGAAGCGCCCGTCGGTGGCCTATTTCTGTATGGAGTATGGTATCCACTCTGCCCTGAAAATCTACTCCGGCGGTCTGGGCATGCTCGCCGGCGACTATGTCAAGGAGGCCTCTGACTCCAACGTCGACATGTGTGCCGTCGGATTCCTCTATCGGTTCGGCTATTTCACACAGAGCCTTTCCGTGGACGGCCATCAGGTGGCTAAATACGACGCGCAGGACTTCAGTTCGCTGCCCATCGAGCGGCAGATGGACAAGGACGGCAACCCGATGTTCGTCGACGTGCCGTTCATGAACTATCATGTGTATGCCTCTGTCTGGCGGGTCAACGTGGGCCGCGTGAAACTCTATCTGCTCGACACGGACAACGAGATGAACTCCGACTTCGACAGGCCCATCACCCACGCTCTCTACGGCGGCGACTGGGAGAACCGCCTGAAGCAGGAGATACTGCTGGGTATCGGCGGCATTCTGCTGCTTAAGAAACTGGGCATCAAGAAGGACATCTACCACTGCAACGAGGGTCATGCAGCCCTGTGCAACCTGCAGCGCCTCGTCGACTATATTGATGAGGACGGACTGACGTTCAACCAGGCGATGGAACTGGTACGCGCCTCGTCGCTCTATACCGTACACACACCGGTACCGGCCGGCCACGACTACTTCGACGAGGGGCTTTTCGGCAAGTATATGGGCGGCTACCCGCAGAAACTGGGCATCACCTGGGACGAGTTCATCGGCATGGGACGTACGAATCCCGACGATCACGGCGAGAAGTTCTGCATGTCGACCTTCGCCTGCAACACCTGCCAGGAGGTCAACGGCGTGTCGATGCTCCACGGCTGGGTGTCGCAGAAGATGTTCGCACCTATCTGGAACGGCTACTATCCAGAGGAGAACCACGTGGGCTACGTCACCAACGGCGTGCACTTCCCCACATGGTGTGCCACGGAGTGGCGCAAGGTCTATTCCAAGTACTTCGACGAGAAGCACATGGGCGACCAGTCGAATGAGGATATCTGGCACGGCATCTACGACTGCCCGGACGAGGAAATCTGGGAGACCCGCATGGCCTTGAAGAAGAAACTCTTCGACTATATCAAGGAACAGTTCCGTGAGACCTGGCTGAAGAACCAGGGCGACCCCTCACGCGTGGTGAACCTGCTCGAGAAGATGAATCCGAACGCCCTGGTGATCGGATTCTGCCGCCGCTTTGCCACCTACAAGCGTGCCCACCTGCTCTTCACCGACGAGGCCCGTCTGGCCAAGATCGTCAACGACCCCGAGCATCCCGTCATCTTCCTCTTCGCCGGCAAGGCTCACCCCGCCGACGGTGCAGGACAGGGCTTGATCAAGAAGATCTACGAGATATCACAGCGCCCTGAGTTCCTGGGCAAGGTGATCTTCCTCGAGGACTATGACTTCCTGCTGGCCCGCCGCCTTGTATCGGGCGTGGACATCTGGATGAACACGCCGACGCGTCCGCTGGAGGCCTCTGGCACGTCGGGCGAGAAGGCCGAGATGAACGGTGTGGTGAACCTCAGCGTGAAGGACGGATGGTGGCTGGAGGGCTATCGCGAGGGCGCCGGATGGGCCCTCACAGAGAAGCGCACCTATCAGAACCAGGGCTATCAGGACCAACTCGACGCCGCCACCATCTACGGACTGCTGGAAAACGAGATTATACCGCTCTATTACGATAAGGACAAGAAGGGCATCTCAAAGGGGTGGATCAAGGTCGTCAAGAACTCGATCGCCCAGATTGCGCCTCACTACACGATGAAGCGTCAACTCGACGACTACTACAGCAAGTTCTACGAGAAGGAGGCCAAGCGCTTCAAGGAAATCTCAAAGAACGACTTCCGTCTGGCCAAGGAGATAGCCCAGTGGAAGGAGACCGTCGCCGAGCGCTGGGATGCCGTTGGCGTGGTGTCGTCAGAATGGGACTTCCCTGCCGCAGGCATCGAGACGTCGCAGAAGTACACCCTCCGCTATGTCATCAACGAGCAGGGACTCGACGATGCCGTCGCACTTGAGAAGGTGAACGTCTATACCGATAAGAGTGGCGAGGAACGCATCTACAGCATCGAGCCGCTGAAGATGGTCAAGAGGGAAGGCAACAACTATACCTTTGAGGCTGAACTCGCACCGAAGCAGGCCGGACAGTACAAGAGCGCCGTGCGTATGTATCCGAAGAACAAGAACCTGCCTCACCGCCAGGACTTCTGCTACGTGAAGTGGCTTGAACTCCCTGTCTCAAACAATTGATCAGGCATCTTGAGATATGAAAAAGCCCCCGGCCGCAAGGTCGGGGGCTTTGCTTCTATTCGGACTCTGTGTAATTTTGCTGGATGTATCGTCCCAGTTCGTTGTCTCTGTTGCGTTCGGCACATCGTTGGATGGCTTCCTTCATCAGGCACTGGATGCTGTCGATGTCGTGGAGCATCTGCTGTTGGGTGGCCGGCGTGGTCGTCGCGCTCATCTGCAGTGTATTGACGATGTTCTGAATCTTCTGGCTACAGTCCCGGATGGTGTCGTTGAGGGCTTCCCATTCCTGCGCCATCTGCCTGTTACGAAAAGACTGGCAGCCCATCGACACGACGGCCAGGACTGCCAGTGCTATGATTTGCCTGCTCTTCACGTCGCTAGATGAGATAGAGGTCGCTGATGCTCTGGTTCTTGATAACACGGCGGATGGCCTCGGCAAAGGTCTCAGCCACAGAGAGTTGCTTCACCTTGGCACATCGCTGGGTATAAGGGATGGAGTCGGTGAATACTATCTCTTCGAGTGCTGATTCTTGCACACGGTCGCTGGCCGGGCCGCTCATCACGCAGTGGCTGGCACAGGCTCTGACGGTCTTGGCACCTGCCGACTTCATCAGGTCAGCAGCCTTGGTGATGGTGCCTGCGGTATCCACCATGTCGTCGATGATCACCACATTCTTGTCTTCCACATCGCCGATGATCTGCATCGTAGCCACCACATTGGCGCGGGCGCGGGTCTTGTTGCACAATACCAGCGGACAACCCAGATATTTGGCATACGTGTTGGCACGCTTCGAGCCGCCAACGTCGGGAGAGGCGATGACGAGATCGTCCAGATGGAGGCCCTGTAGATAGGGCAGGATGACGCTGGAGGCATAGAGATGATCGACGGGCACATCGAAGAAGCCCTGGATCTGGTCTGCATGGAGATCCATTGTGATGACGCGATTGACGCCGGCAACACTCAACAGGTCGGCCACGAGTTTGGCACCGATACTGACACGGGGCTTGTCCTTGCGGTCCTGACGTGCCCATCCGAAGTAGGGGATGACGGCATTGATGGTGCGTGCAGAAGCGCGCTTTGCTGCGTCAATCATCAGCAAGAGTTCCATCAGGTTGTCACTGTTGGGGAAGGTGCTCTGTACGAGGAAGACATCGCGCCCGCGAATACTTTCTTCATAACTGACGGCAAATTCGCCATCAGAGAATCTAGTGATTTGCAATTGTCCTAACGGGCAGTCAAGGCTTTGGCAGATTTTCTCTGCGAGGTATTTCGTGGCTGTACCAGAGAATACCATGTAGGAACTTGTGTCACTCATTGTAATTCGTTTATATTGTTTCAATCTTTTATTATCGGTTAATCGACGGCTTTCTTTAGGCGTTCAAAGTGGAGCAGCAGATCCTTGTAATCCAGTTCGTTATGGATGTCGAAACGGTTCCACAGATCACCACAGATCACCACACCGCCAAAGCCAAGGCTGCGGACAGTCTTTATATTGTCGAGATTAATGCCGCCCAGTGCATAGACTTTCTTGTCGATAAGCCCCTGACGGGCAGCCTCTTCCAATTCTGCAATCGTAAAGTTTGAAGTCTCTTCCTTGATGGTCTGACTGTCAAAGACGGGATGCAGGAATACATAGTTGCTATGCCGCTTCACCTCTTTCAGTTCGCTGATGGCATGGCACGTACGGCTGATGTTCCCGCGATAGCCACTGGGTGGTTCTGTGAAGGCATCGTCGATGTGGATGCCGCGCAGTTTGTACTCCTCCTTCAGATAAAAATGGTTGTGGACTGTCGTTTTGCTGGCCAGATCTTCCCCCAGCAGCGTTAATAATCGTTCTAAGTACATCGGCGACGAGCCGGGCTTGTACAGATGCAGGTTGTCCATCCCTTCCTCGAAGAGGTTGGTGAGTATCTTGTCTTCTTCCACGAAAAACGTGGGCCTTGTCATTACAATTAACTTCATTTCTGATGTCTTGTACGCTTTCTAAAGTGCAAACTTACACAAAAAATCCGATATTCCGCCTACTTTGGCTAAAAAAATGGCTTTTATGGGGCTTCTTTCAGAAAAAAAACGTAATTTTGCACCCTGAAATGACAGAAACTACATCATTATTAAACAAAAATAGAAGAAAATGAAAGCATTTGTTTTTCCCGGACAGGGAGCACAGTTTGTAGGAATGGGTAAAGATCTTTACGATAACAGCCCACTTGCAAAAGAACTTTTTGAAAAAGCCAATGACATCCTTGGATACCGTATCACAGACATCATGTTTAATGGCACTGATGAGGAACTGAAGCAGACGAAGGTGACACAGCCCGCAGTCTTCCTGCACAGTGTGATTTCAGCCCTTTGCATGGGTGATGCCTTCCAGCCGGCAATGACAGCAGGTCACTCCCTGGGTGAATTTTCAGCACTGACGGCTTCTGGTGCCCTCTCTTTCGAGGATGGCCTGAAACTGGTGTATGCCCGTGCGATGGCTATGCAGAAGGCCTGTGAGGCTCAGCCTTCCACAATGGCTGCCATCATCGCTCTGCCCGACGAGAAGATAGAAGAGATATGTGCTGAAGTCAGCAAGATGGGCAAGGGCGTTGTCGTTCCTGCTAATTACAATTGCCCAGGCCAGTTGGTTATTTCGGGTAATATTGATGCCGTCAATGAGGCTTGTGAGCAGTTGAAGGCCGCTGGTGCCAAGCGTGCGCTGCCTCTGAAGGTGGGGGGGGCTTTCCACTCTCCGCTGATGCAGCCAGCCAAGGATGAACTTCAGGCTGCTATCGAGAAGACGGAGATCAAGGCTCCGAAGTGTCCTGTCTATCAGAATGTTGACGCAAAGCCTCACACTGATCCTGCTGAGATCAAGGCCAATTTGATTGCCCAGTTGACGAGTTCGGTTCGCTGGACACAGAGTGTGCAGAATATGATTGCCGATGGTGCCGACGACTTTACCGAGTGTGGTCCTGGCAAGGCTCTTCAGGGTATGATCGCTAAGATTAATCGCGAAGTATCGGCTCACGGAATCGAAACAGAATGAAAGAAAAAATAGTCATTTATCAGATATTCACGCGCCTCTATGGCAATCGTAACACGACTTGTAAGGAGAATGGTACGATTGAGGAGAACGGTTGCGGTAAGATGAACGACTTCACGCCCACCACCCTGAAGAAGATCAGGGAGATGGGCGTGAGCCATGTATGGTACACGGGCATTATCCGTCATGCCACTCAGACAGACTATTCTGCCTATGGCATCCCTCGTAACCATCCGGCTATTGTGAAAGGCAAGGCCGGATCACCGTATGCCATCACTGACTACTATGACGTAGACCCGGATCTGGCCGTTGATGTCAATCTGCGAATGGCTGAATTCGAGCAGTTGATAGCACGTACTCACAAGGCAGGTCTGAAGGTGATTATTGATTTCGTACCCAATCATGTGGCTCGCCAGTACCACTCCATCTGCAAGCCTGAGGGCGTGAGGGATCTGGGTGAGGAAGACAATCCTCAGAACGGCTTCGACCCTCAGAACAACTTCTATTACTGCCCTGGACAGCGTTTCGCCCCCTATTTTGACCTGTATCACGATGAGCCAGAACCTTATCTGGAAGAGCCCGCTAAGGCTACGGGCAATGACTGTTTCCACAATGCACCCGGCATGAACGACTGGTATGAGACAGTGAAACTGAATTATGGGGTGGATTATTACGCAGGTAGGGTAGGTCATTTCAATCCAATTCCAAACACGTGGAGCAAAATGACGGATATCCTGCTCTTCTGGGCCAGGAAGGGAGTCGACGGCTTCCGTTGTGATATGGCGGAGATGGTGCCCGCAGACTTCTGGCGCTGGGCTACAGACAAGGTGAAGTTTGCCTATCCTGATAAGATATTCGTGGGTGAAGTGTATAATCCCGCAGAGTATCGCAATTATATTGGTGCCGGCTTCGATTATCTCTACGACAAGGTGGGCATGTACGACACGCTGCGCGAGGTCATTCGCGGCAATCAGTCTACTCTGGCCATCACAGGAGCCTGGCAGGCGACGGATGATATCCGTGACCACATGCTCTATTTCCTGGAGAATCACGATGAGCAGCGAATCGCCAGTACTTTCTTCGCCGGTGACGGAAGGAAAGGTGTGCCGGGGCTTGTCGTCTCAGCACTCCTTCAGCAGAATCCCCTGATGATCTATGCAGGGCAGGAATATGGTGAGCGGGGGATGGACAAGGAGGGCTTCAGTGGAAATGACGGTCGCACCACGATTTTCGACTATTGGAGCGTGGCCACGCTGGTGCGTGCTGCGCAGCGGAGACTGACGGCTGATGAGAAGGCGTTGAAGGCTGTCTATGATCGTGTGATTCAAATAGCCGGGACGGAGAAGGCCGTCACCGAGGGAGCATCATTTGATCTGATGTATGTCAACGGACTGTATCACCATCAGTATGCATTCCTGCGTAAGGCTGGTCAGGAGGTCCTGCTTGTCATTGCAAACTTCACTGATGTACAGGCAGAATTGTCTGTTAACATTCCCGGGCATGCATTCGACTTCCTTGGTCTCAAGGAGAAGAATGCTGTTGCTACCGACCTGATGACTGATGTCAAGCAGACAATCACCCTGAGGCGAAACGAGGCTGTCGCAGTCTCTGTCGCTCCGTATAGTGCAGCCGTTCTTAAATTCAAAGCATAATTCTGGACAATGGACTATATCTTGAACGAACATAACAAGGAAGAGTTCCCACCAGCACATACGGCGGAGCATCTGTTGAATCAGACGATGATCCGTCTTTTTGGCTGTGAACGCAGTCATAATGCCCATATTGAGCGGAAGAAGAGCAAGATGAGTTTCTATCTTGACCATAAGCCCAGCAGGCAGGAAGAGAAAGAGATAGAGCGCAGGATGAATGAACTCATAGAGGAAGACCTGTCGGTCACCTTCGAATTCGTCACGCGTGATGAATTGCCAGAGGGCGTCAGTGCAGACCGTTTGCCTGTTGATGCCTCAGAGACGATTCGCTTGGTACGTATTGGCGACTACGATGTATGTCCCTGTATCGGCAAGCATGTACGCTCTACTTCTCAAATCGGCCGTTTCGAGATGCTGGGTACCAATTGGGATGAGCATGAGCGGTCTTTCCGTGTGAGATTCAAGATCGTATGATAAAACAAGAAATCCGGCCAAGTTGGTCGGATTTCTTGTTTTTTATTGTAATGCAATCTTCAGGAAGACAGGATTGTGGTCGGAATAACTGAGATCCTTCTTGTAGTAGGTGAGTCCTTTAAGCGATTTGTCATGGAAGATGTAGTCGATACGCACCATCTTCTTTCCCCCTCGGAAGGTGTACATAAATCCGGCGCCGCACTCCTTGAAGCCGTCTACCTTGTCGCCCAGCAGCGTGTTGTAGACATACGAGTAAGGCACGTCATTGAAGTCGCCGCATACGATGGTGGGCACATTCGAATCTCTCATGTCCATCGCCACTGTGTTGGCTTGGCCTGCACGTGCCATCATGCCTAAGGTATAGTTGCCGTATATGGCCCTCACGAGGCGGTTGTTCTCCACTTCCAGGCCCTGATTCTCTATTTTGCTGGCCTGATGCAGTGTGCGGTTGAGGCCTGTTGTCTCCATGTGGACGTTATAGACGCGGAAGGTCTGGTTGTTGACCTTTATTTCTGCCCACATTGCACTGTTGTTGGTCATCTCGAAGGGGATGTTCTTGGTCTTCGTGATGGGATGCCGGCTATAGATGACCATATCGCTCTGTCCCATGGCCATGTGGGGGAAGTAGTCCTTGTAGGAGTCGGAGTTCAACTTGTCGCCGCTCTGATTCGAATACTCCTGTAGGCAGAGCACGTCTACTTTCTGCTTCTTCATCTCCGCCAGAATGTCTTGTGCTATAAAGCCTGAAGTCTCACGCCCGAAGAGGGCCACATTGTAAGTCGCGATTTTCAGTCCCTGCTGACTGCCGCCGTTCTCATCGACGGATCCGAACTTATAGAGCGTCATCGAGTAGGGGATGCAGCACAGGATGGCAAGGAACGGGATAGCAGCCCAGTGCCAGCGGCGGAGAATAAGCCAGTAAACCAGCAGGATAAAATCTCCGATGATCAGGAATGGCAAAATATAGACGAGCAGTGCCCGTGCCATGTTGCCGGCAGGATTGACGTCGCCGCCGAACAGTCCGACGAGTGTAAAGACCATCAACAGCACTGTCAGGCTGAGAATCATGAATGCAAAGTATTTCTGTACAGCAAGTTTTCCCATAAGATGTTATAAGCGTGGTTTGGTTAGTCCAGATATTTTCTGACCATCTCAATCAGGTTCTCCACCTTGAATGGCTTGGCCATGAACTCGTCGCAGCCGGCAGCCTTTGCCTCGCGGATGTTTTCTTCGAAAGCGTAGGCACTGAGGGCGATGACTGGCGTCTGATGGTCTATCTCCTTGATGATGCGGGTGGCGTCAAGGCCGTTCATCTCCGGCATTCGGATATCCATCAGGATGAGGTCCGGCTTCTCGTCTTCATTGATGGTGACAGCCTCGATGCCGTTGTGGGCGCGGAGCAGGCGATAGCGCTTCTGCAGAACTATCTTTACCAGTTCATAGTTGCTGTCCTCGTCTTCGGCCACGAGGATTGTCTTCAGATTCATATTGTCTGAACGGGCGCTCACCCTGATGGTGCGCACATTCGTCGTCGTTGTCGTGTGCTCTTGGTCCAAACCGCCTACAGTGCCCTCGAAGGGCAGGACGAAGGTGAATGTGGAGCCCTTGCCGAGTTCTGAGTCTACGCGGATGCTGCCTCCCAGTTTCTCCACAATGATCTTGCAGAGGGCAAGTCCCAGGCCGAAGCCTTTCTGCTGTTCTGCGTCCTGAGAGGCATACGTGTTGAATATCTTGTCGATAAACTCTGGTGCAATGCCGGAGCCCGTGTCCTTCACGTAGAATTCGATCTCGCGCATGTCGTTGATGATGTGGAAACCATAGTTGATGCTGCCTGTGGGCGTGTGCTTGAGGGCATTGCTGATCAGATTCGAGAAGACCTGTGTCAGCCGGTTGGCATCCGTATTCATGACGACACTCATCAGCGGTTTGTCCCATTCCAGGTTCAGTGCCTCCGGGCAGCGGAACTTGAAGAGTTGCTGGATGTTCTCGCACAGCGAGTTCAGGTCTGTCATCGTCTTCTTCATCACGATCTCTCCCGACTCCACTCTTGAGAGGTCGAGAATCTCGTTGATCAGGCTGCTCAGCCGCTGGTTGTTGCTCTCGATGATCTGATAGTATTTCATGCGCTCTTCCTCGGAGTCGGTCTCAACGATGACGCGGGAAAAGCCTTCTATGGCATTCAGTGGGGTGCGGATCTCATGGCTCATATTAGCCAAGAAGAGAGATTTCATCTTACTGGCATTCTCTGCGTTCAGTGCTTTCTCTTCGTATTCCTTCAGTTTTTTATTTGCTATCTCCAACTGTTCTGTGACAAGGGCTAACTTGCGGTTGGCGTCAGCAAACTTCTGCAATAGACTCTCTCTCTCGTTTTGTTCCATTGTCTTGTTTCAATGCGAATTTGGGGCAAAGATAAGCAAAATATCTTAATTGAACAAATAAATTAGACAAAATTTCAACTTCTTTTTGCTTTTTCCCATGCTCCGCTGTGTTTGTGGCTCCTCAGATAGGCCATTCCACGGAAGACGTTCAGATTCATGAACATGAAGTAGTAGGCCGTATAGAGCAGTTTGTTCTTGATGCCGCAGCGGCTGAGTTGCCATCCCAGGCATGCTGCCAGATAGAATGCCGCTTGCAGGATAAGCAGGACTGTGTATAGCAGACCCGCGCTTGACGCAACGAGTGCTATGTTGCTGATTATAAGGAGGATCATGGCTATTGGCGTCAGGCTCCATCTGAGCACGCGATGGCTGATGTACTGGAAGGCCACCAGTGGCTGGCGCAGTGGATTCAGCATCCGGCGAAGCCACCAGATGCTCTGCAGTCCGCCTGCGGCGATGCGGCGCTTCCGCTTCGACTCTTCATGGAGATTGGCCGATCCGTACTCCAGTGCATAGGCCTCGGGCGTATAGGCGATGCGATGGCCTTCGTCGACTATCAGCATCGACATCATGAAGTCGTCGAGCAGGGCCGTGTCGGGTACCTCTCGGCACAATTCGGGACGGATGGCGTACAGTTCTCCAGCGGCTCCCATGGCCGAATATAATTCGCTGTCCCATTTTTTCAGTGTGCTCTCGTAGCGCCAGTAGAGGCCTTCGCCTTCCGCTGCCATCTCTCCGTTGCGTGCAGCCACGCGCTTCTCACCGCTTACGCAGCCGACTGTCCTGTCCTCGAATCGGCGGGCTATCTCGCGCAGGGCTTCGCGGTTAATCATCGTGTTGGCATCGGTGAATGCCACGTAGTCGGTCTTCACCTCCTGCAGCCCATGCTTCAGGGCTGCTGTCTTGCCCCGGCGCTCAGGGCTGAAGACGATGTCTACTTCTGGGTAGCCTTTCAGCAGTTCGTTGGTCTGGTCGGTGGTACCGTCAGTCACCCACATCACCTTGAACTTATCCTTCGGATAGTCCAAGGTGCGGGTGTTCTGCATTTTCTCTTCGACGATGTCCTGTTCGTTGTAGGCACATATCATCAGTGTCATCGTGGGCAGTTGCGCGTCATCAGGCATCTCCGGCAACTGGGGCTTGCCCTTGAAGAGTCTTTTCAGTCGGATGATGACGTAGAGCAGCATTCCATAGCCCAGATAGGTGTAGAAGACTATGAAAAGGCATACCCAGAAGATGATTTTCAGTGCCAGCATCGAACGTAGGTCTTTTTAGTTCTTAATCTTATTCCACTTATGTGGTTTCAATCTCTTCCTGCATGTCAATGAACTGCTGGTCGCTGTCATAGAACTCGTATTGCAGGAAGGCCAACTTCTGTGAGGGTACGACGTGCACGCCCAGACCGTACTTCATCTGCCACTGTATCTTCAGGCTCAGTACGCCCTTGTTGATATAGGCAGCCACATAGGGGTGGACATGCAGGTAGAATTTCCTGATGCCAATTTTGTTGACCAGACGGTCAATCTTGCTCTCTAACTGATCTGTGAACAGGATGCTCGACTTGATTTTTCCCGAACCGTGACAGGTGGGACATGTCTCTTCCACGTTGACATCCATGGCGGGGCGCACGCGCTGGCGGGTGATCTGCATCAGCCCGAACTTCGACAGTGGCAGGATATTGTGGCGTGCCCTGTCTTTCTGCATGTTCTTGCACATGCGCTCATAGAGCATCTGGCGGTCTTCGGCCAGTTTCATGTCCACAAAGTCCACTACGATGATTCCTCCCATATCCCGCAGCCTGAGTTGACGTGCAAGTTCATCGGCCGCGCCCAGGTTGGTCTCCAGTGCGTTAGCCTCTTGTCCGCTGTCCTTCTTCACACGTGTTCCACTGTTCACGTCCACCACATGCATCGCCTCTGTGTGCTCGATGATGAGATAGGCGCCATGCTTGTAGTTGACGGTCTTGCCGAATCCTGACTTGAGTTGCTTGGTGACATTGAAATTGTCGAAGATGGGCACTGTGCCGTTGTAGAGTCTGACGATGTCCTTCTTCTCTGGGGCAATCATGTCGACATAGTCGCGTATCTGTTCGTAGATGACCGCGTCGTTCACATGGATGCCGTCATAGGTGGGGTTGAACAGGTCGCGCAGCAGTGCTACGGCTCGGCTCTGTTCCTCAAAGCACAGTTGCGGGCGTTCCGTCGTCTTCTGTACTTTGGTGATGGTGTCTTCCCAGCGCTTGAGCAGGATTTTCATCTCAGCGTCCAATTCCGCCGCCCGTTTGCCTTCGGCTACGGTGCGCACGATTATGCCGAAGTTCTTCGGCTTGATGCTTTGGATGAGTTGTTTCAGTCGGCTTCGTTCCTCGCCTTTCTTGATTTTTGTGGATACAGAAACACTGTCATCGAAGGGGATGAGTACCAGATAGCGCCCTGCGAAACTGAGTTCGCACGACAGTCGCGGGCCTTTAGTATTGATGGGCTCTTTCACGATCTGCACCAGCACCTCCTGACCTACCTTCAGCGTGCTGGCGATGCTGCCGTCTTTCGGCAGTATCGGCTGGCGGGTGGCTTTCTGGATGGGATAGAGTTTCTTTCTGTCACTGACTACCTGCTTGAGGTATTTCTCATAAGAGGTGAATTGAGCGCCCAGGTCAAGATAGTGCAGAAAAGCCACGCGCTCAGCGCCGACGTCCACAAAGCAGGCGTTCAGTCCGGGCATCAGTTTCTTCACTTTTGCCACGTAGATGTTGCCCACCGAGAAGGATGCCGACCGCTGTTCTTTCTGGTATTCCACCAGTGTCTTGTCTTCGAGCAGGGCGATCGAGATGTCTTTCGGTTGCACATCGATGATAACTTCGCTTGTCATGTTCTTGTCTTTTCTCTTGATGGGGTTGTTTTTAATTCAAAAAGGTGTGCCGCAATCCGTCTGGATTTGCTGGCACACTCCTTTCATTCTTTTTGCTACGTTGTCTGTCGTCTTGGCAGAATCGGGATTACTTGCTCTTGTGACGATTCTTGCGCAGTCTCTTCTTACGCTTGTGAGTAGCCATCTTGTGGCCCTTCTTCTTTTTTCCGTTTGGCATAGTTTCTAATGTTTAATATGTAAATGTTTAAATGTTATTTCATCTTGGCAATGAAACTCTTTGAGGGCTTGAAAGCCGGGAAGTCGTGAGCCTCAATTACCAGCGTCGTATTCTGGGAAATATTGCGAGCAGTCTTGGCTGCACGATGCTTGACGATGAACGTACCGAATCCGCGGAGATAGACATTCTCCTTCTCTTCGGCCAGACTCACGCGAATCTCTTCCATAAAAGCCTCCACTGTGGTGGCTACATCTTTCTTGGCAACGCCTGTCTCTTCAGCAATTTTGTTGATGATCTCTGCCTTTGTCATTGTTGTAATTTATCTATATATTAATAATGTGAAAACCGAATCATTCTCGATTTCGGACTGCAAAGTTACTAATTTTCAGTGGATTACCGAAACTTTTCTCGATTTTTTTTCTAATTTTATCATTTTTGGTGCTTTAATGAAGGCTTTTTTTGTATCTTTGCACCCAAAAGTGATGGATATGACAAAATTTGGTGGACTTTTCGCCGCTCTTTTGGCGGGTGTCCTTATCACGGGATGCTCGCAGGGTGCTCAACAGCCCAAGGCCTATGTCAGTGAACTGACGGGTTCAGACAGCGTGTCGCTCCACATGGGGCAGTGGACGCTGCTGAAGTATCACAGCGACAGGCTGAGCCTGGACATCAACTATCCCTCTTACCTCGTTCATCAGGACTTGCCTGATGAGGTGGGGCTCCAGGAACTCTTTATGATGGACGATGTGTCGGTATCCGTGATGGTCGATTCTCTGAGGGATATGACCCATAGTCCTGGGCAGACGCTGATGGCCATGGGGGCCGATCTCGCTGAGGTTGGTGACGACTATAGCATTCAGGAAGGTGTTGATGACAAGTGGGAGTATTACGGCAAGGTCATCGAGAGCGACAGTCTGCGGCTCATCACCGTGATGCTCCGTTATTACCCAGAGCATGCTGACGCCGTTGAGCAGTTGAAAGAGTGGGTGAGAAACTTCAAGGTGAAATAAAAAGGTCTCGGCATTTGCGCCGAGACCTCATTTTATTTGCAGGGTATCTTGTCAATGCGCTTCTGATGGCGTCCGCCCTCAAACTCGGTCGAGAAGTACTCGTCCATAATCTTGCGGGCCATGTCCTCATCGATGAAGCGGCCAGGCATCACCAGCACGTTGGCATTGTTGTGCTGACGGATCAGATGGGCTATCTCGGGTATCCAGCACAGCCCGGCGCGGATACTTTGGTGCTTGTTGAGCGTCATATTGATGCCCTCGCCGCTGCCGCAGATGGCGATGCCAGGGAATACTTCTCCGTCCTCGATGCCCTTAGCCAGCGCGTGGCCGAAGTCACTGTAGTCGCACGACTCCTCGGTATATGTGCCATAGTCCTTATACTGGTAGCCCTTCTCGTCGAGGTATTTCTTCACGAACTGTTTTAAGGCAAAGCCAGCGTGGTCACTGGCTAAGCCTATTGTCTTTACTTCCATAATTATGCAAGCAGTTTCTTTACCTGTTCATAGACGTTCTGCCCTGTGAAGCCGAGTTTCTCGTCAAGTACCTTGTAAGGAGCCGAGAATCCGAAACTCTCCAAACCCCATACGCAGCCGTCGGCACCTACCAGGCCCTCAAGGTTGACGGGCAGGCCTGCGGTCAGACCGAACTTCTTCTTGCCTGCAGGCAGCACGCTCTGCTGATACTCATTCGATTGGCTGCGGAACAGGCCCTCTGAAGGAACGCTTACCACACGTGTTTTGATGCCGTCGGCAGCCAGCAGTTTGGCACCAGCCTCCAGCGTGGACACCTCAGAACCACTGGCCAGCAGGATCACGTCGTAGTCCTCGGCAGAGCCAGCCACTACGTAGGCACCCTTCGTGGCCTGCGAGTAGTCGTTGCCCTCGGGCAGCATCTCGATGTTCTGGCGAGAGAAGATGAGCGCCGTCGGGGTGTCGGTATTCTCCATAGCCATACGCCAGCAGACGGTGGTTTCCTCAGCATCGGCAGGACGAACCACGAGCACGCTGTTCTTGCCGTGATGGTTCTTCAGTTTCTCCATCAGGCGGATCTGTGCCTCCTGCTCTACGGGCTCATGGGTAGGACCGTCCTCACCCACACGGAATGCATCGTGCGTCCAGATAAACTTCACTGGCAGTTCCATCAGGGCTGCCATACGGACGGCGGGCTTCATGTAGTCAGAGAATACGAAGAATGTACCGCAGGCGGGAATCACGCCTCCGTGCAGAGCCATACCGATGCAGCAGCAAGCCATCGTCAGTTCGGCCACACCTGCCTGGAAGAAGGCACCTGTGAAGTCACCCTTCACCAGGTCGTGCGTCTTCTTCAGGAAGCCGTTGGTGTTATCAGAGTTCGACAGGTCAGCCGAAGCACAGATCATATTGGGCACCTGCTCTGCCAACTGTCCGAGAACGGCGGCAGAGGCACTGCGGGTAGCCGAGCCGGCCTTCTGCTCCACCTTGCTCCAGTCGATCTTCGGAGCCTTGCCGCTGAACCAGTCTTCCAACTGCTGAGCCTGTACGGGATGACCCTTGGCCCACTCTGCCTTCTCGGCATAGCGCTCGGCGCAGATTTTCTTCAGTTCCTCACGGCGCTTGGCATAGAGTTCCTGCACCTCAGGGAATATCTGGAATGGGTTCTCGGGATCGGCACCCAGGTTTTTCATCGTCTGTACGAAGTTGTCGCCGCCGAGGGGAGCACCGTGCGTGGCGCAGTTGCTCTCGTAGGATGAGCCGTCAGCCTTGCGGGCACCCTTGCCCATCACGCAGTGGCCGATGATCAGGCTTGGACGCT
>CAMVJQ010000057.1 GCA_947167845.1 uncultured Prevotella sp. | reverse complement strand
CTATCTCGGCCATCGTCTCGTGTTCCTGGTCGATGCCGAAGAAGGCATTGACAACCCGGCTCTCGCGCTTGTCGAGTAAGCCGAGTGCAAACTCCACGGCGTCCTCGACAGCCTCTGAATGCACCCGCTCGTCAGCCAGCGGGGCATCCTGGTTGACGAGTACGGAGAGCAGGCTCATATTGGTGCGATGACCCAAGGGAGCATCCACCGACAGCGGCTGACTCTGAAGGCGGGCGGCCATCTCGTCCTTCACGTCCTTCGGCACCTGATAGAGGCCGGTCTGCTGACTGATGGCCTTCTCTATCTGCTGACGGACGTGCACGACGGCATAATGGACAAAGCGTGTGCCCTTGCTGCCGTCGAAGCGTGCCGCCGCCTTCATCAGGCCGATATTTCCCTCGCTGATGAGGTCGTCGAGGCCCAGTCCCTGACCCTTATACTGAGAGGCTATGGTCACTACAAAGCGCAGGTTGGCCTCCACCAGTTTATTCAGTGCCCGCTGGTTGCCGGCCTTGATCTGCTCTGACAGACGCGTCTCTTCTTCCTCCGAGAGGAGCGACTCGCGCCCTATCTCATCCAGGTATTTATTCAGTCCTGACTCTTCCATATCATTTCGTCTTTTTCTTATTTCTGTTTCTGTTCCTCCCCCTCTTTGGGAAAGGCTGGCACGAACTTCATCTCCCGCTCGATGCGCGCCTGCCGCTTACGCATATAGTCCGAGGGGTTCTTACTCGAGAACTTGCGGGGGTTAGGCAGCGTGGCGGCTATCAGGGCACACTGGCTGCGCGTCAGGTTGAGCGCATCCGTGTGGAAATGCTCCATCGCGACGGCATCCACCCCGTAGATGCCGTCGCCCATCTCTATACTGTTGAGATAGACCTCCATGATGCGCTGCTTCGACCACATCAGTTCAATCAGCGCCGTGAAATAGACCTCGAAGCCCTTGCGCACCCACGAACGGCCCGGCCAGAGAAACACGTTCTTGGCGGTCTGCTGCGAGATGGTCGAGGCCCCCAGTTTCCGCTTCTCCGGATGCTTCATATTGCGGATGGCGGCATTCTCGATGGCCTTGTAGTCGAAGCCGTGATGGCGCAGGAAGTTGGCATCCTCGCTCGCCATCACCGCCACCGGCATGCTGGGCGACATCTTCTCCAGAGGCACCCAGTGGTGCGACAGTTTCAGCGACCTGCCCTCACCCGACTGCTGCACACAGCGGATCACCATCAGCGGCGTCAGATAGACAGGCATAAACCGAAGCACCACCACCGCAAGGATGGTGGTGCCGATAAAGAGTGCGAACACCCAGTAGAGTATGCGACGGAGAATCTTCAATTCTTAACTCCTGATTCTTATTCTTACCTCTTTAGTTCGCCTGCTGCTCAGCAGCCTTGATCATGGCCTGTGAAGCATACATGTACACCTCCACACGGCGGTTCTGAGCCTTACCGGCAGCCGTAGAGTTGTCGGCTACGGGATTCGACTCGCCGAAACCGGTGGTGCTGCGGATCTGAGAAGCAGAGACACCCTGCGACAGCAGATACGACGTCACCGACTGGGCACGGTCCTGAGAGAGTTGCAGGTTCTTCTGCTGGCTCTGCTCGGCAGTGCTGCCCTTCCAGGGGTCATTGTCGGTATAGCCCTGCACAGCCACGTCACAATCAGCATTGCCCTTCAGCACATTCGCAAACTGGAAGAGCGAAGTCTTGGCCGTCGAACTGAGCACCGAACTACCAGAACTGAAGAGGATACCAGAGTCGAAGGTGACCTTGACAGCCTGCAGGCCGTTAGCGTCGGTCACCGACTCCACCTGTGCGTTCTGCACGGCCTCTGCCTCCTTCTTGGCCTTGTCCATCTTCTTACCGATGATGGCACCGGCTCCGGCACCTACGGCACCGCCTATGGCAGCACCCACAGCCGTGTTACCGGCGATGGCTCCGATAATGGCACCGAGACCAGCACCGCCACCGGCACCGATCAATGCGCCCTTACCTGTATTACTCATTCCACATCCAGCCAGAACCAGTGCTGCGCACAGGGCCACGGCAATTGATTTCAAACTTTTCATTGTCTTACTCTTTTAATTGTTAAACGTTACTTTGTTTCGAAATTCTGCTGCAAAGGTAATTCTTTTCTCCTTAATATGCACCATTTACCAACTTTTTTTAGTAAATTCCACGGATAAATTAAAAATTATGCGTAATTTTGCGCCCAAATTGGAATAAATAGACAAAAAACAATGGCAAAAGAATTAAAAGAATTAACAAAAAGAGCCGACAACTACAGCCAGTGGTTCAACGACCTGGTGGTTAAGGCTGACCTGGCAGAGCAGTCTGCCGTTCGTGGATGCATGGTGATCAAGCCCTATGGCTATGCCATCTGGGAGAAAATGCAGCAGCAACTGGACAAGATGTTTAAGGAGACAGGCGCCCAGAATGCCTACTTCCCCCTGCTGATTCCCAAGTCGTTCCTCTCCAGAGAGGCCGAGCACGTGGAGGGATTCGCCAAGGAGTGCGCCGTGGTGACCCACTACCGTCTGCGCGCCAAGGAGGACAAGAGCGGCGTCGAGGTGGACCCCTCTGCAAAACTCGAGGAGGAACTGATTGTGCGTCCCACCTCCGAGACCATCATCTGGAACACTTATAAGAACTGGATCCACTCCTGGCGCGACCTGCCCCTGATGTGCAACCAGTGGTGCAACGTGATGCGCTGGGAGATGCGCACCCGTCCCTTCCTGCGCACATCCGAGTTCCTCTGGCAGGAGGGCCACACAGCCCACGCCACCCGCGAGGAGGCCGAAGAGGAGGCACAGCGCATGCTGAAGGTCTACGCCAAGTTCGCTGAAGAGTGGATGGCCGTGCCCGTCATTCAGGGCGTGAAGAGCGAGACCGAGCGCTTCGCCGGTGCCCTCGACACCTATACCATCGAGGCTATGATGCAGGACGGCAAGGCCCTGCAGAGCGGCACTTCCCACTTCCTAGGACAGAACTTCGCCAAGGCTTTCGAAGTGCAGTATCTCAACAAGGACAATAAGCCCGAATACGTCTGGGCCACCTCATGGGGTGTGTCCACCCGCCTGATCGGTGCCCTCATCATGACCCACTCCGACGACAATGGCCTCGTGCTGCCGCCGCGCCTGGCTCCGATCCAGGTGGTCATCGTTCCTATTTCCAAGGGCGACGACCTCGTCCATATCACCGAGCGCCTGACGCCGGTCATCGACCAACTGCGCAAGGCTGGCATCACCGTGAAGTACGACGACGCCGACAATAAGCGTCCTGGCTTCAAGTTTGCCGACTACGAACTGAAGGGTGTACCCGTGCGCCTCGTGATGGGCGCGCGCGACCTGGAGAACGGCACCATCGAGGTGATGCGCCGCGACACCCTCGAAAAGGAGACGCGCCCTGTCGACGGCATCGTGGAGTATGTGGAGCAACTGCTGGAGGACATCCAGAAGAACATCTTCGAGAAGGCCAAGGCCTACCGCGATGCCCGCATCTACGAGTGCGACAACTACGAGGAGTTCAAGGAGCGCGTCAAGGACGGCGGCTTCTTCCTCTGCCACTGGGACGGCACAGCCGAGACCGAGGCCAGGATCAAGGAGGAGACTCAGGCCACCATCCGCTGCGTCCCCTTCGGCGTGGAGCAGACACCTGGCGTGGACATGGTGACGGGCAAGCCCTCGAAGGCCCGTGTCATCATCGCCCGCAGTTACTGATTGAAGTTTCTATTCTTCGTGACCTCCCCTAAACCCTCCTAAAGAAGGAATGAGGGGAGGTCACAACTCATAAAAGTATTATTGTTTCGTATGATTTCATGCGCTTCCTATGATTTCCATCGCCAGGTCTTTCTGACGATGGTGCTGACCGTGTGAGTGATGGTGCGCAAGTGGAACTTTTCACTGTGCAAGTGTCCGGCGGCCGGGCGTTTGCCCAGTACTGTCAGCAGGACGGCAGAAAGGACAAGAACGATTCCGACGAAAAGCCGGAAAGTGAATGACTCACCAAACACCATCACGCCGATGGCTACCGCAGTCAAAGGTTCCAAGGCTCCCATAATGGCTGTAGGCGTGGCTCCGACCTCGTGAACGGCAATGGTCATCAGTACCAGGGAAAGAACCGTTGGCACCAGCCCCAGCCAACAGGCAAAGAACCATGCTCGTGGCGATGGCGGCAACATCAGATGCAGGTCGGGCGAGGTGAACGAATAGGCCAACAAAGACGACATGCAGACCAACAACACGTAGAAAGTGAGTTTCAATGACGACATGCGGATGCTCGACTGATTGACCACCACGATATAGACGGCGTAAGTCAGCGAGGACATCATGACCAGAAGCACACCTGTAGTGCTGAGCGAAGCGCCAGCATCACCTCTGTATAACAAGCCGATGCCAATTAAAGCAAGGATGATGGCCGTAATCGTTGAAGCCGTGACCTTCTCCCTGAAGAATGTAGCCATAATGACTGCCACCATCACAGGATAGACAAACAGGATGGTGGAGGCTATGCCGGCATCCATGAATCGGAAACTCTGATAGTATGTGATGCTGGATGCGGCAAAGAGCAGTCCGAGCGAGCCAAGCGTCTTCAGGTCACTGCCGCTGACTCGGAAGGATTTACGCTCGATGAGCAACATGGCGGCCAGCATCAGCACCGCCATGGAGAAACGGTAAAAGAGGACAGACGATGTATTTACGCCCTCCTCATAAAGCGGTAAAGCCCCGAACGGGTTAGTGCCGTAACAGACTGCCGCCAGTATGCCGCAGATGATTCCTTTATGCTTCATTCTCTAATAATTAAAGAATCAAGGGGACAGGTGATTGATTTTATCCGAAACGATCATAGACCTGTCCCCATGATCAATCCTTGCCTGATTTTAAGAGGTCTGTATAATTTACAGTGCAAAGATACACCAAACATTTGAAAACACCAAGGATTTCGTTCTTTTTTCTCAACATAACACAGGTTGTCCTCCACACGAGGTAACAAAGTAACTCATCTTTCGGAAGTTCTTTATCAGTCTGCAAGAAAATCCCTCATAATCAGGGGGACAGGTGCACAGGGGGGATTGCCCCTGTGCGATTCACCTTTTCTCATCATCTCATGTCGAACGTGATTCTTCGTCTGTTGCCATCCGGGCGCACGGCGAAGTGTATCCAGTAGGTCGTGCCGCGCTTCTCCATAAGCAGTTCGTCCCAGTCGCGCCTCGTGCCGTCGGCGATGTCCAGAAGGATGGCCGCATAGCGTATCATCTGCTCCGGGCCCAGGCAGCGGATGTCGGCGGCACAGCCCGTCAGGTGGTTGCTCGTGCGCGAGCCGCCGCACCGCTCATTGACCTCCTCCGAGCGATACGCGCTGTTGATGATCACCGGCTCCACCTTCTTCGACGTCGCATAGTCGTCGCCCGGCTCCAGGCAGTAGAGCGTGTTGTACGAGTAGCGCAGATCCTCCAGCCACCCCTCGCAGAGGCGCTTCAGGTTCTCGATGGCCGTCCGTGGCGGGATGTTCCCGTCCTTCGTGTGATAACTCGTCTTCGTCATCTCTCCTAAACTGAAGTGCTCGGAGAGTTTCATCTGTTTGTTCATTTCTACTTCTTTCATTTGTTTGTTTAGTAATGATTCAAAAATATCCAAAATCCCAAAATCCCAAAATCCGCAGTTGGGGTTCCTCAGATTGCCGAGGCCATTTTCCGATATTGTCCCTTCTTAATCTTTTCAATGACGTTTTTATCAGATAATTCCTTGATTTTTTTCGATGCGGAGTCGATTCTGTTATAGCCCCACACCCTCATCACGTCCTGCGTGGTGAACTCCTCCGGCAGCATTTGGTAGAACTTGGCCGTCTTGTCGTAGACGCGGCGCAACTGCGTGTCGCGGGCCTCGTTGTCGAACATGTCCTGCAGCAACTGTCCGAAGAGCGCGTCCTCGCACTTGTTGATCACCTCGCTCATCAGGTCGGCAAAGTCCAGATGGTGCTGCTCTATCTGGCACACGCCCGTCTTGGCGAACTCCTCCCATGAGGGCTGTGTCGAGATCACCTGCGGTATGCACACCGCCATCACCTTGTCCTGCAGTCGCTTGCGCTCCAGGTTGAGCACCTTGTCCTCATTGATGCGTGCCTCCTCGCCGAGTGCGGCGCAGATGTCATAGACGTGCTTCACCAGCGGCTCGATGCCCTTGATCTCGCACCTCAGCGCGTCGAAGCGTGCGCCCCACGTCTCCATCTCCTTGGCGGGCGTCGTGTCGCGCTTCGTGGCGCGGTAGGCGTCGGTGTGGAAGTCCTCCTCCGGCATCACCCAGGGCGTCATTCGCGTCGACATGCCGTCGCCGATGTTGCGGGCGTTGATAAACTGCTGCAGCGATGTCCTGGTGCAGGTGAACACGCCTGAGAACATCATCGGCATCGAGGCGTTCACAGAGTCGGTGTTGGCATAGTCCACGCCGTTGATCTCGTTGTGGAAGGCCTGCAGCATGATGTCGCGCTTCTCCTGGAATCCGCCCTTGGCATTCACCAGCGAGAGCAGTTCCGTGGAGAACATGTACTGGTGCAGATACCACTGCTGTCCGTCGTAGCCCGTGTCCACATTGTTCTCCGCGTGGTGGTAGAAGCGGTTGTTCGACACCTTCACCACGTTGTATCTGATGATGCCTCCCGGCTCCTGCAGGGCCTCTCCCTTGGCGGCCTTGCTCGACGTGTTGCGCGCGTTCTTCTCCTTCTTGTAGGCCTTCTCCGCGTCGCGTGCCGGTCGGTCGCTCTCGCGCATGGTCAGCATGATATGGTCGTCCTGCGTCTTGGCCAGCGACTTGCCCGAGGCGGGCTCTCCCTCCACGAGCACCAGCGAGTTGAGCCGCTGCATGTCGCCCTTCCAGTTCTGGTAGTCGCAGCGCGTCAGCAGCACGGAGTACATGCCCGAGGCCGATATCACGCCGCCGGGCCTCACCCTCGGATTGTCGATGTGGGCCAGTGCCGGCTCATAGCAGCCCAGCGGCAGCCGTGCCAGCCGGTCGGCCCATTCGTCGTAGGGCAGCGTGTTCTGTACCGTGTCCTTCTTCGTGTACTTGATGCCGAAGGTGTCGAGCGCCTGGATCAGTTCGTCCGAGGCGGCACCCCGCGGGCGGTACTTGCACACGTCCTCCGCCAGGTCCTCCAGTTCCTGCGTGCGTCCTTCCCTGACGAAGTCCTCGTAGAAGTCGGTCTGCTGCATCAGCCAGAGCACGTTCTGCGGACGGTTGTCCACGATGCGCCGCAGTTCCCCGCCCAGTTCCAGCATCCGCTGGTGTCGGTCGCCGATGCCGGGCCGTCCGCCCTTCAGTTCGTTCCACTTCGCCACGATGTCCTTGTAGGGCACCCCGTGGTAGCACTTCACCCCGTTCTCGTCCTCGTCGAGCCTCACCTCATCATCCCCCCTCCTACAGGAGGGGCCGGGGGAGGTCACATCAGCGGGGATGGGGCCGGGGGAGGTCACAGCCTTCTGATCACCCTTTCCAGCACCATCTTCACCGAAATCAAGACGGCCCTGAGAGTTGCCCTGACGGTATTGCTTGCCGTATTTCTCGTCGTATAGAGGATTATCATAGTTGAATAGTTTTTCTTCGTCCATATACAGTATGTCGTCCCATTTCGGGATGTACGAGAGTCTTGAGGAGTCCTTCGTCCCCTTGTCGATCTTGGCCGTCAGCCCCAGCGTCCTGGCCAGCATCGTCTGGTTGTCCACGAGGTTGTAGTCCGGGTTGGCCACGGCCACCGCCTTCAGCCCTTCGCCGCCGGGGGTGATGAAGAAGAGCACGATGCCCATGGCCCTCAGGTCGTGGGCCTTGCTGATCTCCCCGAACCGCTCCCTTGGCTTCTCCACGTGGTCGAAGTCGCACATCACCAGCCCGTTGAGCACGCACTGGCTCTGCAGCCTCCAGCGGCCCGTCCGGCCCTTGTTGAACTTCGCCTTACCCACGCTCTCCAGCACCTCCTTCGTCTGATAGAGGCATCCCGGCAGCGAGTCCTTCTGGGCCTTGGCCTCGGCGAGGCGGCCGCAGGCCTTAAGCCTGCGGTGCTCGTCGATCTTCCTCGCCGTCTCCGGAGCCTGTGTCAGCGCCTTGAAGGTCTCTACCGTGCACGGCTTGCACTCAGCACACTTGTCCTGTTGATAAGTAAACATCTTCTCAGTTCTGCTTCCAGGTTACTAATTTCCGTTCCGTAGTCGGGTGTGGCCATCAGGTCCACCGTCTTCTTCACCACCAGTTGGTGCCGCTCCTTCGAGAGCCACACCTCCAGCCTCGGGTCTTGCGTCGCCAGGGGGCGCTCCATCGGGTCGGGGCTGGGCGTGCCGCCCATCTCCGCCACGAACTCGTCGAACTGCCGCTTCATGTCGCCCACCAGGTCGCCGCTCTTCTCCGGAGCCATCAGTTGGATCACGCGCTTCGGGTTCTTCTTGCCCGTGGTGGTGTACATCTCCGAGTCGCCCTTGGTCACCACGTCCTTCTTGGCGGCCTTGCCCGTTTTCTCCTCAGGTCTGACGATGATCTCGTCCGTCCCTGCCTTCACTCTCACTTTGGCGCGATAAGTCACGTCCTTGTCAAAAATCTTTTCACTCATTTTTTTCTTTTTTGTTGTTTGTTGTTGTCATGGGCATTTTTTAATTCTCAACTTCCTCCGCCATCGTCTCATAGAGCGCGAGGCTCTGCGGCAGCACCTGCGGTATGTCCATCCTTGCGGGCTTCAGCACCGTGTTCAATTGCTGATACGCGTCCCAGTATGAGATGTGATCCCTGAGTCGCATCACGGCCAGCAGTTGCTCCGCCGTCTCGTTGATCTGGCTCGAGTTCAGCGGATAGGGAGCCGACTCGTGCAGCAGTTCGTTCTGTGAGTCGTGCATGATGCGCCGCTCCACCAGCCGCCCTATCAGGCGGAGCATCCCCTGACGGTCCATCTCCGCGCTCTTCAACTGGCTCATCCTCTCCTGGCGGATCTTCTGATAAGGCTCATACTCCTCCGCCCACTGCTCCACGCGTGCCAGCACCATCTCCACCGTGTACCTGTCCTTACGGTTCTGCCCGGCATAGCAGGTGAAGTTGCTCACCACGTCCCGCGCCCCCAGAATCGTCTGGTTGTGGCACACCTTCACCATCGGGCCTATACCTATCTGTATACCCTTCTGCGAGTAGGCCGTGCCCAGACAGGTCACGATCTCGTCCGTCTCGTCCTGTCGGATCTCGATGTTCGCATACACGCGGCGCAACAGATGCGCCTCCACTGACCGCTCCCCGTACTGCGCCTCCAGTTGTGGCAGCACCGTCACGCCTGGCCGTTTCGAGTCGCGGTTGGCGGCAGCGAAGATCTCCTGCACCACGGGCTTCAGCCCCCGCTTCTCAAAAGCCTCCAGCACCTGCTGTATCAGTGCGAAGTGATAGATGCCCCCCACGGGGTCGCCCGTAGGCAGATTCTCATGATAACTCCTTTCGAGTTCTTCGAGCGTCAGCACCTGTACTGGCGACTCGGCAAAGTTCAGTTCTCTTTTCTCCATAATCTTTAATGTTCAATGTTTATTGTTATAAAACTCCCTCATCCCCACGAAGCCCTTCGTGCGCTCCGTCAGCGCACGATACACGTCCACCCTGAGAGCCTCCACAAACGACTCGTATTCCGACTCCTTCAGCGGACAGCCATACTCCCTGTTGGCATAGTGCCAGGCCAGCACCATCAGTTCCGGGAACGTCTCCTGCAGGTCAGTCCTGAATCTCATGTGTCCGTTCAGATACGATGCCAGTCGGCTGACGGCCTCGCTGTAGCAGTCCACGAACTGATGCTCCCTGACGATTTTCATCCGTCGCTTCATGGCCTTGGTCACTTCCTCCTCCACCTTGAAGCCGATCATCCTTCTTAGTCTCTTTCCAAAATCCATCATCATGTCAATTCTAAATTCTTAACTCTAAATTCTTAAATTCTTCACTATTCCTTGTTCTTGCGCGATCCACGTATAGCAGATGTCGAGCACCACGTCCGCGCTGGCGCATCCCGTCGTGTGGGCGATATGTTCGAATGTGAACACCACCAGGTCTTCCGCCATCTCCTGCTGCATGTCGCGGTGGAATCCCAGCAGTTGCTGCTGCAGCATCCCGTAGAGTTGGGGCGACACCCTCTTCTGCAGCGTCGACAGTTCGCGCTCCGCATTGTGCGTCAGTCCGAAGTCGCGTCTCAGGTCCTGGTAGACCATTCTGATGTTTCGTGCCATCTTTTTCACCATCATTCTGTTTTTTCTCATAATTCTTTTTCCTTTGTTTTTAAATTTGTTTGTAATTCTCGTTGTCGATTTCGAAATCTGGTGCAAATATAGGTACAAAAAAAAGCCCTGACAAAATAAGTCAGGACTTAGAACTCGATTCAGAACTTTCAGAACTCGAATCAGAACTCAGTCATTCTTGCTATAGCGTATGAGGGTCGATTCCCAACTTGTCAAGCAGAGCGTAAGCCAGTAGCACGAAGGGCTTGCTGGCACCCTGGCTCTCCCATTTCTCCACGGCCCCGATGAGCCATCCCTTGGCCATTGGCTTCTGCAGGGCGTCGTAGTTCAATTCGTAGCCCGTGTCCACCTTCCACCTCGCGGCATCCTCCAGAAACGTGGTGTAACTGCCCGTATAGCCCAGCATCTGGCAGACCCTGTAGACCACGGCCCACGCCCGCTGGCTCCACCAGTAGCCGTCAGCCACAGTCCTCTTCAGAGCCTTGCCCATCTGTTCTGCCGAGGGCATCCGGCTTTCCTTTGCCGCGTTGTCGTTCTTACCGTTGTAGGCATTGCCCTGATAGTTGTTGGTGATAGAGTATGCCACCTGGTTGCCGTCGCCGAAGGCCACGATCATCGGCCCTCCGTTCTGATTATAGTTATTCTCCATAGTTTTCGTCCTTTTGAGGGTTAAACAGGTTACTGATGGTTTTTGCCAGTTGATTGTTCGAACCGAGGGCTGCTATCAGTTCTTCGCTCAGCTTCAAGTTAATCACTTGGTTGACGCTGCGGTAGAAATGGTTGTTGATACCCCCGCAGCGTTTCTGTTCATGCTCTGTAATTTCCATAATTTTCTAATTTTAAGTTTTACGTATGGTTTTACTCGAAAGATAATTATGGTCGGGGTCAACGGTTATCATAATCCGGTCTTTATGTTGTAAAGCGGGGCACGTATTCGTCTCACAATCTTATCCGGGGCACTACTCCCATCCACAAATAGCAAAACGACCGCCGCCCTCGCTGTGATATAATCACGCGAAGCGATGGTCGCATGTCTTGTGGAAAGTTGGGATAATCCCAGTAGTGCTTGGATAAAGACAGCGATGAAAACGCTTATTTCATAAATTCAGCGTGCAAAGTTAATAAATATTGGTCAAACGCGCAAAGATTTTGCAAAGTTTTATGAACACAGCACTTATTCATCTTTCATTCTTTTCCTTTCTCTATATTCAATACGCTCCCTACGGTATTATGGTAATGATTCTCTATCGTGACATTCGTAGGCTTAACTTCTTTGCCCAGTTGTTTATAAACTGAATCAATAACTCTCTGATTGATGAAATTCATAAAGTCGGGATTGTCCAGATAGTTTCGGCAGAATTCTGAATTCTCCGACAGCATCTGTATGACGATGCCCATGATAGAGGATGCCCCTTGTTGCATGGCCGTTTCTTTATTGCTATTCTTCGCAGCATTGATAAAGGCCTCGTCAGCCTGTAGCTTGGCAGGCAGTTCCTCCAGTTGCTGCTTGGCTTTCTCCTTGTTAATCCAGTTGATGCTGTTCCACTCGTCCAGAATGTCACTCAGCTTCTCCAGTTCCGGCTCCTGACCCCCGCGAGGACTGCCCACGGGGATGGGGTCTATTTCCGTCTCTTTGTTCTCCAGTTCTATCTTCTTCTCCTCTCCCTTTATCAGTCGGTATGAGTCGAAGTCGATAGCCTCTATCAGTCCTTTTGTGAAATCTTCCTGACTCAACTTTGGCAGCTTGTGGATGAGAAGCGAGTAATACGTTTCCAGCATTTCCCACTCAGTACTCTTAAACGGCATGACGGCCGCCACAAAGGGATAGGTGCGTAGGAATCCCCTGATGCTGCTCTTGCAGAGAATCTTCTTGTTGTCATCAAGGGTATTAAACCTTTCCACTGCCACATTGACGATGGGGTCGAGCTTTTCTCTCTCCTCGCCCTTCCAGTATCTGTCGTTCAGTTCTCTCACCTCATCGTCTGTATAGATATTGGCATCTTCTATTTCCTGAATCAGACTGTTGAGTTTGTTCGGGTCTGTTTCCTTGGAGAGCAGCGTTGTCTTGTAGAATCGCTGGAATGATTTCTGGATGTCATCAGCATCATTTGCAAAGTCCAGTACAAAGGTGTCGCGCTTCTTAGGATGGCATCTGTTGAGCCTCGACAGGGTCTGAACGGCTTTCACGTCAGTCAGTATCTTGTCTACATACATGGTATGGAGCAAAGGCTGGTCATAGCCTGTCTGGAATTTGTCTGCCACCACGAGTATGCGATAGGGGTCGCGCCCCATGTTGTCTTCTATGTCCTTTGAGGGGAATCCGTTGATGTCGGCTTCTGTCACCGTCTTGCCTCCGTACTCCTTCGAGCCGGAGAATGCAACGATGGCTTTATACGGGCTTTTTCTCTCCACCAGCAGACGGGCTATCTCATAATAAAACTCTATGGCCCTGATAATACTGCTCGTAACGACCATTGCACGAGCCTGGCCTCCCACTTTGCCCTTATCGATGACCTGTGTGTGGAAGTGCTCCACAATGATGCTTGCCTTCTGCTGAATGGTCTCCGGTTGACCCTCCACGTAGGCGCGAAGCTTCTTCTGGGCCTCCTTCTTGTCGAACAGCGGGTCATCCTCTATCGCCTTTACCACCTTATAGTAACTGTTATAGGTGGTATAGTTTGCCAGCACGTCCATGATGAATCCTTCCTCGATGGCTTGTTTCATCGTGTATTCGTGGAATGGCTTGTAGCCCGTCTCTCCGTCAGGCTTCGGGAAGGGCGTGCCGAACATTTGCAGGGTCTTGTTCTTAGGCGTTGCGGTGAATGTAATAGTTGGCGTTCTTCACCATCTTCCTGCCCTCGATGACGGCGTTCAGCCTGTCTTCCAAGTCCATGTCGTCATCCCCGGCATTGCCACTCAGGGCGATGTTCATCTTTGCCGACAGAGAACCGTTCTGGCTACTGTGGGCCTCGTCGATGATGATGCCGAATCGCTTGTGTTTCAGTTCCCCTCCAATGGCTTCCAGTATGTACGGGAATTTGTGTACGATGGTGATGATGATCTTCTTGCCACTTTCCAGATGACTCCTTAGAGCCTCGGCGCTGTCAGCCCAGGCCACTAGGTTCTGCAGGCGGCGGAAGGCCACGATGTTGTTCTTGATTTGAGTGTCCAGATTCACTCGGTCTGTCACAACGATCACACTGTCCAGCAGGGCCTGGCTACCGTCGAGCAGTCCCACCAGCTGATAAGCAAGCCATGTGATAGAGTTTGATTTTCCTGAGCCTGCAGAATGCTGAATCAGGAATCTTTGCCCTACACCTTTTGCTTTCGTTTCTGCCAATAATTTGCGAACACAATCCAGTTGATGATAGCGAGGCCACACCACGCTTTGCTTCTCAGTGTTCGTCTTGGGGTCGAGTTTCTTGATTACCTGAGCGTAGTTTTCGATAATATCCGAAAGCGACTCCTTTGCCAATATCTCTTCCCATAGATAAGCTGTCTTCACCCCATTGGGATTGACAGGATTGCCTGCACCACCATTTACACCTTTATTAAATGGCAGGAACCACGATGATTTGCCACTCAGCCATGTACACATCTTGATGTCGTCGTCATCCACAGCAAAATGAACTGCGCAACGCTTTGGTGCCAGCAAGGGGTCTTTTGGATCGCGATCTGTCTGGTATTGCTTCACGGCATTCTCAACAGTCTGCCCTGTATAGTGGTTCTTCAGTTCCATGGTGATCAGAGGCAGACCATTCAACGACACCATCAGGTCTATACGGTTATCATTCTCCTTACTATATGCCAATTCTTTAGTGATGCAGAAGATGTTCTTCCTGTACAAATCCTGTGCTGTTGGATTCAGTTCCGAAGGCAGCGGATAGTACATATCGAAGAGTTCTGATATATAGCGGAAGCCCTTGCGCAGCACATCAGTCACGCCACGATTAGCCAGTTGCTTAGCCAGTTCAGAAAAGAACTTTCGTTCTGTTATCGCATTAGCAAAACAGGCAGTATTCTCCACTTTCTTCTTCTGAGTCGAAAGCAAAAAACGTTTCACTCGCTCCGTATCCAGAGCGTAATCCTTCACATAGTCATTGGTCGTTCCCTCTTCATATCCCTGCTTATCTCTCAGGTAAGCAAGAATCATGTCTTCGAGGTTCATTTCACTTACATTTGTCGGCATTGTCTTTATCTTGTTTTGCTAATCACTATTACAAATTTTCTCAATGTGCTCACGAATTGAATTAAATCTTTCACTTGGAGCATATTCTTTAAGACTATCTAACAGCCATTCAATATGATTGTTTATTGTCCACGCATAGTGATTTATATCATATTCATTACAATCCTTATCTTTATAATAATTTTGGAGATACGCTTCCCCAGTAATAAATGAAGACGAATGGACTACGAAAGCACATATCGAGTCTTTATATTTTAACTGCCATGTAGTATGATCCCAGAAAGTATGACCAATATGCTTAATATTATACTTTCTTTTAAACTCCGAATACTTATTGCCAAAAGTAACCAATACCTTGCATAATATAGCTGCATCAATCAAAGACCTTTCATCTTTGTTTATATTATTATGACATTTTACTTTCACCTCTGAGTTTAGGTAATAGTCATTGCGATATTGCTTTACAGCAGTCTCTATATCTTTATATGGCTTGAAATTCATAGTTCAAGAGCTTTAATCATCATACCCTGGGTCATAACATCCACCATGTTCATAGATTGGTCTTCCTGTTATAGCATCATAAGCAATAGGACCATTATCAATATCTTCAGCGGAAATTCTATTTTCGATTTCCCACATTGTTTGTCTGACTTCTTCATCTTGAAGGCGTTCCCACTCTTCGTCCATTGTTTCATAATCATCTTCGTACCGCATACGCTTAATTATTTAATTTCACTTTATACTTTTACTTGTCCTGTTACGCAGTCGGCAATAAGTCGCTGCTTATATTCTTTCAGATAGTCTATTTCTGATTGTAGCTCAGAAGCCAGTTTATCTATCTTTTCACACTTCTCTTCGATGTAGGTAACAATGGCTTGTTGTTCGTCGAGAGGTGGAACGACAACTACCTGTTTCTTCATTTCATCAAAAGAAAGTGTTAGTCTTATTCCTGTACCCATACCATGAAATAGTTTCATGTTATCCATCGTCTTGAAGAGATAGTTATAATATTGGGCATTTGTGCCTTTTCTTGGTCTTGCTACCACATAGGCAGATGTGATAATACCATCTGAAGGAGCTATAGCAACTCTTTGAGAAACGAAGTCATAATTAAGATTAAGTCCATTAATCATGATGTCGTCTTTTTGCAAGACAGAATACTTCACATAAGTATCTCTATATTCTTCAACATCTCCAACTTCATTCTTTGGTACAAGTGTACCATAATAGAATTTGAATGCATGATGATATTTGAAATCCGTATTTGCCTGTACCTTTCCTGTAAATAGACTTGCAATTCGTTTCACCTCCCAATGCTCTGGTATTTCCCCAATCCACGAGATGCCACTATCCTTCATCTTCGTATCAGGATTCAAGCCTTTTGTGACAGCATCGGCAATATCTTCTTCAATAGAAAGAATTTCGTTCAACAATCCGTCTGTGCGTTCTTCTATGCCACGAATATCCTGGATGATTTCGTCGACAGTACGCAACTGCTTGGGCTTATAAAAATACTTGGTGAATGAGAGTTCGTAGCCTGTCTCGACACTCTTCATATCCATGATGGCATCTGGAGAATATGGTTTTATCTCATTCTCGAAGAAACCTTCTATGCCTCCTTCATAGCGGAAAGGTATAATCTCAACATCTTTGCTCTTCTTATCAATCACAGGAACACCTTTCTTCATGATGATGTTGCCCTGCTCGTCTCGCTGTGGCTGATAGACCTTTACACTCCAGTAGCCAAACTCATTGTTGGGGAATATCTTGCTTTGGGGTGTCTCTTTGAAGTCCATCAACAGCTTCATGATTTGCTCCCTGTCTGCATCAGAAGTCTCGCAGTTTTTCTCACCTAAGTTCTTACGCAAAGGCGTTTTTATCTCGGTAGCATCAATAAGCTGTACATAGCCTTTTCGACGTTCCTCTTTCCTGTTCGTTATAACCCAAATGAAGGTGCCAATACCTGTGTTATAGAAGTCCTTCTCAGGCATAGCAATGATGGCTTCAAGTAGGTCGTTCTCTATGATGTACTGACGCAAGTTGCTGGCACCACTTCCTGCATCACCTGTAAAGAGTGAGGAACCATTATGTACCTCGACAATGCGAGTGCCTAATGCAGTATCATCTCTCATGCGAGAAAGGTTGTTGGCAAGGAACATCATCTGCGCATCGCCAATATCAGGGATAAAAGACAGTTCTTTGCCCTCGCCATCCAAAACAGTGAAGCGACTATCCGTAAACTTCTTCTTGTCTTTTTCGTCAAGACCACGTTTCTTGAGATCTTCCTTCCAGGGCGTTCCAAAAGGAGGATTGGAGATGCAGAAGTCGTAGGTTTCGCCTGGGTGACCATCACGCGATATGGTACTGTCGAAGGCTATATATTCACGCTGTTCTGTGCCATGATGATATTGGAAAGACTTGATGTTCTCTGAAATCATCAGGTCTGCCTTACAAGTGGCAAAAGTATCGGGCTGCAATTCCTGTCCGAAAATGTTCACCTGAACATGCTTGCCTTGCTCTTTGGCAATCTCCATGATACGATCCTTTGCAATCGTCAAGATACCACCAGTTCCACACGCACCATCGTAAATATGATAGGTGTTATCCGTAATCTTATCAGCGATAGGGAGCACAGCAAGGTCTGCCAACAGCTTCACATAATCACGAGGCGTAAAGTGTTCACCCGCCTCAGTCACATTGTTTTCCTCATTGAACTTACGAAGCAGCTCTTCGAAGATGGTTCCCATTGTGTGGTTATCGAGTCCTGGCAAGCGTACATTGCCATTATCATCCAGCACAGGTTTGTTCGACAGGTTAATCTTATCGTCCGTAAACTTCTCAATGATACTGCCCAGACGTTCTGCCTCCGTCAGGTTGTCAACCATCTGGCGCAGGTGAAACTTGTCGATGATGTCCTGTACATCTTTGCTGAAGCCGTTCAGATAGTCTATGAAGTTCATCTTCAGGCGCAGCGGGTCTGTCTCGCTCTTCAGCGTCTTCATGGTGAACTTCGACGTGTTATAGAAGGGATAGCCCGTCAGGTTATACAGAATCGGGTCTTGGTTCTGAATCTGGTTGTCGTCGAGCATCTGTTTCTGCTTAAGCAGTTGCTCCTTCGTCGGCTCCAGCAGCACGTCTATACGTCTTAGCACCATCATGGGCATGATGATCTTCTTATACTCGCCCTTCTCAAAGGCATAAACAAGTACATCTGTCGCTATGTTCCAGATGAATGAGAACAGTTGGTTATATTGACTTTGGTTCATATCGTCGTTGTCAATGTTTGCATAAATATTTCTTTTTAAAACCTCGCGGTTCTCACGAATGGCGAGGGCCATACTACATATTGAAAAGCGACACGTGACTACCACGTGTGCACATATTATCCATTGAACACCGCCCGCAGGGCATTCTTCACTCTGCCGGCGAATGAGGGTTGCCGCGTCTTCGGCTCTGTGGCCGTGGGCTGGTATTTGCGGGTTGCGCCGGCCTTCATCCCCTTGTTCTCCATCATAATCCTGATGCCGTCGGGAGTGTAGAGGTCGTACTTCAGCGGACGTATAATGACCCACTTCGTCGTGCGGCGGTCTGCCATGTAGCCCACCTTCTTGAGCGTGATGGAGGCCCCGACGGGATAGAAGTCGATGGCCGTCTCTGACACTTCGAAACTGCGACGGTGGACGATGGTGTGCCTGCCGTCGGCGAAAGCCACCTCTATGGCCCGGGGATGCTTGTTGCATGTGAGGATCGTCCTGACCACCCTGCCCTGATAGCGGTTGCCCATGCAGTAGTCGGCGTCCTCGTCGTCGGGATGATAACGGTACTTGTTCTTACCCATAGCGGCTCACAGATTTAAGAGGGTCATAACGATGGCAGCGAGGCCGGCTATCGACCTCGCGAACTGGGCGAAATATGTAAAATAGATTTCTTTACCTCCTTCTATAGGGGGGGGGTAAAACATTGATATTCAAGCAGTTACACTTCTGTGCGTTAGAATAATTCATAGATTTTGTCAGATTTGTTGGCACAAAGGTACGGAATAAATCTGAAATCTGCAAATATTTCGGGGGGAAATGCATAACACGGGGACGGTTCTTTCGTTATCACAGCACGATAACAAAAGAACCGTCCCTCT
>CAMVJQ010000056.1 GCA_947167845.1 uncultured Prevotella sp. | reverse complement strand
TCCGCTGGACGAAGGCTGCCCGCGACTTCATCGACGGCATCGTCAGCCCGAACGGTGGGGGCAGTTCAAGCGCCTCGGGCAGTGGCACGCAGGGCTCAGGCAGCGGCAGCAGCACCACGGGCGGCGGCAGCACCTCGGGCAGCGGATCTAACACCGGTGGTGGCACGACTACCGGAGGCGAAGGCGGCGGCGAAGGTGACGACGGGCTCGACAAGGGCTAAGGCTCAGAGGGTGTGTGACCTCCCAGGGGTGACCTCCCCTAACCCCTCCTGTAGGAGGGGGATTGAATACTAAGAGTCTCCTGTAGGAGGGGGATTGAATACTAAGAGTCTCCTGTAGGAGTGTGACCTCCCCTAACCCCTCCTGTAGGAGGGGGACTGGATACTAAGAGTAATTCATCCTCCCCCTACAGGGGGAGTTAGAGGGGGTCACAACTCCGGCCACAAAGCCTCAACTCCGGGCACTATATAACACAGAAAAGAACATAAATGTAAAAAACTAAAAAAGCAGAAAATGAAGAAGAAAGTCATCGAGGTGGCGGTGAAGGTGATAGTAGCCGCACTCACAGCATTCCTGACGGCAATCACGACGACATCGTGCATGGGCTACGGCCCGCTGCCGCTATAGAAGGCATCACGCACGCGGAGAACACTGACTAAAAGGGAGACCGGCCTCACGGCCAGCCTCCTTTTCCTAAACTAAACAAATACTCTATGAACTTCTGTGACACTGGCGACACTTGCGCTCGCAATATCGCTGACACTGGGCGCACAGGTCGTAGCCAAGCATCGTACCTAAGATGAAGTCTTCTTCAGGCGTCAACTCGTTGAGCGGACGCGTCACTATCAGACGGATGGCATCGAGACACTCCCGACGGCCGAAATAGAGATTGAGATTGTTCTTGCCGGCAGGCTGCAGCACATAGTCGATATGCTGGCGCTCCAGGCGCTGCACGGCGAAAGACTCGTACTTGCGGGGGCATGTGAACAACACCATCTGGCGAATACCTTTCTGGAACTCGTAGATGTGGTTCATCAGCACCTTCATCTCTATGGGGGTCACGTCTGACATAAGCGGTGGTGGTAAAGGTAAAAAAGTAAAAAGGTAAAAAAGTAAAAGGGGACTAAAGATTCGGGGAAAGGGCGGCCACCCAGGCATCGATGCGGCCGTCGGTCTTGTCGTCCTCATTGACATCGTCGAGGGCCAAGCCTACAAACTGGCCATCCACGACGGCCGTGGAGTCATCGAAGGTGTAACCGTCGACAGGCACCTGTCCGATGATGCGCGCCCCGCTCTCCTTCACGGCATCGTAGAGTTCGCCCATACCGCCAACGAAGGTGTCGCCATACGACTCCGCATCGCCACAGCCGAAGAGGGCAATCACCTTGCCGCTGAGGTCGGACGACTTGAGGACGTTGACACCATCGTACCAGTCGTCCTGCAACTCACCTGCCCCCCAGGTGGAGGTGCCAAGGATGAGGTTCTGATTATCGGCCACCGTGCCGGCAGTCATATCCTGCACATTGAGGCACTCGGCACCTAGACGTGAGGCTATCTTCTCTGCGATGGCCTCGCAAGTTCCTGTAGAGGAACCATACACTACAACAGTCTTATTCATTTCTATCTTATCTTTAATGGTTTTGTTTTGACGGTGCAAAGGTAAGAAGAAATCCTGACTGCCGCAATACCTAAAAATGAGGGTTTACCCGAAGACGAACCTCAGCGACTCATAGAATTGTATTAACAGGATGTAAACAAAGAAGAGCGGTGCTCCACGACGAATACCGAAAGATAGGGAGTCGAGCACGTCGCCGAGTGAGCGGAAACGTCCGGACACGGAGCCGTAGGCGACGGAGACGAGCACGAGGCCGAAGGCGACGGCAGGCACGAGGCCGGCAGAGAAAGCGGAGGGGAAGAGGCTGCCCGTGGCGGAGAGGAGCAGCGCATGGGGCATCGCCGTGAGCAGCAGCAGGAAGGCCACGTAGGCCAGCAGGAAGGCCAGCGAGAAGCGCAGGGCGATGCGGTCGCGATAGCCCTGACGGCGACTAAGTAGTTGGCTCCTGACGAGACACCCGCCTGCAATGAGCAGCAGCAGGAGCCAGGCCAGCGGCGGGGAGGCCACGAACTGGGCGAAGCGTCCGAACAGCCAGCGCAGGCCCTCGCCTGAGAGCAGCGAGCGCACGCCCTCTGTCATCGTGGCCGCAAGGATCCACGACAGCAGCACCAGCACCAGTTCGGCTATCAGCAGCACCAGCGAGCAGCGCGCAAGGGCCTCCGTCGCGGACATCGACAGGAGGCGACGGGGCTTACTCTTCATCGGCTACAAGATTGTCGATATCGAGCACGTGGAGTTGGAGGGCACGCACGACGAGACGGGTGGCATTGACATTGCCCGCTGACTCGGGGAAGAGTTTGCGCACGAGTTCGTTCTGGCGCTTCTCCAGGCTCTTCACGCCGAAGGGCATGCCGCGAAGGCCCGTGATCTGCTCCTTCGTGTAGCCGAGGGCCAGGTGGCGCAGGAAGCGCTCGTCGTACTCGTCGACCTCATAGTTGACCACAGCCTCCTGCTTGGCGAGTTGCCCGCTGACGGCCTGCTTGAAGCGCTCGACGATCTTTTCCAGGATGGGCTCGTTGAACACGAGTTCCTTGCCCTCCATCACGGCATTGACATCACGGCGCGTGAGCAGTTCGCCCGTCTTGAGGATGATGCCGTCGGCCCCTGCATCGAGCACGTCGACCCACAGTTTCTCATTGAGGATCTCGCCCGTGAAGATGAGCACCTTGATGTCGGGATGCATCTGCTTAGTACTGCGGCAGATCTCGACGCCCACGGTGGTGGAGCCGCCCAGGCCGAGGTCGAGCAGCACGAGGTCGGGCTTCTGCTGCTTGAGAATCTTCCAGTAGGCCGGCTCTGAGTCGGCGGTGCCGATGACTTCGGCCTCAGGGATATCGCTTCTGATGATACCCAGCGTGCCTTTCAGTTCGAGGGGCACGTCCTCTACGATGATGACCTTAAAGGAATTCATAATTTTCTTTTTTACTAACGACAACATTGACAACTATTGACAACTTTATTCTTAATTCTTAACTGCTCCCGGCAGGATGATGCGCACTTGCGTATGTCCGCCCTCGTTCTCAGCCCAGATGCCGCAGAGGCGGCGGTTGGTGGCCTCGCCGTGATCCCTGACGATCTGCCGACAGAGCAGCCAGGGGATGTGGGCGATGGAGGCATTGAAGAGGTCGTGGGCCTCTTCGTCGCTCAGGTGGAGAGAGGGCATTGGGACGGTGACCTCGACGTACTTGTCGTCCTTCCGGCGACAGACAGGCTCTGCCCCACCCTGCTTGCGGAGCAGGGCAAAGAGATAGCGGATGAGATGCTCATCGCCAAGGATGCTGAAGGAGCCCTCTGCATCCTTGGCTGCGTGCCGCCCCGCAGTCTTCCCCACGCTGTCGGCGGCTATCGGCCTGATATGGAACTGGATGCCCTCCACCTGGCTCATCGCCTGGCTGGAGAGGATGCCATAGAGTTCGCGATAGTAGGCAGTGACCTCGGCAAGCGAGCGATCATCGCCCTGATCCACCAGTTGGCGTATGCGCGAGGGGTAGTACATCGTCTCGTGCTTCAGGGTGGAGAGACAGTTGTCGAGCACGGCGTTCGACACGTGCAGGCGACTGGTCTCCAGTTCGATGCGCCGCAGTTCGTCGTCCATCATCTCGAGTGTCGACCGCTGCTCGCGCTCGACGTAGAATCGCTGGTAGAGCCGGTGGCGATAATAGAGCAGATAGTAGGCGGGCGGTATGGAGACGAGCATCAGCAGGAGCAGGATGACGGCGATGCGCTTATTGGTCTGCGACTGCTGCATGGTGCGGCAATAGTCGGCCAGCGTATTGTCGGCCGACAGTTCCTTATAGAGTTGAGTGTATATCTTGTTATTGTAGGCGTAGAGTTGCCACTCGTGGAGGGCGAGGGCCGCGATGGCGCTCTCGTTGCGGAAGTCGAGGATGATGTCGTAGTTGACGCGCAGCGAGTCGTGGAGCCACTCGATCTCGGGTGCCGTCAGTGAGAGGTTGCCCTGACGGAGCAGGATGTGACGGCCCTCAGGCTGCAACTTGAGGTAGTGGCGGTTGAGGAAGTGGATACAGGAGTCGGCGAACATGAGTGTGCGCCCGTAGGTGCCGTCGATATTCGAGAAATAGGCGGAGTCGGCGTAGTTGGCAGCACGGGTGAGATCGTCATACGAGGGTGCGGAACCCGAGGGCGCGGGAGTACGGGATGACGGGGGTGCGAGATTAGATTCAGCGGCAGAGGTATTCTCGCTCCCCTGCTCCTCCGCGCCCCCGCTCCCCCGGTCTGGGGACGAGGAATCGAGGGCTGAGCAGGGCATCAGGGAGCCTGAGGCCATGACCACACAGAGCAGGAGGCGGGCTACGCCCTTAGGCAGCCTGAACCAGAGGCGACTGCCCTGCCCCACCCTGCTCTCGGCGGAGATGGCACAGACGTCGAATATCTGACTGATCTTGCGATACTTCTCGATGATGCCCTTGCAGTTGAGAAGGCCGAAGCCGTGGGAAGTCTGGGTGCCCGCCGGCTTGCGGGTGGCCACGCCATCGTCGTCGATGATGGGCTTGGCATCGAAGAGGTGGGCCAGTTGCTCTGGTGTCATCCCCGCTCCCGTATCGCTGACGGCGATCTCGACATAGCGGTCGGTCTCAGAGGCAGAGACGACGACCTGCCCATCAGCAGGCGTGAACTTGCGTGCATTGTCAGCGAGCGTGTTGAGCATGAAGAGTGTGAGCACGCGGTCGGCCTTCACCTGCGCCTGTGTGGGCTCCACGTCGAGGCGGATGCCCTTCATCTCGAACGATCGTCGCCCTTTGGCGAGTATGTCGAAGAGTTGCTGCAGGGGGAAGGTCTCGATCTTCAGGTTGAGTTCCCCCTTGCGCAACTGGATCCAGTGGGTGAGTATCTCGTTGTAGTCGTTGATCTGGTCGGTGAGTTCGCGGATATACGACAGGTTCTCCTGCTGCTGCGCCTGTCCGAGATGGCGCGTGGCATAGAGCATACGGTCGATGAGGGGGGTGATGGTGTTGACGAGTGAGATCTTGGCACGCTGTTCGAGATTGCGACGCTCGTTGTCCTCCAGCCGCAGGCGGCTCATGGCCACTTCGTCCTGCCTTTCCTCCAAAAGGGCCTCCAATTCGGCGTCGCGCTTCTGCCTTCGGTTCAGATGATTGAAGAGCCAGAGCAGGAAGAGCAGCAGCAGGATGGCTCCCACCACGGCTCCGAGCATCCAGTTGAGTTGGGTGACGCTGCGCTCATACTGGCTGGCACGGGCCTCAAGTTCACGATCCTGGCGCGTGTCGGTCATCAGGTCGATATAGGTATTGCGGTTCTCATCGCTGCTGGCCTTGTCGTTGATGGCGGCGTATGCCACACTGAGTTGCTCGCGTATGCTCGCCACAAGGTCGGGTGCCTGATAGATGGCGGAATCGGAGAGGGCCTGCTCGAGATTGTAGAGGGCTGACTCATAGTCGCCTATCTGACGGTAGCATGAGGCAAGTGTGCGATAGGCGCCAGCCGTCTGATAGACGTCGCCATAGTCGGAGAACAGCCACAGCGAGTTCTCTGCGAGCCATCCGGCCAGCATCTCGTCGTCGACGCCATCGGGATTGATGAATTTCGCTGCGGGCAGATTGTCGGCCATCAACTGGCTTCTGGCCTCCCGCTCCATGAGATGCTCCGAGAGAGCCTCAAGGGCATTGGCTGCGAAATAGGGATAGCCGGCCTGTCGCGAGGTGAGGAAGCAGCGCATCAGATGGTCGAACTCGCGCTGGTTGATCTCCTGCTGCGTGCCCTCAGTGAGGATGCCGCCTGCGCCGATGTTGTAGAGATAGTTGAGGTATTGGGCCGTGTCGCGCTGCACCTCGTCGGGATTGATGGCGCGCAGGGCCTCGATGGACTGCCGCTCAAGACCTACATAATAATAATAGGTGGAATTGACAATGGCATACTCTGTCTCAGCATAGAGGAGGCGCTGCTGCTGACGCTCTGTCAGCGAGGCACGCTCCTCGTGGATGCGGTCGATGCAACGAATGGCACGTTCACGGTAATCGTAGAAGTCCTTGTTGCGCGAACGGCGCTGGCACAGGCGCATCTGCTGGACATAACATACGAGCAGTTCAAACTGATTATCAGTCAGTTCCGGGATTTCGTTCAACAGTTTCTCCGCATCGTCATAGGCCATGCGCACGATACGGACGAAGGCCAGATTGTTGAGCGCCTCAGCACGGCCTGCATCATAACCTTCAGCGAGGTCGTAAGCCCGCTGGGCGCAAGTCTGCACGGAGTCAATATTCCGATAGTGATAGGCATAGGACTGAGCATTCAGCATGTCCACCGCTTGCCTATCAGTATCGGAACAGGCTGAAAAGAGCAAAAGGCCCAATACGGCAAAGAGCCATATTGAGCCTTTCGACAATATCGGATTATGCGCGGGCCTTGGCAACGTAGCCAAGTGCCTCCTTGCACTTGTCGGTCACGTACTGCCAGTCGCCGGCCTTCACCTTATCGGATGGGAACAACTTAGAGCCCATGCCTACGCAGAAGACACCAGCCTTGAACCACTTGGTCAAGTTCTCCTCCTCAGGAGCCACACCGCCAGTGACCATAATCTTCGACCAAGGCATCGGCGCCTTCAAGCCCTTCACCATGTTGGGGCCGACAACGTCGCCAGGGAACACCTTCGTCAGGTCGCAACCCATCTCCTGTGCCTTGCCAATCTCACTGACTGTCATACAGCCTGGGCAATAGGGGACGAGACGACGGTTGCACACAGGTGCAATGTCGGGATTGAACAGCGGGCCCACCACGAAGTTGGCACCCAACTGGATGTAGAGCGCGGCAGTGGGCGCATCGACTACGGAGCCGATACCCAGAGCGAGTTCAGGGCACTCTTTATCGGCCCACTTCACCAGTTCGCCGAACACTTCCTGTGCGAAGTCGCCACGATTAGTAAACTCGAATGCGCGAACACCGCCCTCATAGCAGGCCTTCACCACATTCTTACATGTCTCAAGGTCTTTGTTATAGAACACGGGGACCATACCCGTATCGCCGATCTTCTTCAGGACGGCTATCTTATCAAACTTTGCCATAAATCTTATCTTTGAACACGTCCGTTAGCATTACCGCCGGCAAGGCTCTCCACCTCTTCGACAGACACCAGGTTGAAGTCACCGTTGATGGTATGCTTCAGGGCAGAAGCAGCCACAGCGAACTCGAGGGCCTCGCCCTGTGTCGACTTCGTCAGCAGACCGTGGATCAGGCCACCAGAGAATGAGTCACCACCACCTACGCGGTCGATGATAGGATTGATCTCGTAGCGCTTTGACTGATAGAACTCCTTACCGTCGTAGATAAGAGCCTTCCAGCCGTTAAACGTAGCACTGAACGACTCGCGGAGCGTGGATACGACATACTTGAAGCCGAACTCCTTCATCATCTGCTTGAAGATGCCCTCATAGCCGGCAGCGTCAGTCTGCCCTCCCTCCACGTCGGCATCGGGCTTGAAGCCGAGACAAAGTTCTGCATCTTCCTCATTGCCGATACATACGTCGACATACTGCATCAGCGGGCGCATGATGGAAATGGCCTTCTCGGATGTCCACAACTTCTTGCGGAAATTGAGGTCGACAGATACAGTTACACCATGACGCTTGGCAGCCTCACAAGCCAGTTTCGTGAGTTCAGCAGCCTTATCAGAGATAGCGGGCGTGATGCCACTCCAGTGGAACCAGGCAGCACCCTCCATGATCTTGTCGAAGTCGAAGTCGGAAGGATCAGCCTCAGCGATGGAGGAGTGAGCACGGTCGTAAATCACCTTCGATGGACGCATGGAGGCACCAGTCTCAGCATAGTAGAGACCCACACGGTCGCCACCACGAGCAACGAACTCCGTATTGACACCATAGCGACGGAGAGCATTCACTGCAATCTGGCCAATCTCGTGCTTCGGCAGTTTAGATACGAAATAAGCCTCATGGCCGTAGTTGGCCACAGAGATAGCCACGTTAGCCTCACCACCACCAGGGATGATACGGAATGATTCACTCTGGATGAAACGGTCGTTTCCTTGCGGAGACAGGCGGAGCATAATCTCGCCCAATGTTACAATCTTTGCCATTGTTTTGAAATTGTTTTATAGATTAATACAAATATAATTTTCGTCCACAAAGGTAGACATTTATTTCGAGACCACCAAACAAATCAGGATAAAAACTCAAAAATCAACCGAAATCGATTACGGGCTATCGTTTTTACCCTGCTTGCTTCTTTACTTTTTTACCTTTTTACCTTTTATTCACGGGAAAGTTTGGTGATTTCAGTTTTTCTTCGTACCTTTGCCCACAAATAGAAAAAACATCAAAATGGGAAAAGAGATCATCCGCATCAAGGACATCGCTGAACGTGCTGGTGTTTCAGTAGGGACGGTTGACCGCGTGCTGCACAACCGTCCGAACGTCTCGAAGTCAGCACTGGAAAAGGTAAACAAGGCGCTCCAGGAGATGGACTATCGCCCCAATGTGTACGCCTCTGCCTTGGCCTACAACAAGAGTTACACCTTCTACTGCGTGCTGCCCAAGCACGAGCAGGAGGCCTACTGGGACGAGATAGAGGAAGGTGCGCAGGCTTGTACCGACTTTCGTCGCGACTTCGGCATCACGCTGAAATTCGTCTACTATGAGCGATTCAACAACGCAGCGTTCACGCGGATGGTGCGCGAGTTCTTCACCGCCAAGATCGACGGCGTCATCATCGTGCCCACCACGCTGGAACAGACAGCCCGCTTTACAGAGAAACTGACAGAAAGACAGATCCCCTACGTGCTGCTCGACTCGTATATGCCCGACCTGAAGCCACTGGCCTTCTTCGGGCAGGACTCCTTTGCCAGCGGCTACTTCGCAGCCCGCATGCTGATGCTCATCGCCTCGAAGGAGAAGGAGATAGCACTCTTCAAGCAGACGCGCGACGGCAAGGTGGGCTCAAAACAGCAGGCCAACCGCGAGACAGGCTTCAGGCACTATATGGTGGACCACTTCCCTGACGTGACCATCACAGAGGTGGACCTGCCCCTCGACGAGGAGCACAAGGAGTACGACGGCATCCTGGAGGACTTCTTCTCCACCCACGCGAAAATCCACCACTGCATCACGTTCAACTCGAAAGCCCACCTCGTGGGGGAATTCCTGCAGAAGACCAATCGCCGCAACGTGCAGATCATGGGCTATGACATGGTGCCGAAGAATGAGGAATGCATCCGCCAGGGCAGCATCTCATTCCTCATCGCTCAGCATGCCTACCAGCAGGGCTATGCCTCCGTCGACGCCCTCTTCAACGCCGTCGTGCTGAAGCGGGCCGTGAATCCCGTGAACTACATGCCCATCGAGATTCTGACAAAGGAGAACGTCGACTTCTATCGGCGCACTTCCATCTGAAAAAAATTACTAAACAAATTTATATTTATGGAATTGGCTACTTACTTAAAAATTAATCCGGCTGACTCTGTGGTGGTATGCCTGCAGCCGAAAAAGAAGGGAGAAATCATTGACATCGACGGCAGACAAGTGGTGCTGAACCAGGACACGCCTGCCGGACACAAGGTGCTCATCAAGGATGTGAAGAAAGGGGAAGACATCATCAAATATGGCTACCCCATCGGACATGCCAGGGAAGACCTGAAGGCTGGCGACTGGGTGAACGAGAACAATCTGAAGACCAACCTGTCAGGTACGCTCGAATACACATACAATCCTGTAAACGAAGAACTTAGCATAAAGAAGGGAAACAGAACCTTCAAGGGCTATAAGCGCCAGAACGGTGACGTGGGCGTGAGAAACGAAATCTGGATCGTGCCCACCGTGGGCTGCGTCAACGGCATCGCAGAGAAACTGGCAGCCAAGTTGCGCCAAGAGACAGGATGCAAAGGCATCGACTCCGTCTATGCCTGGCATCACAACTTCGGATGCTCCCAGTTGTCAGGCGACCACGAGAACACGCGTAAGGTGTTGCGCGACATCTGTCTGCACCCCAATGCAGGGGCCGTGCTCGTGCTGAGCCTCGGCTGTGAGAACAACCAGCCAGACCAGTTTATGGAAATGCTGGGCGACTACGACAAGAACCGCATCCGCCTGCTGGTGACACAGAAAGTGGTGGGTGACGAAGTGGAAGAAGGCATGCGCATCCTGCGTGAACTCTATGCCGTTGCCAGCAAGGACGTACGCGAGGGAGTGCCCGTCTCAAAATTGCGCGTCGGCCTGAAGTGCGGCGGTTCCGACGGTTTCAGCGGCATCACCGCTAATCCGCTCGTAGGCGAATTCAGCGACTGGCTCGTGGCTCAGGGTGGTACGTCTGTCCTGACAGAGGTGCCTGAGATGTTCGGTGCTGAGACCATCCTGATGAACCGTTGCCGTACGGAGCAACTTTTCGACCAGACCGTCTCCATGATCAATAACTTCAAAGAGTACTTCCTCTCTCATGGGGAGCCAGTAGGCGAGAACCCAAGTCCTGGTAATAAGGCTGGCGGCATCTCTACACTGGAGGATAAGGCCTTAGGATGCACCCAGAAGTGCGGCAAGGCCCCAGTGAGCGGTGTGATGGAATATGGTGACCGTCTTGAGAACACAGGACTGAACCTGCTCTCTGCGCCAGGCAACGACCTCGTGGCTGCTACTGCCCTCGCCTCTTGCGGCTGTCATCTGGTGCTCTTCACCACTGGACGCGGTACGCCCTTCGGCACCTTCGTACCCACGATGAAGATTGCCACCAATCCTACGCTCGCCAAGAACAAGCCTAACTGGGTGGACTTCTCTGCAGGACAACTCGTTGAGGGACGAACGATGCAGGAACTCGTACCTGAGTTTATCGACAAAGTCCTTGCTGTGGCAAGCGGTCAGAAGGCAAAGAACGAGGAGAACGACTATCGCGAGATTTCTATCTTCAAGAACGGCGTCACACTGTAAAGATAAGAAAGTAAGTCATTGAAAAAAGGACTCATCGCTTTATCCCCCCTGGGGGTGTTTATCGTATTGTACTTAGTCACCAGCATCATCGCTGGTGACTTCTACAAGGTACCCATCACTGTTGCCTTTATGGTGACGTGCATCTATGCCATCATCATCCATAACGGACACCCCCTGAAAGAGCGTATCAACACCTTCAGCAAGGGTGCTGCCGCAGGGCAGATGATGCTGATGATCTGGATATTCATCCTGGCTGGTGCCTTTGCACACTCTGCAAAGATGATGGGGAGCATCGACGCAACGGTGAATCTGACGCTCTCAAGCCTTCCGCCGCAGATGCTGCTGGCGGGTCTCTTTATCGCAGCCTGTTTCATATCTATATCAATAGGTACGAGCGTGGGCACGATTGTGGCCCTCACACCAATTGCCGCAGGCGTGGCTCAGCAGACGGGAACAGACGTGGCCCTGATGACAGCAGTAGTCGTCGGCGGCTCTTTCTTCGGCGACAACCTCTCCTTCATCTCAGACACAACCATTGTGGCCACCTCAACTCAGGGATGCAGACTTGCAGACAAGTTCAGGGTCAACTCTTATATCGTCGTCCCTGCAGCCTTTGTCATCCTAATCGTGTATTTCGTGATGGGGGCTGACATGCAGGCTCCACAAGAAATCGGCACTGTGGAATGGGTGAAGGTGATTCCATATCTAGTGGTACTGGTAACTGCCATATTAGGCATGAATGTGATGGCTGTGCTCACTCTGGGCATCCTACTGACTGGAGTCATTGGCCTCATGACAGGCTCATTCGACATATTCGGATGGTTCCAGGCAATGGGTGACGGCATCCTGGGAATGGGAGAACTCATCATCATCACGATGATGGCTGGTGGTATGCTGGAACTGATAAAACAACAAGGAGGCATCGACTTCATCATCGACCGTATGACGCGCCACGTACACGGGAAAAGGGGAGCCGAACTCAGCATCGGCGCACTGGTATCACTCGTCGACATCTGTACTGCCAATAACACGGTAGCCATCATCACTGTGGGAGGCATCGCAAAACAAATCGGCGACCGCTACGGAGTAGACAACAAGAAAGCGGCCTCCATACTCGACACCTTCTCCTGCTTTGTGCAGGGTCTGATACCCTACGGGGCGCAACTCCTGATGGCGGCAGGACTCGCCAGCCTGAACCCCATCAACATCGTGCCTTATCTCTACTACCCCTTTGCCATAGGCATCGCGGCAACTGCATCCATCCTGCTCAGATACCCCAGGCGTTACTCCTAACTCCAGATAAATCATAAACTTCAAAGTACTAAGATGAATATCATTCAGCGCAACTTCTTCAAACTGATTCGCAATGGTGCTTTCGAACATAAAGAGCAGATAGAGCCCATGTCCGTATGCAAATGGAACAAGTTGAAACAACTTGCACTCATGCATGATGTGGCAGAAACGATCTATAACGGACTGTCAACAAGCAAGGATCAGTTTTTCCTGCAAATGACAAATGAGCAATGGACTCAATGGGAAAAGACGATAGAGGAACGGCAGCAGAAGATACGGCAGGATGATGAGGACGACGAATTCCTGAGAGCCGACCATCTGACAAATCCCGTGCTGAACATGAAACTACAATCGATACTGGACGACGAGCAATCGGACATCGCCACCCGCCAACTGCTGCTCATCATCATACGCATCGCCAGACATATTCTCAATGAAGGCGTACCCGTCAGACAACTTGTCAATCTGGGGAAGTATCTGCGACAGGAGAGTCACCACGTAGACTTTTTTTCGCTACAGAAATGGCTGAAAGACATCAGGTTCGTACAGATAGCCCAACTGGAGGGCGCCCTGCTTATCAAAATGTTCAACTTCGAGGAGCAGGAAGTACCCTTCCTGCAAGGCAAACTCGACAAGCGGGCTGAACAAGTGGCCCAAGAACTGACAGAGTTTACCAACACTCGTGCGCAAGACTTCTATTTCTCTCAGGAATCGGGCAACGTCTTCGTTCACACAAGTAATGGAACAGCGATGCTGGGGCATATCCGCCGCTCAGCCCGCTATTTCCACTATCTGCCCTCAGAGACGCTGACGAACTTCTTTGCATCGTTCGCACATTCCCTTTCACATATCGAGGAATAAAGGAATCTGCGAACGGCACGCTTATGGTTTCTTTACCGGCTGAGGAGCCGTTGGCTGAGTTGTAGCAGCGGCTTCGGCTGCCTCTTGAGCACGCTGTATGGAGTCCTGTTCAGCCTTCAGACGAGCCAGGCGTATCTCCTCCTCCATCTTGTCATACTCGCTCTTGGCCTCGTCATAGTAATAGCCCTGCTCATGTTCCTCCATGTATTTCTTGAACGATTCCAAAGAGTTGCCCACCTTGGCTGTGATGAAGTCCAAGGAGTCAATCAGCAACTGAGCCTCGCGCACATGCACATTGTCTGGATTACGCTCGATAAAGAGTGTGAGTGCCTTCTTCGACTCGCTGATACGGGCATTGTCCCAGTCGCGGTCAATCTTCTTCAGGGCCTCCAGATGCACCTTGATAGAATCGCGATGGGCAACAGGCGCGTCGATATACATATCCAAGAAATTCTGAAGGACTGCAGGCTCATTGCTCATCATCGCATTCTCGTAGGCACGCTGCTCATTCTGCATCTGCGTCTTCTGTACATAATAGATGCCAAGGAACACGATAATCAGTGCCAGCACAAACGCCAGGATGACTGCAGACCAAAAGCCCTTGTGACTCTTCTTCTTCGGCTCTTCGGCAACGGGCTGCTCCACCTGCGGCACTGCCACATCGCGGCTGGCATCCGCCTCAAAGACGGGGGCTGCAGGAACTGGTGCCGAAGGCTCTGCAGAGATATTGATGGGGCAATGGCAATTAGGGCATTCACGCTCGTCCTTGAAGATGAATTCCCCACAATCCGGACAGCGTATCACCTTTCCGGCAATATCAATACCACACGAAGGGCAGACTTTGGCGCGGTCGCTTACCTGATGACCGCATTCTGGACATTTGATAATCATATCTCTTTGAACTTTTGAGTTTTAATATTTGAAGTATCTTTAATTACAGTTCATTTCAATGGCGGAAACGAATATCGCGCAGCCCGTGACGCCCAAGAAACCTGGACTTATCCACAAGGCCATTAATACCTACGATACGGCCTTTACCCGTATATTGCCATAAGGTAATGTCACGCTCATCTGCCAAGACCGGTTCTTCATCAAGATACATTGCTACCATCAACTGATAGTCGTTGAGTTTGCCGACGAGATGCCAGTTGTAGAAGTTACGGAACGTATACACCAAAGGCTTTTGATGATAAGCCTCCTCTATCATGCCCAGGAATGTCAGGAGTGAATCACAGAACTGCGATGTCGACAGTCCCCCCGTCGTCTCCACGTCAATCATCGGTATCAAGTCCTGCTCTCCTGGCAGACACTGTGCCGTGAAGTTTTTCAGTTGCAGGTGAAGCGGTGTCTTTGGGCGAAAGAAATGGTAGGAGCCGACTTTCAAACCGTAACGGTGAGCCAGTTCGATATTACGCTCAAACTTAGGGTCGATGCGGTCGCCACCCTCTGTTGCCTTCAGATAGACATAAGCCATCTTTGTGTTCTCGCCTACCGTCTCCCAGAACACATCGCCTTGATAACGGCTCAGATCAATGCCATGAACGTGGTTGCACGTATCCTCACACTGCAGATAGGGATTATAGTCGCCGTCTTCGATATTTACGGCACGTCTCACCGGCGCCAATTTCGCCGTCCGGCTAGCATGTTTCGCCTTCTTCTTCTTCACCATCTTGATGGTCTTTTGCCTGGTACGGCGGGGGCGCTTCGGCGTCTTGCCAATCACATCGCCTGCCATCATTAGTGCGACGGAAATCGCTAAAAATATAGAGAGTTTTTTCATCCTGACTTAACTTTTGAGGTGCAAATATACAAAAAACTTAAGAGTTTGGCGCAAGACTAAGAAGATTTTTGTATCTTTGCAGCAAAATTTTGATTTATGAGAAAAATACTGTTTGCTATATGTATGTCGACAGCATTCACTGCATGCAATAAAGAGGATGCCCCACAAAAGCCAGAAGGCTTAGTCGATCGTACCGTATTAATCTATATGGCAGGTGAGAACAATCTGACCAACTGGGACAATACGCCCAAGGGGCAGTATATCAGCCGAGATCTTGACGAGATAAAGATTGGAGCCAGAAGCATCGGCAGCAACAACCTTCTTGTATATGTCGACAAAGCCGATTCAATACCGCCCTATCTGCTATATTTCTGGCAGAACGAACTCAGGGACTCCATTCCCATGGAAGAAAGCAAGACGAGCGACCCGGCCGTGCTGGAGAAAATTGCCAGGAAGGCCTTCACCGACTATCCCGCCAACAGTTACGGTCTTGTCCTATGGGGACATGCCAATGGCTGGATCATCAAGAACGACTCGGTAGAATACACCTCGATGGCACGCCGCAAAGCCTATGGCGGCGACAACGGGAATAACTCGACGTCGGGGTCTGGCAAAACTTGGATGAACCTTCCCTCGATGGCAAGAGCATTGTCACACCTGCCGCATCTGGATTTCATCTTTGCCGACTGTTGTCAGATGATGTGCGTGGAGTGTGCGTATGAATTGAAGGATGTCACAGACTATTACATTGCCTCTCCAGCCGAGATTCCTGCGCAAGGAGCACCCTACAATACGATTGTTCCAGCCATGATGGAAAAGACGACCTACTGGACATCGATGGTAGACAAGTACTTTGCCCAGACCACAGAAGACCTCGGCAACAGAGTCCCTCTTGCTGTCATAAAAACCAGCGAGATGGATAATCTGGCTAATGCCACCAGAACCATTCTGCAGTCTATTCCCGCAGAAAAGGGAATAGCCCCCTTCCCCAACTTGAACGGAATCATCTATTATTACTCCTACAATTATTTCGACATGAATGACTTCCTGCTGAAGTATGCTCCCGAAGCGGAATACAACAGTTGGAAGAAAGTATTCGACGATGCTGTCGTCTACAGCAAGATGGCTACGAAATGGGATACAAGCAAGGTGTGGTTTGACGATTTCGACATGAACGAGAAGACGTTTGGCGGTGTCACGATGTTTATACCGCGATATAACCTGCAGTGGAGCGACAACTTGACAATCCGCCAGATGAAGTGGTACTATGCAGCAGGCTATTCTGATATCGGCTGGTGAACGATGACCTTTATTTTCGAGATGCGGTGCTTGTCGAGTTCCGTCACCTCGAAAGTGAAGTTCTGATAGTCGATACGCTCATGCAGTTCCGGGAAATCGCCTTTGATCTCCAGCAACAGTCCTGCGAGTGAATCCGCATCACCGGCGATTTCCTCAAACACCTCGTCGTCTATGTCCATGATCTTGAAGAAGTCACTGAGCAGCGTCTTCCCCTCAAACACGTAGGTATTGGCATTGATGCGCACATAAGTCTTCACTTCCTCATCGTACTCATCGTTGATTTCACCCACTATCTCTTCCAGAATATCCTCCATCGTGATAAGGCCGCTGGTACCACCGAACTCATCCACAACGATGGCAATGTGAATCTTATTCTCCTGGAACTCACGCATCAGGTCATCAATTTTCTTCGTCTCCGGCACAAAATAAGGAGGACGAATCAGCGACTGCCAACGGAAGGTGGCAGGCTTGGAAAGATGGGGCAACAGGTCTTTGATATAAAGGATACCTCGCACATTGTCGATGGAATTCTGAAAGACAGGGATGCGCGAATAATTATTCTCGACGATACACTTGATGACGTCGGAGAACTTGGAGCGGAAATCCAGGTCAACAATATCCTGACGACTCGTCATGACTTCCTTAGCCGTCTCGTCACCAAAGCGGACAATGCCCTCCAGCATGTTCTTCTCATCCTTCAGGTCTTCCTTGTCTGTCAGTTCCAGTGCCTGCTCTAAATCATCCACACTCAGCACATGATTTTCCTTTTGAACCACCTTCTCTGCCAAGACACCTGTCTTCATAAGAAGAGTGGCAAGGGGATAGAACAATTTACGAAGGAACAGGATGCTGCTACAGAACGAGCGGCATACAGACAAAGCATGCTGTCCACAATATACCTTCGGCATGATCTCTCCGAAAAGCAGCAGCAGAAAAGTAAGCAGCACCGTGATTACCAAGAACTGCAGCCACACGGCATTGCCGAAATCCACGACATGGTCGAAGAAGTAGGTGCAGAGCATGATGATGGTGACATTCACCAGATTATTGGTGATCAGAATCGTTGCCAGCGTACGTTCTGAATCCTCCCGCAAGGCAAGTATGGCTTTATCTTTCTCGGAATTGCTCTCTTCCAGTTCGTTGATGTCATTTGGCGACAGAGAGAAAAAGGCAATCTCCGACCCAGAGGCGAAGCCAGAAAAAAACAATAGGACAGCAGCCAAGCAAGCCGCAAAGATGGCTCCCATAGAGGGAGCCATAATGGTCACTTCAGTGAATAATTGTTGAAAATAGTCCATTTTGAGTGTTTAGAACGGCAGCACCTCGTCCGGCTTCGCTTCCGTCTGAGGCTGTTGTGAGGCAGGGGCTTCCTTCGGCTGCTGGGCAATGGGTTCATTGGCCATCATCGGTGCCGCAGGACTTGCTGCCTTTGGGGTGAGCATCTCCATATTGTCTGCCCATATCTCCGTCACATAGCGACGCTGCCCTTGCTTGTCGTCATAAGTAGAGTAGCGCAGGCGGCCTTCTATGTATAGTTTGTCACCTTTGTGGACATACTTTTCCACGACCTCCGCCAATTTACGCCAAAGAATCACATTGTGCCAGTCAGTGTGATCCGGCACCTGCGTACCATTCTGAAGCGTATAACCACGCTCTGTCGTGGCGAGCCGGACACGTGCGACGGGCACTCCCTGTTCTACATAACGAACTTCGGGCTCTTGACCCACATTTCCAATAAGCATTACTTTGTTCATAGTCATTGATAATTTAAAAGGTTATTGAATATCTACTTGGCCAAACCCAAGTAGCGGAACTTGAAGTTTTTTCCTTTTGCTGAGGGGAACTGGCTGCGCTCATCCACACGTTCACGCAGATAATCCACAATACGGTTATAGCAATCCATCCCCGATTCTGCCTTCACATTGGCAATAAACTGTGTATCACGATACTGGAACTTACCCGTTCCTGGTATCAGCAGGACACGTTTGAAATCAATCATTCCCTCATACCAGCCCGGACGCTCCTCATTCAGACGGACGAGAGCGGGAGCAGAGGCCTTGGAACCTGATGTAGCGATTGCAGGATGGACAGCCTTCTTATCTTTAAAGTCTTGCATCGTAGCGGCTTCTGTTTTGATAATAATAAAATAGACACGTGGACGAACCTTATAGCGCTTGGGATAGAACACATCACTAGCAGCATATTCACGAATATCAGCCTCCAGGACAGGATTCATCCCAATTTCTTCTATAGAACCCAGAAAAGCAATAGCATCATCGACAGTGGGCACTAAGGTTTCACGATCGAAATATCTTAAATATAAATTCATGTGAGAACGTTGTTTTCATATAAAAAAAGAGCGGAAAACGGGACTCGGACCCGCGACCCCAACCTTGGCAAGGTTGTG
>CAMVJQ010000055.1 GCA_947167845.1 uncultured Prevotella sp. | reverse complement strand
AAGCACGCCATCGACCACGGCGTGACCCAGCAGGCCATCAAGTATTGGGACTATAGTCAGCCGCAGTATGACTTCATCGCCTGGTCGACGGGTAAAAAGACGGCCATCTATGATGAAGATACTACACCTGGGGTTGGGGATGGCCAGGTGCTGGTGTCGGCCATCACGCCTAATACGGCTACTGGTGCTACTGGTGTAGCCTACACCTTCAAGGGCAAGGCCGCAGACCTGACTGACTGCTATATTGCCGACCTCGTGACGGTGAAGAAGGCTGATTATGGCGATGCCCCTGTCACCATCAGGTTCCGCAGCCTTGGCTCCAAGGTGCGTATTGGCATCTATGAGACCATCCCAGGCTATTCGGTGAGGGACGTGAAGTTCTATAGTGCTGCTGCCAGCGATGATGCTAATGCCACTCCCAAACTCTTTACGGCTACTGCTAATGATATCTATACAAAGGGTACTTACACCATTTATTATCCCACAGTAGACGATGAGAGTAAAGCCGACAACAATCAGGCACATATCAAGTTCGCTGGAACGGGTGATCAGTCAACCACTGTTGAGTTTGGCAATTTGAAATACACCATTGCCGAAGACGGTGAGAAAACCGCAGGTGCCGTATTCCTGGGCCGCTCGTCGAACACCGCTTCCTTTGCCGGTGAGGCTGAGGGCAACTACTACACCCAGTATCTGCCCAATGAATCTGGCACTAACCTGAACCTTCGCGTGAACTATACGCTGGAGTCTATCGACGGTTCGGGCGAGATCATCAATGTGAAGGGTGCCTCCGCTCAGGTGCCGCTCATCTATACCCAGTGGAAGGCCGGCTACGCCTACACTTACCTGTTTAAGATTAGTGACCGGACCAACGGTCACACGGGTGACTATGACCCCACTCAGCCTGATAACACCACTGTCAATAGCGACCCCGCAGGACTCTATCCCATCACATTCGATGCCGTCGTAGTGAATGCCGAGGAAGATAAGACTCAGGAGACCATCACGCTTGTCTCTACGCCGAGCATCACGACTTATCAGCAGGGTTCGAACGTGGTGAACGATAATGAGTACACTACTGTTAACGACATCTACGTCACCGTGAATGATGGAGGATCGACGCAGGTGCTTAGTGCTACAAATGCAGCCCTTTACACTCTGCCCTCTGTTCCGGCACGCACTTATACTGAGGCCGACGTAGTGGATGCCCTCTCCATGCAGGATGATGACGCTGCCACTGGCACTGTCAAGGGTCGCAGTGGACTGGTTCTGACAAATCAAGAACTTACACTTGCCACCAAGATTGTATATGGCGTAGATGGCAATGTCATTAATTTAGGTGCAAAGAAGGCTGGTAAGTTCACGCCGACAGCCAACACCACCTATGCTTTTGTCTATACGAAGACAGCACCCACCACCACAACAGATCATTATCAGCCAGTTACCAAGGCTGTGGACGCTGCAGTTAACGGACTCTACCGTTACAACTTGCTCCCTGCTGGGAGTGGAGATGTTCAGAAGGGTGTGAAGTATTTCGAAAATGAAGATGCTTCAACAGATATGATCACCCCATTCCTCGGGCAAGGTGTAGGCAACCTGTATCTTGATAATACTGGTACAACCATCGCCAGCGGATATGCCGTTACGGGGACGACCTACTACTATACTGTGGATAATGGTCTAAACTATATTGCTGCTCACAATGTGGCGTATGCTGACTTTGAAGCAGCAGAACTCTACACCTTCGACGGCACAAGTTACACTCTTAAGACAGGAACCACTCCCGTTAATGGTACAGCCTATTATTACAAAGATGGCACTAACTACACCTATTGTGTCATTCTGCCCCAGCAGACGACAGGTCTTTACGTCATCGACGAAGCCGAGGCTAACAGAGTTGAATGTGGTGCAAGCGACAAGGCTGTCAAAGGCATGACCTACTTCGACAAGTTCTCTAAGAACGATGGTGTCTACTACACCAAGGTGATTAAGGTACAATAAATAGAAGAAAATACATAAAAAGGACAAGTTATGAAGAAGATAGCAATTTTAGCAACTGCGGCTATCGGGATGTTAGCCAGTTGCACAACCAATGACTTCGTGGGGGATGAGAACCTCCGCGAGGCGAACGAGCGGGGCAACGGTGCCATTGTCTTCGGCACAGGTGTCAAGGCTCCGACGCGTGCAGAATATACTGGAGCAGATGCGGCAGGCAAGTTGAAAAATAAATTCATTGTTGGCGGTTTTAAGGGCACAGGTACTTCCACGATAATTACTGCTGGCAGTACTACTGCTGGCGTTCCCGCAACAACCACTGTGTTCGATAATTATCAAGTGAATTGGACAACCAACACTGCAGGAACTACTCAGTCGAATACCTCTGACTGGGAGTATGTTGGATTAATTGCTGAGGCACCTTCAACTCTTAAAGGTAATACTCAGTCCATCAAGTACTGGGACTACGCTGTTAACCAGTATGACTTTATTGCCTACTCCACTGGCGATGCAGCGGTCATCACTTCTGGTGACCCAACTACAGGCAAGGTCCTCGTTTCACCCATCAATGCTAGCAATGCGGGTAAGTCTACTATCGGTGCTTATACCTTGAAGGGTGCTTCTGAGGACTTGGCGAAGTGCTATATTGCTGATATGGTGACCGTCTACAAGGAAGGAGCAAGCCTATCTCCCGCTCAGCCCAAGTTTCGGGACGAAGTGCGGCTCAAGTTCTGTGCTCTGACTTCAAAGGTGCGTGTCGCCCTTTACGAGACCATTCCTGGCTACTCTGTGAAAGATGTGAAGTTCTACACTAATGCAACTACTAATTTGGGTTCTGCCACTGAAACTAATGCGACCTTGTTCACAACGGGCACTACAGACAAGGACAACTTCTACACCGCTGGAGAATATAAGGTTTATTTCCCCACTATCGGTAAGGATAATATAAGCCTCAGCGACTATAACAAGGCGCATGTAACGTTTACGCCCAACGAAAGTGGAGGCAAGGGTACCACCAAGAGTTTCGCGGCTCTGAATTACGGTGGGATAGAATACAAAGAAAAAACTGGAACACAATTCCTTGGACGTAACTCTGTCCAGCCCACTTTTGCAGGTACAGATCCCTATTACCAGATAGCTATGCCCAACGAGGAAGGTGCTGTTCTCGAACTTCGTATCGACTATACCCTCGAATCTATTGATGGTTCAGGCGAGGAGATTAAAATCTATGGCGCCACTGCTTTTGTGCCCGCTATCTATGCAGCCTGGAAACCTAACTATGCTTACACCTATCTCTTTAAGATTTCGGACAACACCAACGGTTGGACGAACAAGGTTGATGCAGCAACTAACTCCACTGATCCCGCCGGTCTATATCCTATTACTTTCGATGCTGTTGTCATGGAGGATGGGGAAAACACACAAAGCACCATTACGACAGTGGCCACGCCCAGTATCACTACCTATCAGAAGGGGCATGTTTACACCGATGATGAGTATGATGCTTCAAAAGGGGATATCTATGTGCAGGTGATGGGCGATGTCCTTAAGAATGACTTGAACAGCAATGGTAAACTCTACATAGTAACTGGAGGTCCTTCAGGTAAAACAGTAACAGAGGCAGATGTAATGGATGCCTTGAATACTTATGAATCATCTACGGGTACACCTCAAGTTATAACGGGTCGTAATAGTTGGATTCTAACGGATGCCACAACTACGGCTTCTGTTGATGCAACAATCACAGCAATTCCTAGTGCAGACGGTAATAATATTACTGTTACAGCTGGCACTGCTGCTAAATTTACGCCAACAGCAAGCACTACTTATGCATACGTCTATGATGCTACGCCTTCCCCCGCCCCAGCAGAGTCTAGCTATTATACTGCAGTCACATTTACAGGAAGTGAAACTAAGCCTACGGATTGGCAAACTAATTATTTCAAAGACTCTGAAGGCAATTCGCCAGTTACAGATAGCGATTTTGCCCCAGGTACATTCTATAAGAAATATACTAATAAGAATAAAGTCTACGGTGTTAAAGTTATTCGTGTGAAAGCAGGCTCATAACCCTCTCCCAAGCCAGTCGGGGTTCGACTCCCCGTCTGGCTTCAACAAAGTAAAGAATGCGCGCAGCGCTTTCAGAACAAGAGTTCGTTTGTTCTTTGACTTACTGCCTCCCGACACCGGCCAGTGCCCCGAAAAACGCTGACTCGATTCAAATCATCGTTTGAGTCGAGTCAATCGATGATTTGAGTCGAGTCAACGTTTTTGGGACCGTCGGCCCACTGTCTTTGTGGGGGGTGTAGTAGAGAGGAGAGACAACGATGTAAAAAGACCTGATAGGAGAAGGATATTATTAATAATGTACGTGAGAGAGATACGACATAGAATGAGGATAGGCGCTGCAGGCCTGATGAGGTCGGCGGGCGTCCTATGGCTATCGGCGATGACGGTCATCGCCGTCGTGTCGTGTGGCGGCGACGATGAGTCGCCTGCGCCCGAGCCTCCCGCTCCGACCCCGCCCGCGGCCGAGGTGCCCATCAGTTTCCAGGGCGATCTGGGCGACGGGCAGGCGGTGACGCGTTCCACAGAAATAGGCTTGAACACGAAATATACTGCATTCCGGGTCTGGGGCTATAAGAAAGGGACGTCCGGAGATCAGAAGGTGATGAATGGCTATACCGTGAAATGGGTGGACAACAGCAGCAATACAACCACGACGAATACCCACGGCTGGGAGTACGTCAACCAGCAGATCCTCGGTGAGACGGAGCAGAGCATCAAGTACTGGGACTACTCTGCCACGGCCTACCGCTTCTTCGGCGTGGCGCCAGCGAGTCTTTCGGGCAGCATCTCTGGTGACTACTATGTGCTGACTTTCGAGGACGTCGATGTCACCGCCGACGAAGGCATTGCCGCCGCCCCCTATTTCAGCGAACTGTGGTACAGCAGCGACAAGAGCCAGTACGGCAAGCCCGTGAAGTTGCTCTTCAAGCAGCCCGTGTCGAAGGTGCGCTTCAGGTTCACTTCCGACGATCCCAGAGTCGCGGCAGACGCTGTGCTCAGCGGCATCAGTTTCCGTCCTGACGAAAACAAGAAGATCTACCGCAAAGGTAACTTCACCCTCCGCTACCCCCTGACGGGAACGGCTACAAGGGAGACTTTTGTCGTGACAAATGCCGATGGCGCCACCGCCCTGGACGCCCTGACCGAACATTACACCGAGGCCAATCAGAAGTGGTACACCGTGCTGCCCGCCAACAACCAGGGCACCTACACGCTGGAGGTCACCATCAACGGCGGCGACCCGAAGACGGCTGTCGTACCTGCCGAATTCATGAACTGGCAGCCCGGATTCGAGTACACCTATATATTCAAGATCAACGAAGAGGGCGGCGTGAGTATCGACGTGGTGCAGTCGGCCTTCACGGAATGGGTGGACGACCAGACGGGGAAACATGATATATATAACTGGTAAGACATGAGCATAGAAAGCGAAATAGTGAAAAAAGTTTTTCTGAGACGGCTGTGGCTGTTTGGGCTTGCGGGACTTCTGGGTCTTGCAGGCTGTTCTGACGACGGAGCCGACGACGGTGCCGACGACGGCGGGCAGCGCATTACCTTCGAGGCGATGCCCTGCGCCACGGGCTTTGAGGAGCCGGTGGCCTATACCCGTGCATGGCCACCATCAGAGGGTTTCGACGATGACGGCTCCAACCACTATGTAGCCTTCGATGACGCTGTCTTCGCCCAGCAGAAGAACCTGGTCAACAAGTCTATCGGGGTGTTCTTCACCCGGGATGCGGCCTTCACCGACGACGGCAAGAACTCCCAGCAGGCCAAGTTCTACTACAGCGACGCCAAGTGGCGGTTGAACATGGAAATCAAGTCTGCCGGCGACTATTACCTTTACGGCTACATACCCGACGAAGACGTCACCTCGGCCAGCATCACAGCCAACAACCAGTTCAGCCAGGGCGCGGTGCTGACCCTTCAGGGCGTCAAGGCGCTGACCCCCGGCGACCTCTGCGTCATCGTGGGAGCCAAGGAGGGCACCGGCGTGGAGACAGTGTCGGGCCTGAACACTGGGAAGTTCACTGTCAATGCCAAGCAGGCTACGGGCAGCGAGAATTCCGAAAACCACAACTATATCTTCCTGCTCTTCGACCACCTCTATGCCGCCCTGCGCTTCCGCTTCACCGTGAAAGCGACCTACGACCTGTTGCGCACTATCAAACTCCGTCGGCTGGAGATGGTGGGCTATGGAGACGCCAGCGGTACGGAGGCTTTGAAGTCGAGGTACGATGTCACCATCACGCTCAAGGCGAACGACACCAAGACGACACCCATCGGCGACGTGACCTACACCCCCGTCGAAAGCAGTTCCGCCCTGGAACTGGAGCCCATCTTCGCTGGCGAGGCGACGCTCAGTCCTGACGCGTCGACCGATTTTATGGGCTGCTTCGTGCCCACCGGCATCAAGTCAGTCCGTCTGCGCAGCACCTACGACGTATATGACAAGAATGGCAATCTCATCCGCCAGAATTGTCAGGCGGAGAACGCCATCAGCCTGGAAAGCCTCTTCGGCACCAGCACTCCGATGCAGCGCGGCCATCGCAGAACCGTCACCCTGAAGGTGGACCCGACATATCTCTACATGCTCTCCGAACCGGATCTTGACAATCCGACGGTAAAAGTTGCTAATTGAATATATTAATATGTACGTGTACTTATATAATAGTCTGAAAGATACGAAACTGATTCGGTTGCTGTTACTTCTCGTAATGTTGAGCGGCCTGTGGCCGGTGGCCACTGTCCGAGCACAGATAGTCATCGGCGGCAACGTCTACGGCGGCGGCAACGCCGGCGACATGACGGGCAGCACCAGTGTCACCGTCCGTGCCGGCGACATCAGCGGCAGTGTCTATGGTGGCGCCCGCCAGGCCAATGTCGGCGGCCACACCTTCGTGAATATCGACGGCGAGCACATGAGCGGCGACATCCTCGTCAACCATGTCTATGGCGGAAATGATATTTCGGGAAAGATTGGTGAGCAAATTCAAACCACAGATGCTATCCCGACGGAACTGACAGAGGCAGCAGCCAATGGCATCACTCCTGCCGCAGGTGAAGAGAATGCCGGCAAGAACACGAAGCAATACAACGCCTTCGTGCTCACCACGCCCGAAAGAACAACGGGCTCGGGAGAAGGAACTCAGCCCTACGGCATCTTCATCGGCCAACTCTTCGGCGGTGGAAATGGCGACTATCAGTACGAACAACAGACTACCACCACAGGTGAGGGAACTGAGGCTGTCAGCACAACAACCTATATAGCAAAGGATAAAGATAATAATATAGTTGCGGAAAGCCAAAATCAATTCTCCTCGCCCGAACTCTCCAAGACCTATCTGGAACTGCGCGGCGGCACCTTCGGCTACGTCTATGGCGGCGGCAACAATGCCACTGTGACCTCTGCCACCGACATCTGCATCGACAACAGCAGCGAGGTGACCACGGAATCAAACGGCATCTATTTCAACTTCAAGGATGACGACCACCCCGACGGCGTGACCCCCATTTCTGGTGTCAGCAGCGATATTAACAATCCTAACGACGAGCGCCTGATGGCCATGGGCATCAACCTCTCCACCTATACTGACAAGTTCCACTTCCTCCGCGTCTTCGGCGGCAACAACAAGGCCGACATGCACATACGCCCCACCTGGCATCTGAAGCAGGGCAGCATCGTCAACCTCTACAGCGGCGGCAACGAGGGCCGTATGACGAGCAGCGACGGCCTGTTGCTCGAGATCGGCAAGAAGAAGTCCGACGGCACGATAGAGACTTCGGATATCATAGTAGAGAATATGTATGGCGGATGCCGCAAGTCCGACGTGTATCCCACCACCGACGCCACCGGCTCGACACCTGTGTCGACAGTGCCTAATATCACCGGCTATAATTTCCCCCAAAACCTGGCAGCCCGCGTGCTTGTGCGCAGCGGTAAAATCACAAACGTGTATGGCGGCAACGATATTTCCGGAAAGGTGTATTTCGGCAATGCCGTGGGTGTCTATACCAGCATCCGGGGTGACATCTACGGTGGCGGCAACGGCTCCTATGCCTATACCGACAATGCGGCCCTGAAAGACGACATTATCTGGGGCGATTTCTACTATAACCCCACAGAGATTCTCAGTAACGCCGGATTGACAGGCATAGCAGACAAACTGAAGTCGGTAGAGGCCCTCAACCTCATCCGGCCCAACGCTGAGCAGGTGTCCATCCGTGTGGCGGGCACCGATGCCGCTCACCCCACCATCATCGGCGGCAGCATCTTCGTGGGTGGCAACAGTGCCACGCTGAAGCCCAAGGAGGGTGTCGTCAACCCCAAGGCGGAACTGAAGATCGGGTCGCATGTCATAGCCGACCAGGTGTTCCTGGGCAACAACGGTGAGGGCATGATTGATGCCTCTGCCAACGGCGTGCTTGCGAAGTATGCCGGACAGGTGACCAACGACCAAAAGGCAAGTGTGGATTTCAGTTCATTGAAGATTACCACAGACGGTACCGGACTTACAGATCCCGCCGTCTTTGCCAAATACATGGATGGCTGCGCCATGAGCCTCGTGCCCAGCGTGGTGTTCGACAACACAAAGAATTACGACCCCGCCGATTATGAGGCCTACTCAACCTATATAGGCTCCCTCTACTGCGGTGGCAACGTGGGCAGCATGAAAAGGGATGGCAAGGAAGCGATCAATTTCAACCATAAGGTCATTATCTATGATAAGTTGGTGGGTGGCTGCAACAGCGCTTATGTGCCCCCCACATCGTACAACGCTGAATACGACGGTGGCCTGCTCGGTAGTGCTGACAGTAACGGCGACAAGTTGGAACTCAACCTCTCGGGTCTGAGAATCATGCCGAAGCGCTGGAAGATGAAGATCGTGAACGATAAGGAGGAATATGATTTGGACGGCAATGGAAACCGGCAGTTGGAGTGGAACACTTGGATAGGTGATACTAAGAGTACGCTCGCCGCTAATGCCGCAACGGGGAAAGCCTCTGACGATGACAAGAACCGTCGCTTCAAGGGAGGCAACATCTACGGCGGTTGCTATACCAGCGGTCACATAAATGGTAACGTTATCATCAATATCAACAGTTCGATTGTAGAGCGTGGAAAGAGCGTCCTGGCTGAAGGCGAGGCAGACCACGGCGTGTTTGACAGTGTGAAAGAGGACGAGATAGGCGAGGCCATCCTGTATGACAACACGGGTTACACCATCACCAAGCGTCGCAGTGGTGTCATACTCGACGAGCAGGGAATGGACGTGTTAGGTTCCGCCCTGAATGTGTTCGGTGGCGGCAAAGGTAAGGGCACCGAAATTTGGGGCTCGACCACCATCAACGTGAAAGAAGGCTATGCCTTCCAGATTTTCGGTGGCAGTGAGGAAGGAGCCATCGGCAAGGGCACCCGCAACGCAAATCATGAACTGGTATATGATACGGAGAATGCCTATGACGCTCAGTATAGCACCACCATCAACCTCCACGGTACGCTGGCAGGTCATTCGCGCCATGCTGACGACCCGAACGCAACGCACGAGATGGCGGAGGCGGAGTTTATCTATGGCGGCGGTTTCGAAGGTCTTGTCTGCGGCGACACGCACATCAACCTGGGCAATGGCCGCATCTTCAACTCCTTCGCCGGCTCCTGCAATGCCGACATACTGGGACACACCGAGACCTACGTGGGTCAGTGGACTGACAAGAGTGGCACTACCGTGAACGGCTTCCCCTGGATTCGTGACCACATCTATGGCGGCAACGACTTAGGCGGATCCATTAAGGGTTATGCCGATTTCACGGGTCGCATCCGTGATGAGGTCAAGAGTATGGTGCATGGTGAGAACAAGCCCAAGGCCACGACGTACATGGAATACACCCAGGGCCGGGTGAAAAATATCCTTGGCGGCTGCTACGGAAACTATGACTATTCGGACACGAAATATAGTTCACGCATCGCCAACACAGGAAAGCCCTATCTGCACAACGCGTTCGTCAATTTCCGCCCTGTTGCCAACGCCCAAAGTGAAGTAGCCAAATTGTTCGGTGCCGGCGAGGGTTATGCCGACGACCGTGACGGCGACAAGTCGCAGGATCACAGCTATGTGCTGATTGACATCCCCGAGAATGTCGAGACGTTCAAAACGACAGAAGTCTTCGGTGCCGGTGCTTACGACGGACTCGGCATGCGCTATACGGCTGCGGAGACCTTCCAGAAAGCCGAAGCGGCCACTGAGACCACCCCAGCGAAAGAGGCCTTCGACCCCATTGAGGCCTCTGCCGTCATCGACCTGATGCGAGGGAGAATTAGCGCCGCTTACGGTGGCAGCCTCGACGAGGGCGTCACCCGTCGCACCATGGTGAATGTGCCGTCGGGTTCTACCATCAAGATCAACAACATCTTCGGTGGTGCCTACGGCAATCATATCCTTCCGCCATGCGATGTCTATGAAGCGAACGTGAACTACCGCAGCGGCAATGCTCGTGTGAACGGCGGCATCTATGGTGGCAACAACCACGTGCGCCGCACCATCTACGCCACAGTGAATATTTCCGTGCCCGTCCTCAAGGAGAATGGCTATAATGGCATAGTCTATGGTGCCGGCAAGGGCTTGGAAACCTGGGCGGAATATACCGAGGTGAACCTCGAGTCGGGGGCTAATGTCTATGAAGCCTATGGTGGCAGCGAGATGGGCAATGTGCTCAATGCAGAGAGCGTGGAGGCCTACATGAAAGCCTATGCTCCGAAACCGGCTGACAAGTTGCTGACTGAAGATGAGACAGAATGGAAGAATGCTGACAGATGGACTGGAGTAGTTGGCAAAAGTGAGCTTAAAAGTGAATATCAAACTGAATGGCAGAAAGTCTGGAAGACCGCTTGGACTATTGGTGACTATTATATCCCTGACAACGACTACAGTAACTATGTAGATAATCAAAACACCAATCTCACGAATGCTGCATTTGTCAGAACGGCAGAGATGGATGACCGTGACTATAAGAACTATTCAGATACAGAAAAAGCCAAACGGCAATACCTGTACAACACCAACGTCATCATCAACGAGGGTGCCACCGTCGGCGGCTATGTCTATGGCGGCGGATTAGGCGACAGCAAGCAGCCTCTGTCTGGCGGTATCTATGGCAGCACCTACGTGGCTGTGCTTGGAGGTACTGTCGCAAAGGATGTCTATGCAGCGGGCACTTCGGGCAGCGTCTCTGACGTGTTCGGTGTCAGAGCATATAATAGCGAAAGCAATCCGAAGGGCTTTACGGCCAGTGCCAATGTCTATGTGAAGGGCGGCACGGTGCGTAATGTCTATGGTGGCGGCTGGGAAGGCCATGTGGGTCACCATGAGGGGACTATCTCTGCCTCTACGTCAGGCGACAGCGATGGCGAGACCCATGTGGTCATAGGTGTCAGAGACGACGATGGCTTCCTGACTGGTGCACCGGCCGTTACTCGTAATGTCTATGGTGGCGGCGAGGGTGGCTCAGTCTATGGCAAGGCTTACGTCACTGTCAACAACGGCCACATCGGCTATCGCTATGTGAACGGCGAATATATAGCGGAACTTGACGACAAAGAGCCTGGCGACAACGACCTCGACCAGGGCGGTAATGTCTTCGGTGGCGGATATGTGGTCAACAGTTATACCGATGCCTCCGACATCACTATGTGGGGCGGTCAGGTGCGTGGCTGTCTCTATGGCGGTGGCGAATTGGGACCGATAGGGCGTGGATCGACATTGGAGTCGGCTTCAACGACCGGTGCCTTCATTAATGGGCCGGCCAAAATCTACAAGGGCGGCGAGGCGCATGTCACGCTCTATGGCGGTCATGTGATGCGGAATGTCTTCGGCGGCGGTCGTGGCTTCGACAACTGGAACGGCGACGGCACGATGTTTATGTCCAAAGAGGTGAGAGAGAGTCTCGACCTCAGTTCCAAGGGCTATGTCTTCGGCTCCACCGACGTACGCATCCGTGGCGGCGAGATCGGCACCCATGCCGATGTGGCCCAAGGACTCGAAGTGGGCAACGTCTTCGGTGGTGGCAACCAGGGATTCGTCTATAGTGCTACGGGAACGAAGCATGGCGTGCGCAAGACGCAGGCCCTGAGCGAGATGACCAACGGACTGCCTACCGACGGTGGCGGTTATTATTATAAAACATGGACAGAAAGTGGCTCTGGCAGAGAACTCAGTCTCGACTGTAATGTCGTGGTGGAACCCTATTGTCTCGTAAAGGAAGGTTGTAGCATCACCATTGGCGGCACCACCTACTCCGAAGGCGAATATGTGCCGTTGGAGGCCCTGAACCAACTGAAGAGCAAGAATGAAGAGGGGCGCTGGGCGCAGATTGACTGGGAGACCGGTGTCACCATCCACAATGCTGTCTTTGCCGGCGGAAATGTCTCGGTGGGTAGTGACCAGATGTATGTCAACACCGGTACCGTCTTCGGCAATGTGACGGCTGCCCTGCGCGATGTCTATCACCGCGACCTCATCACCATCGGCACCGAGCACACGGGCGGTATCTACGGCGACGGAAACCTCACCATGGTGGATGGCTGGCGCGAGATACACATCGACAACTATGGCACCGATTACTACACCATGGAGGCGGAAATCTCCAAATCTGACTATGAGGCAATGAGCGACCGCGAGCGCGCCTATTTCGTGCTCAACTATAAGACCCGTCAGGAGATAACGGGCACCAAGAGTGGTACCCTTGCGGCCAACAAGCGCATGACCTTGGATGAGATCAAGGAAGCCTTTGACTTTGACAACTACAAAAATTCGGACTATCCCGCAGCCTATAAGAACTACATTTCTGAAGACGGTACGCCCAATCCTACTTATTTCACGGAGATGGGCTTCTGCTCCATCTATGCCGGACGACTGCTGAACACCATCCAGCGTTGTGACATGGCAGCCGTGTGGGGCAGCCGCATCGTGCTGCAGGGAGCACGCGACCGTGTGCCGGAGAAGGCCGACTACACCCGCTATACCCTGAACCGTGTGGGAGAACTGTCGCTCAATCAGCGCATATCGGAGGCCGGCGACCCCCAAAAGATTACGGTAGGCTCCACCCAGGTGGATAATCCTGAGTATAAGCACGGCAACTACTTCGGCATCTACAGCGTGGTGAACTACCTGGGCAATCTCACTAGCGATGTGTTCTTCACCCATGAGGATGTCTCTCAATATGACTCTGAATACTCATCTATACGTACCACCAACAACGCTAATTCGAATAATGCTGCCGACGGTCATACGACCTACTACGACTGGAAGGTGGCACATGCCGGCAAGGCTAACCGCAACAATGCCACCAGCCCCAACAAGGTGTGTCTGGCTTCGGGCGTCTATCTGGAACTGATCCGCGAGGAGAGCGAAAAGTCTGACAAGAGGGAGTGGGGGCTGATTACAGGTGTCGTCGAACTCGACCTTATCGACGTGAAGACAGGTCTGGGCGGCGGCTATGTCTATGCCCGCAACCAGCATGGTGTGAAGACCTGGCACCGTGACTGGAGCAAGGTGAACCTCTCGCCTTACAACCTCAAGGCCCGCACCTACAAGCGCTTCACCTATACGGAGACACCAGAAAGCAATTTGAAGGAATTCGAGACCTCGGGCAACTTTGTTCACAACACGAAGCAGATTATCGACGACTGCTACCCCAATGCCAATGCGTATAAAGCGTCACAGTCACCTTATTCCGAGGCGCACTACTGGTACATCAAGGGTCTTATCTACGTCTACGACCAGTATATCTCTGCCTACACTGGCTCTGCCAATGCCTACGCCGAGACCGTCAACATTCCGTTGACCATTGCGGCAGCCTCTCACGGCAGGATGACGCTGCGCGACGTGCAGCCAAACCTCTATGCCTACAAAGGCGATGATGGCAAGCCGCTCGGCACGGAGGGTACGGTCATCGTGGGTGACATCACTTACCGCGCCGGTGATCCTATCGACTACTGGACCTATTCGACACTCAGCGACAAAGACCAGGCCCACTTCGTGCCTAATGTCTATACCACCATCGCCGAGTGCCAGTTGAACGGCAAGACTTATCCTGAGGGCTCAGTATTCTTGCCAGATGACATTATTGAGATGAAGACCTCTGCTCCATTGAAGGAGATTGATGGAGAGTCCGTGAAGTCTGTCTATCATGTGGAGCAGCAGAAGGATGTGCCCTTCGACTACGTGTTCCGTGTGGCCAACAAGATCGGCCACGATGCCGGATTCGTACTGACCTACGATGTCAACAATCCGAGTGTCTGGAACAACTACTACACGCAGACCACCAGTCCTTCGACTCATAAAAATACGGAGGAATATGCCGCCCTGACTGACGAGGGAAAGGCCGCTTATACCGAAGGCCCCACCTACAAAGCCGTCACCCCTGGCGTCTATGGCCAGCGTAACTACGAGAAGGGTGAGATCATCAGTGCCGGTGTCTATAATGCTTACCAGAGTATCGGTGCTGAGCGTATTAGGCAACTGGCTGACCAGGCTACTGCCGAACGTGCATACGTGATCACCGAAGAGTGGACGGGGACGAACGCGTCCGGCACCGACCAGCACCTCTATGAGGGTACGCCAGTCTTCGAGAGCGACTATACCCCCGCAGTATGGGCTGCGATGCCGAAGTCGGAGGCTACGCTCTGCACCAGCACGCTGCAACTCTCCGAGACAGAATATGTCTATGCCGGCGACTTGCTCTCAACAGATAAGTTGGCGGCTCTGAAGACGAGGCTGAAGAACGAGAACAGCGGCTGGACGGATGCCGACGTGGCAACGTACCTCAACAATTATCTCTCCAATGCCTACTACATCACCCAAGACGGTGCATACGGTGGCCGCTACTATGAGACCGGCAAGGCCTACCTCGCACTCGATGCCTGGTGCTCGCTGTCGGAGACGGACCGTGAGAACTTCCGTTACAACTACGACGGCCTCGACCTGCTCATCGACCCGACATTCGGAGGCGAATATGGCTTCAAGCCGCAGTATGACGGATATGTGTCTGGTACTACCCAGAGTCAGATAAACGGGAATAATGCCACTGCGCACTATGCCGGATGCACTCCGCTCACCCCGAACCTCTATTCGAAGACGCAGCCCATCGACTACGAGGCGGAGTTCAGTCCAACTGCCGCTCAGATACAAGAGTTAGGGACGTATTATAACAATGAGACGCATAAACTGATTTATACAGATGGAAACAGGCAGGTCGAAATCAGTACAGGGTATGACCATCGCATCAAGAGTACTCTTTTCGAGGATATCCCCAACGAGCGTGCCCACTGGTCGCCGATTATCGTCACCGATCCCGGCACCTACTATGTGGTGAAGGAGGCCTTCATCAACGGCGACCTGCCATATACCGTAGGCCAGCAGATAGATGCCACGGTCTACAACTCGCTGACGGAATCCAACAAGGGGAAAATCCGTAAGGTGAACATCACCGAGTACTATGCCCATAAGAATACGGAGACAGGGAAATACGACCAGTTGTACTACTACTACTGCCGCGAGCCTTATACGATTGGCGAGAAGGGTGAAGGAAAAGGATTTACCAGTCTGACTAATCTGCAAGGCAAAACAGAGTATGTCAACAAGGATTCTGTTCCTGCCAACATCATTATTGATGAATCGAACTATAACAAACTAGTCAACCTGCAGAAGGGATTCATCATCCACGGTTCGGCACCGGAGGAGACAACCACCCTCTACGTGAGCCGCGAGACCGACATCTTCGACCTGCAGAAGGAGAAGATCATCACCGTCATCTATATGTATGAGTATCAGGAGAGCGACGAGAGTGGTAATAACATCACTCCTATTAGCGAGCGACATATCGTGAACATCCACATCAACTTCGAGAGTGGAGCACCCGAGATTGGACCGCTCACGCCTCCGGGAGTGGTGCTGCCCGGCACGACCGTCGGTCTGAAACTGCCGAGAGTGGAGCCCGGTGCCTTCGAAATCTCCAGTTCCGGATGGGAAATCTTCGACAACGAGTCTAATGCCACGCTCCATGTGGGTGGCAAGCCCTACATCAACAACACCACACCGATGTACTGGTACCAGAACGGCTACTGGGTGGCCTACTATGCGCAGACCTACCTGGGCAAGACTTATTCGGAGCCCGTGCAGTTCACCGTGGCCAACTACCATGACCTGAAGAAGGTGATGGACGACAAGCAGAACCACTACTACATCGACCACAAGGACGTGGACCGTGAGCCGAAGATCTACATCAACGACTACAGCCAGGACGAGACGGGCGACAAGAACGGCCTCGACCTGTTCCGCGACCTCATCGACCTGACGCATCGCGAAGCCACGTATGATGAACATCATCATCCTGTCGCCATCAACGACGGCAGCAGGCTCAACGGCCATATCCCGCTTGAGAGAACTTCGACAACAGAAACCGAGAAGCCGATGCGCGGCGGAAAGTATCTGGACATCATCATGCACAGCAACCAAGACCATACGGGTTCGGAATGGACACCGATAGCCAACGGCGCGAATGAGTGCTTCAGCGGGACGCTGCATGGCGACGGCTACTATATCAGCGGCCTCGACCACTCGCTCTTCAACCACCTCTGTGGCAATGTCTATAACCTCGGCGTCACTGGTTCGTTCACCGGAGCCGGTATCGCCGAGACGGGCGAGGGCTATGTGGAGAACTGCTGGATCAGCACTTCCAGCACGGAGGCTAAGACTTCGAAGCCGATATTCGGCAATCCTACTGGGGATGACGAAAGCCGTCCGCTCCGCATCGTCAACAGTTACTATCTGGAGGATGACGACGCGGCAAATACTGCTGCCACCAACGATGCCGCGAAGATGAGGGCCTACGAAAACCACAGCGGCACCTACGGCATCCCGACACGCATGTCCGCTCAGAACTTCTACAACGGTACGGTGGCCTACGACCTGAACGGCTTCTACCTCTACAAGCGCTTTAGCGACAAGACCGTCACCTCGGGTACGAATACCTATCCTTATTATAAGATAGGTGACGACAATAAGTTGAGTCTGACCACGGGCCGGTATGGAAATTACGACAATTCCCGTGCTATGCTGTGCTCTGCACCATACGTGGAGGACCGCTATGCCGACGGCGACTTCCGCTATGCCGACGGTGTGATACCTGAGACGGAGGACGAGCGCGCCTATACGGATGAAAATGGCGAGAAGCACTTCTATCCTATCTGGCCCGACGACTACCTCTTCTTCGGACAGACATTGACTTACGGCTATGATAAGACACGTGAGCATCAGGACGTGCCGTCGCACATCAGCCGCTTCGACAACCGCGTGCTGACCGATGCCACCGGCAACCGCGTCTATCGTGCGCCGGCCTACTATCGCTCCAAGACGATGGGTGTGGCCCACTTCAATCCCGCCGTCAACCTGGTCGCCTACAGCAAGCCGAAGTTCGTGGGCGACACCGACCTGAAGACGGCCTATCCGAATATGACGGCCATCGACTTCAACGGTCATAACGACACCAGTTACGAGTTAGGACTCAACGGCAACTGGTTCTATCAGCCCCTGCTCGACGACGACGGTATCGCCAGCATCGCCAACCGCGACGAGACCAGGAACCTGCTGGCATACGCTCCGGCAGAGACCGCTACTGAGGGTTATGCCAACAGCAAGACATATAGCGTGCTGACGAACTACTTCACTGAGCCTGCCTATAGCGACTACTATGACGAAGACGATGACTATCGTCGTGTGGCACCCGCTCCTACGGATTCCGTCTTCGGCCACCTGGTGCAGAGCACCCTGACGGCCACCAACGACCATCTGCTCGTCGACAAGCAGGACTTCAATGCGCCTATCCGTTACACCTTCGACAACAGCCACCGCGCTTGGTATCAGCGCATGCCCGGCAACTACGTTGACCTCACGAAGGGCTGGGAGGGCATCAGTCTGCCGTTCTCCGCCGAACTCGTGACGACTCAGACGAAGGGTGAGATCACTCACTTCTATGGCGGCAGTGAGGTGAGCAAGAACGGTACTGGCACGAAGATCGGTCATGAGTACTGGCTGAGGCAACTGGCTTCTGGCGGTACTGTGGAGAATAATGTCTATAAAGCCAACTTCCGTTATCCCGATGCTATCAGCGGTGGTGATGACAAGGCGTATAATAACACCTTCCTTTGGGATTACTACTACTCGAAGAGCAGCCGGATGGACACCAACCGGGATATCTATCAGGAGTATTACAGCGGTAGTCACACCTATGCGGGTTATGGCTATTCGGCCGCTGCCACGCCTTACATCATCGGCTTCCCCGGCGCTACCTACTATGAGTTCGACCTTAGCGGTAAGTTTGTTCCGGAGATACCTCTTAATGATATCGACAAGCTGGATCCTCAGGTGATCACCTTCGCCTCGAAGCCAGGCGTAACGATTGGCGTGAGCGATGATGAGTGCAAGAGCGGAAAGGTCACAGAGAGGGGACTCTCCTTCTGGCCGAGTTATCTGAACCAGGCCTTCAAGGCAGGCACTCCCACCTATACCCTCAATGCCGATGGCAGCAGTTACGACAAGGTGCCTGCGGCAGCCGCCGGAGACCAGCCCGCCGTGGCCGACACCAAG
>CAMVJQ010000054.1 GCA_947167845.1 uncultured Prevotella sp. | reverse complement strand
TATGACCGTATCTTTCTCCTCCACCCCTAACCCCTCCTCCCAGGAGGAGGGGAGCTGTTGATGGCTCCCAGGAGGAGGGGCACTTCCATTACGAATCCCCGCCCCTATGAGGGGAGGGGTTGGGGGTGGGGTGAATCAATAAGGTTCGACCGATTAAAAAATAGATTATGACCGTATCTTTCTCCTCCACCCCTAACCCCTCCTCCCAGGAGGAGGGGAGCCTGCTGGTGGAAGCCTTCCTCACAAGAGGAGGAGGGGAGTATCCCTCGCGTGCGCGAGTACAAACAGCATATAGGGTGCTAAGTTTGCTCATCAAAACGATAATTCTTTGACTGATAGTTTGTGTAACAGGAAAAAATAGGCAGCACTTGTGCAGTGTTCTTACGAAAAAGTCGTACCTTTGCAGCCAAAAAAGAGTAAAAGATGAAAGACTGTATATTGATTCTAAGCGGAGGCATGGACTCCACCACACTGTTGTATGACTACCAGGAGCGTATCGCCCTGGCCATCTCGTTCGACTATGGCAGCAACCACAATGCCAGGGAGATTCCCTTTGCCCGCCTGCACTGTCAGCGGCTGGGCATCGAGCACCTGGTGATTCCCCTTGATTTCATGAGCCGCTACTTCCGCAGTTCGCTGCTCTCAGGCGACGAAGCCATCCCCGAAGGCCACTATGCCGACGACAATATGAAGTCGACGGTGGTGCCCTTCCGCAACGGCATCATGCTCGCCATCGCCGCAGGCATGGCTGAGAGCCGCGACCTGCAGTACGTGATGATGGCCAACCACGGGGGCGACCACACCATCTACCCCGACTGCCGCCCTGAGTTCGTAGAGGCATTCGATGCCGCCACCCATGCCGGCACCTTCAACGGCGTGCGCCTGCTGTCGCCCTACTGCAACATGACAAAGGGCCAGATAGCGGCACGCGGAAAGACTCTGGGCATTGACTACAGCGAGACTTGGTCGTGCTATCGCGGTGGCGAGAAGCACTGTGGCAGATGCGGCACCTGCGTGGAGCGCCGCGAGGCCCTCGCCGAAGCCGGCATCCCAGACCCGACGGAATACGAGTAAAATGAAGAGTGAAGAGCAAATTCTTCACTCTTCACTCTCCACTTTTCACTTAATCAATACCCTGCGTTCTGCTTCCAGTTGGTATTGGTGTTGAGCGTGGCCTGCGGGATGGGGAACACGCGGCACTCCTTGTCGAAGCGGGCCGTTGGGAATCCCTTGCGGTGAAAGCCGTACTCATCCTCGAAGTGGCCGAAGCGGATCATGTCGTTGCGGCGCCAGTTCTCGTCGAACAGTTCGCGTCCGCGCTCGTCGTAGATGTTCTCCAGCGAGGGCGTGCCTGCTATCTGCGGCGCGTTGGCGTATGCGCGGATCTCGTTCATCAGGCTCTGGGCCGTCTGGCTGTTGGTGGCACTGGCACCGCGCGCGATGGCCTCAGCCTTGGTCAGCAGGATGTCGGCATAGCGGAAGATGGGCAGGTCGTTTGACTGGTTACGGCCGTTGATGAAGTCCTCGCGGATGACGAAGTACTTCACCGACTTGTAGCCCTGGCTCCAGCCCTTCACGTCCTTGCCCGTGTTGAGCATGGCGCAGTCGGCGGGATAGAGGCTGGGGTTCTTGATGCCATCCTCATACTCGATGTAGTGGGCCTCGTTGTTGGCGTCGGTGTACTTCAGCCGGATGGTCTTGTCGAGTGCTATCTCCTGTCCCTTATATTTATAAGGTGTCGTGGTCTTGGCATACGATGTGGCATCAAACATATAGATCTGTCCGGCGAGGATGTTCTCCTGACGATCGTCGGTCTCCAGGGCCATCAACTTGTCTGCGAACTCGGGACAGATAGAGAAGTTACCACCGGTAGAGTTGCCGATATCTGAGCCGAAGTAGCCGGGACCGCCGTTACCGTCGTTACGTCCCTGGCGCCAGATGCGCGGGCGGCAGTACTGGAAGCCCTGGGCCGTGATGGCATCAAAAGGCATGGCATAAATGAAGTCCTTGATCTGGTAGCCGTTGTTGGGCCAGAACTTCGAGCGGTAGCCGCTGGCACCCTCTGAGAGGCTGAACTTGCCGCTCTGGATGATGTCGTCGCAGAGTGTGACGACGTCGGCGAGTTTCTCGTTGCTGTAGGCTGCGGCGTCGTAGGCCGTCACGCTGCTGGCGGTGTAGACGGGCCAGTTGATGTAGAGTTTCACGAGCAGTGCCTCGGCAGCATAGCGCGTCGGCTTGCCGTAGGTGCTGATGCCGACGGTCGTAGTCAGCAGGGGTATGATGTCCTTCAGTTCGCTCTCTATCCAGCGTGCCACGTCGGCACGCGGCGAACGGTCGATCTGCTCTCCGTCCTTGGCCAGATGGTCGAGGATGGGTGCGTCGCCGAAACTGTCCATGATGATCCAGCTGTAGTAGGCGCGCATGAAGCGGGCCGGGGCGATGGAGACGGGGTCGGCCTCGTCGCCGCCCATGTTGAGGATGACGCGGTTGGCCTTGGTGATGCCTGCAGTCACGTCGTCATACCAGCCGGTGCTGGCGCTGGAGGGGTCGAAGTTGTGGAGCGAGCACTGGGCGTAGATACCGCCGTCGGCATAGTCGCCGTCGAAACTGATGCCCACCCACTCGTCTGACGACAGGGCCTGTGCCTCCATGTAGCGGCGGCCGAGTGTGCCGCGCAGGTGGAAGTAGACATCGGCCATCTGGGCCTCAATGGCAGCATCGCCTGTGGGATATTCCGTCCACTGTGCTTCTGGTGTCACATCCAGGTTGGTACAGCCGGTTGTCATTGCCACCAGGCCGGCTGCGAGAAATAGTTTTATATTTGTTTTCATATCTGACAGTTGTTTTTAGAAGTTAATCTTTGCACCGAGGATAAACGAGCGGGTGTGGGGATAGAAGGTCTCACGATAGTCGATACCGGGTGTCAGGCCGCCGAGGTTGACTTCCGGGTCGATGCCGCTGTAGCCTGTAATGGTGAACAGGTTGTTGCACGTAGCATAGAGTTGCAGGTTCTGAGCCAGGCCGCCGAGTTTCTTGAAGGTGTAGCCCAGTGTCAGTGATGACAGGCGCAGGTAACTGCCGCTCTCCAGATAGTTGTCGCCGGGGATGTGGGCGTTGGCGTCGGCCTTCCACTTCGCGTCGTTGACCACCTCTGCCAGCACGTTCTTGCCGCCGGCCAGGTGTCCCTGGAAACTGTAGTGTGCCTTGGTGGCATTGAGGATCTTGTTGCCCAGCACGCCCTGGAAGAAGGCGGTGAGGCTCCAGTTCTTGAGGGTCAGCGTGTTGTTCCATCCGTAGACGAGTTTGGGCTGTGCGTTGCCGCAGTTGGCCTTGTCGTCGTAGCCGGGATTCGAGGTCACCCAGTTGCCGTTGGCGTCCTGGTAGGTGTCGGCCTGCACGTTGCCTTCGGCATCCTTGTGCTTGTCGAGGTCGTGTACGTAGAACACGCTGTTGCCGTTGGTGTCATAGCCGGCGTGCTGGTAGGTCCAGAAGGTGCCGAGAGGCTCGCCCTCCATGATGCGCTGCGTGTCGGCATTCGACGAGATACCGCCGATGTTGGGGTTACCCTGGTCCACGTAGTCCACGCTGTAGGTGGCGTTCGACAGTTTGTCGACGGTGTTCTTGTTGTGCGACAGGTTGAGGGTGGTCTGCCACTGGAAGTCCTTCGTCTTCACGGGCACGGCGTTGATGGAGAACTCGATACCGCTGTTGCTGATGTCGCCCACGTTGGCGCGGATCCAGTTCAGGGGATAGACGCTGGTGGAGACGGCGTAACTCCAGATGAGGTCGCTGGTCTTCTTGTTGTAGTACTCGATGCTACCGTTGATGCGCCCGCCGAGGAATGCGAAGTCGAGTCCGATGTTGAGCATGGCCGTGCGCTCCCACTTCAGGTCGGGGTTGGGGTTGTTCTGGGCTTGGATGCCGTACATGGTGTACTTCGTGCCGTCGGCCAGAATATACTCAAACGAGTTGGTGTTCAGGCCGTAGGTGGCGATGGCGTCGTAGGCGCCGAAGCCCATGGCGTTACCGCTCACGCCGTAGCCCACGCGCAGTTTCAGTTGGTCGAACACCTTCTGGTTCTGCATGAATGCCTCCTCGGTGATGTTCCAGGCTGCGGAGACGGAGGGGAAGGTGCCCCAGCGGTTGTCCTTGCCGAACACCGACGAGCCGTCGCGGCGGATGGTGGCCTGCAGCATATAGCGGCTGTTGAACGAGTAGTTCACGCGGCCGTAGAAAGAGATGTTGCGGATTTCCGACTTCGAGGAGCCCGTCACGTCGGTGATGCCGTTGATGTTGTTGGCATAGCGCAGGTTCCAGAAGTTGGTCACGTCGTTGTAGAAGTTGTTCACCGTCACGCCGAAGCCGTCGCCGTCCATGCGCTCCTCCCAGGAGTAGCCGGCCATCACGCCGAGTTTGTGCTTCTTGGCGATGGTCACGTCGTAGTTGCCGTAGGTCTCGAAGGTCTGGTTGTGGCGCTGATAGGTGTCGCGATGGGCGCGGCCGTCGTAGCCCTTGTCCATCTGTGTCTGGTGGGTCTGATACCAACTGTAGGTATTCTGGTTGCTCTCATACGAGTAGTTGGCGTGCCACATCAGGCCCTCGATAATCTTCAGCGAGCCCTTGGCGATGTACTGGATGCGCTTCCACTCGTTCTGGTTGTTGTCCTCATTGATCATCGACAGGGGGTTGTAGTTGGCCGAGCCGATATATGACTCATACCATCCGCCGTCGGCTGCATACACGGGGTTGGTGGGCGAATAGTAGTTCATGGCGTCGAGCACGCTCTTGCCGGCGTCGTTACCCGTGGAGCGGCTCATGGGCACGCCCTTGAACTTGCCCTGCATGGCGTTCACGCCGAGGGAGATGTCGAGGCGGTCCTTCAGGATCTTGGTGGTGAGCAGCGTGCGGGCGTTCACACGGTTCATGCCGGTGCCCTGCACGATACCCTGGCGGTTCATGAAGTTGATGGAGCCCATGTACTTGGTCTTCTGGTTGCCGCCGGAGATGCTTACGTTGTGGTTGTGGCTGACGCCCGTGCGCAGCACTTCGTCCTGCCAGTTGGTGTCGCCGCCGCCGTCCTGCTCAGCACCGACGAGGCCCGAGGAGCGCAACTGGCTGGCTGATGCCATGTCGAGTGTGCCAAGCACCTTGTCGAATGCCACGTAGCCGCTATAGGTCACGTTGGTCTTGCCCTCCTGTCCGCTCTTGGTGGTGATGATAATCACACCGTTGGCGGCCTTCGAGCCGTAGATGGCCGTGGCCGAGGCGTCGCGCAGCACGTCGATCGACTCGATGTCGTCGGGGGCCACCATCGAGATGTCCACGCCGGGGATACCGTCGATGACGTAGTAAGGCTGCATGGCAGCACCCTCACGGAGTGAGGAGGCACCACGGAGCGTGATGCTCGGCGTGCCCGTGGGGTCACCCGAGGTGGTGACGGTCAGACCGGCCACCTTACCCTGCAGCATCGAGGCGGGGTCGGCAAACACACCCTTGTTGAGGTCATCCGACTTCACGGTCGTAATCGATGAGGTGACGTCCTTGCGGCGCATCGTGCCGTAGCCGACCACCACCACCTCGTTCAGCAGTTTGTTGTCTTCCTGCAGTGTCACGGTGATACCATCGCGGGCCACCACGGTCTGTGCCGTATAGCCCACGTATGAGATGGCGAGTCTGGCACCCGACTTGACGCTGAGTGAGAACTTGCCGTTGATGTCGGTCACTGCACCGTTGTTGGTGCCTGCCTCCAGCACGCTCACGCCGATGAGCGGTTCACCGTTGGCGTCCAGCACGGTTCCCGACACGCGGCTCTGTGCCATCACGACCGTACTGCACAACAAAAAGAGCGCGAAGAGCATCGCCTTCCGGGCTCTCTGTTTCAGATTTAGAATCTTTTGCATAAATCAATTATTATTAGTTAGTATTAAAATATTAATTATCAATTATCTCAAAGTTCTCCGTTACCAAGGGCACTTTGCCTTTCAACAGTTCCGAAGCATCGACGCTGATGAAGCCCTCACCCCGGCAGGGGCGCTTGTCTATCACACAGGGGGCCTGACCCCTTGTGAGGTTGATACGCACATTGTTGAAGAAGATGTCATTCACCTTGCCCGGCACATCGCCGCCGATGAAGCAGCCGTTAGGGCTGGTGGCGGTGATATGGTTGAAGTAGATGCGGCTCACCTCGCCACAGCGGCCCTCTATCTGCCCCTTGGGGAATCGCCAGTTGGCATCCTTGTGGTTGCCGTTGGCTCTGGGATAGCTGGTCACGTAGATGGGTTCGGCCTTGCCCCACCACACATCGCTCCACAGGCGACAGTCCATCTGGATATTGCTGAAGGTGACGTCGGTCACCGTGCCCTCGTCGCGGTTCTGGATGCCCAGTCCACGGTTGGAAGCGGTGATGATGCAGTTGTCGAAGAGCACGTTGTAGATGCTGTCCATGTTTTCCGAGCCAATCTTGATGGCGCACGAGCGGGAGGACATCACGCAGTTGGTCACCACGATGTCATGGCACGAGCCATACTGCTCGAACTCGCGGCGGTTCTTCAGACAGATGCAGTCGTCGCCCGATGTGATGTGACAGTTGGAGATACGTACGTTCTTCGAGTGGTCCAGGTCGATGCCGTCGCCATTGCGTATCTTCAGGTTGTTGAGCAGTTGGATGCCGTCGATGACGGCCTCGTCGCAGCCGATGAGATGCACCGTCCAGTAGGCACCCTCGCGGATGGTCACGTCGCGGATGGTCACGCCCTCGACGTTCGTCAGCGTCAGCACGTGGGGACGGGGGTCGAAGGCCGGGTCTTTCAGCGGCTTCAACTCATAGGAGTCATCCAGTTCCTTGCCCATGAAGGCGATGCCGTTGCCGTGGATGGTGCCACGGCCGGTGATGCTGATGTTCTGGGCATCCTTTGCCCAGAGCCAGAGCATGCCCTCGCCCCGGTTGTCGCCGAAGGCGCTCAGGCGGTAGATGCCTTCGTCGGGATTGGCCTTCAGCGTGGCTGTCGCCTCCAGATGGAGTTCCACGTTGCTCTTCAGTTCCACCGGACCGGCCATAAACGTATGGTTGCGCGGCAACAGCACTCGCCCGCCACCTTCACTGCTGCAACGGTCGATGGCCTGCTGAATGGGAGCGGCATCGTCCGTCACCCCGTCACCTTTGGCACCAAATGTAGTCACATCATATATCGTCTGGGCAGAAAGAGTCGAGACAAATAATGTCAGAAATGCCCAAAAAAATGTTCTCTTTGTCATCACGCGTAAGTAATACGATTGTTTTGCGCTGCAAAGATAGAGAAAAATCCGAAATAAACAAAACTTTTTCGATTTAATTCCGTACCTTTGCCGACAAAAACAAGATAAAACACCGAATTATGGATAAAATCTGCTGCATCGGGCACATCACCCGCGACCGTATCGTCACCCCCCGCCATGAAGCCTACAGCGCCGGCGGCACCGCCTATTATGTCGCCTGGGCTCTCCAGGCTTTGCCCCGCGACGTCAGTTTCCGCCTGATCACCTCGGTGAGCCAGGAGTTGATGCCTGAGGTGGAGCGGCTGCGACAGGCCGGCATCAGCGTCACGGCCTATGAAAGCCCGGAGAACGTGTTCTTCGAGAACAAGTACGGCGAGAATATGGACAACCGCACGCAGCGCGTGCTGGCCAAGTCGGCTCCCTTCACGATTGACCAACTGAAAGATACGGAGGCAGAGGTGTTCCACTTAGGCACTCTGCTTGCTGACGACTTCGCCCCGGAGGTCGTGGAGTATCTGGCCACCAAGGGTCATGTAAGTATCGACGTGCAAGGCTATTTGAGGAGGGTGGCCTCCCCGTCCATCCCCACTGAAGGGGCTTCAGAGGGAGCCGTCGTCTCATGCGAATGGGCCGACAAGATGCGCCTACTGAAGCATACGGCCATCCTGAAGGTCAACGAGTGGGAGTGCCAGACACTGACAGGTCTCTCCGTGCCCTATACGGCGGCCGAGCAGATTCACGACTGGGGTGTGCGCGAGGTCATCGTCACACTGGGCGGTGGCGGAAGCGTGATCTTCGCCGACGGACGCTTCTATGAGACCCCCGCCTTCCCCCCGCGCCAACTGGTGGATGCCACGGGCTGCGGCGACACCTACAGTGCCGGCTACCTCTACTGCCGTGCGCGCGGCATGGACTATGCCGAAAGCGGACGCTTCGCCGCTGCCATGTGTACCCTGAAACTGGAGCATACGGGACCCTTCGCCCACTCTATCGACGAAGTCTTCCGAGTGGCAGGCAGCCCCCTGTCTTCTTGTGTGTGACGCGTGCGCAATATAACAGCCTATCAGGAATAACTGCGGCCCCCGTGACCCCCAGTGTCGGGTCATGGGGGGCACGGGGGACATCCAAAAAGTACATATAGCAACTATATATAGCAGCAGTATGTTATCGTCTGCCTTCAGGAGCCTGATCTCTGTCAACAGGAGGCAAATATTGAAAAATAGTAGCCGCTTATTTTCAGATACCAGAGGGGTCTTTCCGCAATACTCCCCGCCCCTATAAGGGGAGGAATCTTTCCGCAATACTCCCCGCCCCTATAAGGGGAGGGGTCTTTCCGCAATACTCCCCGCCCCTATAAGGGGAGGGGTTAGGGGTGGGGTGAATCAATAAGGTTCGACCGATTAAAAAAATAGGTTGTGACCGTTTTTATCTCCTCCACCCCTGACCCCTCCTCCCAGGAGGAGGGGAGTCTGCTGGTGGAAGTCCTCAAGCGCCTATCCCTACGACCCGTGCGGCTTACTCCTCAGCGTCCTCCAACAAGTAGAAAGCGGATGTCGTATAGAAGTTACGGACGTAAGGCAGACTTGCTGCCCAATGCCATAACAGTCGGGGGCGCAGGTTGAACTTCTGCTTATAGTGGGGATTGATCAGCCAGAGTGTACGCTTGGCAATTCTGAAACCTGCCGCGTGAGCCAGTCGCTCAAAGCGCTCTATCGGCATGCGGGCGCGCTTGACGCTCCGGAGTTCCTCCACACGCTCCTTGCTGTTGCCGCTCATCCTTATCATCGACAGGTAGACAGGATTCGGCAGCAGATGGATATAGGGCAACTTCGAGGCCAGCCCCCTGCTGATCTGCTGATGGCCCCCGAAGGGCATCTGCCAGGCCGGAAAGCCGATGAACACGTGGCCACCCTGCTTCAGGAACGGCTTGATGTGGGCTAAGAACCGCTCCTTGAAGGGCGGTTCGATGTGCTCTATCACGTCGTGCATCAGCACAAGGTCATAGCGTTCCGCCTCGCTCTTCGGCGGCACGGCCTCAAGGAAGTCCTGGCTCAGAAATGAGCCGCTCACATGATGCGCCGTGAAATACTGGCGGGCCTGCTCTATCCGCCCCTCACTGATGTCGATTCCCGTCACCTGACAGCCGGCCTCGGCAAAGGGCAGCAGGTTGCCCCCCTCGCCACAGCCGATTTCAAGTATGCGCACCGACGGGCCGGGCTTGACGTGGTCACGCAGATAGTCAAGATAGTACTCACGTGAGGTGTTTGCGAGTTCTTGAAAATACTGGTACCTGTTTTGGTGTCTCTGCTGCATATTATACTACTCCCCAATTTTCGACAGGGTTATATTCAGAACAAGGAGGGATACCGGAGGGCACTTCCATCGTTTGTCCGGGCCTTGCCTGATAGCAAGACATTCTTCTTGGGTCACTGCAAAGGTAAGCGTATTTGCTGAAATGGCCAAACAATTAACATTCTTTTATGCAGCCGCTCGGCTATGCCGCTTGCACGGCAAGAATGCCATATCGGAGTTCAGTCCGTTAAGAACTGTATTTTCTGACATTATTTCGCCAGACGCTTCCTTCCGTCTTGGATGTAGATGCCCTTCTGCATGCTACCGTTCAGACAGCGGCCTTGAAGGTCGTAAACAGGCACTTCAAAGTTCCGTTCCTTGATGGACGGCTGAATAGCGGTAGAAGTCGCCTCTATAATAGTCTTGAAAAGCGACCATCCTGTTGCTGCCTCATACTTCGATTTGCTGCCCTTGGGCACATAAAGCACTGCATTCTCATAAGTATCCTCTTCGAAGACGTCTGCATCTATGCTAAATGGCTCTTCGATTTTGGATATAATGACAGATAACCGAGGATTCCGGCTAAAAGCATAATTGTCTATGCTTACTAACCTACTTGAAAAAGTTACTTTGCACAGGCTGTCACAACTTTCGAAAGCACCCATTCCTATTTTTGTTACATTTTCCGGTATGACAATTTCGTGCAAACTAGAACAACAAGAAAAAGACATGTCTCCGATTTCATAAAGGCTTTCAGGAAGATTGACTTCGCGAAGTCTTCTACAACTTTCAAAAGTACCGCGAGGAATTACTGTCATCTGATTTGGAAAGATAATTGAAGTTAATCTGCCACATCTGCTGAAACAGTATGCCCCCATAGATTCAAGCCTGTCAGGTAGGTAAACAGTACACAACTTAGAACAGCCTTGGAACACTCCACCACCGATAGTTGTGATCGTTGAGGGAATCCGAATGGATTGGACATCCGTGTAATAGAAGGCATAGTCACCGATCTCGTTGACTACGTAATTGTAACCATCCACCTTGAAACTGTCGAGGACGACTATCTCCTTTTCCTGAACCGCGCTTCTGGATCTCCCGTCCCATGCATGGTATTCGCCGTCCTTCACCTTCGCCACGCCGCTGCCCTTTTCATAGGTGTATACTGTGCCTGTCAGCGGGTCAGTGTATTCGTCTGCAGTTATTGCCGTCGCCAGCAGCAGCAACATTGCTGTAATTAGATTCCTTTTTGCCATAACTTACAACATTTACTATTCGGTGGCAAAGATAACACTTTCCCCCGATATAGCCAAATCTGCAGACGTTTTTTTTACAGGCAGAGGCACTAAGCGTATCTCTTCAGGGCCTGGCGGACGGCCTTACGGGCAGCACCGAGCCGGTGCTCCACGCTCTTGTAGCCATCGCCCAGCCGGGCAGAGATCTCTGCCACTTTCATTCCGCCGTAGATGTGCATGCGGTACACTTCACGGCAGTTCTCCGGCACGCGGGCCAGGCCGCGCTCCAATTGCTCTGTGATCTCACGGATACTGAGCACTGACTCTGCAGTAGCATCCGCCGCATCTGTGTTTTTCAAGTAGTGTTCATAGTCGTCACGCGAATGGCGGCGGCGATAATAGTCGCTGACGAGACGGCACGCTATCGTATAGACCAGGGCAGGCAGCGTGATCTCCGTGATCATCTTATAGCAGGTCAGGAGGCGGATGAAGACGTCCTGCACGATGTCCTCTGCCACGGCAGCACCACCGAGACGACTGCTGACAAAGGCCAGCAGTTCGTCGCGGTGGGATGCGTAATAGGCTTCTACCACGTCTGTCGTCGCAGGATCGGGCTTATTCATTCACAACCTTCTGGATGGTTCCGTCCTCATTGTAGAACAGGCGCTGCACCTTCAGTGAGCGGAGATGGGTAACGTCGTTGGACGGCACGCAGTCGTGATAGAACAGGAACCACTCGCCCTTATACTCCACGATACTATGATGAGTAGTCCATCCGACAACGGGGTCGAGGATGACGCCCTGATAGGTGAACGGGCCGTAGGGATTGTCGCCGATGGCATAGCAGAGGAAATGGCTGTCGCCTGTTGAATAACTGAAGTAGTACTTCCCGTTGTACTTGTGCATCCAGGAGGCCTCGAAGAAGCGGTGCGGGTCGCCAGCCTTCAGGGGCTGCCCGTCCTTATCGAGGATGATGACAGAACGCGGGGCCTCGGCAAACTGCAGCACATCGTCGCTCAGACGGACTACGAAACTGGGCAGGGCCGGCACGTCGGCGGGCGCATAGAGTTGGGTCTTCTTGTCAGCGGCGGGGCCGAGGTCGACACCTTCCTTCAGGAGTTTCTCAGGAGCCTGATACCACTGCAACTGTCCGCCCCAGAGGCCGCCGAAATAGACATAGATCTGACCGTCATCGTCCTTGAAGACACAGGGGTCGATACTCATGGAGCCGCGCATGGGCTGCTCCTGCGGCACAAACGGGCCTTCGGGCTTGTCGGCGATGGCCACGCCGAGATGGAACACGCCGTTATAGTCCTTGGCAGAGAAGATGAGATAGTACTTGCCATCCTTCTCGACGACATCATTGTCCCACATCTGCTTCTCAGCCCAGGCCACCTGCTTGACATCGAGGATCATGCCGTGGTCGGTCACCTCGCCGTTCTCCACATCGTCGAGGGAGAGCACGTGATAGTCCTTCATCTGGAAGTGGCCGCCATCATCGTCGAAGGCTGCGCCGGCCTCCCAGTCGTGGGAGGGATAGATGTAGATACGGCCATTAAACACATTGGCAGAAGGGTCTGCCATATAGTCACTGGGAAAAAGATAACGTGGTTTCATATTGTTTGAAAGTTAATGTTTGAAATTCGTGATTACTTGTAGAGACTGATGATGTCCTGTACGACGGGCTTGGCCTTGTACTGGCGGTCGAAGAGCAGGGGATAGTTGGTACGGCCGTGCACCGGGAAGTCGTTGAGCCAGGAGTTGACATCGCTGATGCCCCAGAGCGTGATGCGGCTGATCTGGTCGCGATGCTTATAGTACAATTTGAAGAACTGCATGTAGCGGTCCTGCACCTTTTTGGCTACATCAGCCGGCAGTCCGTCGGGATAGGGATTATACTTCTGCTGCATCTCGAAGTTCTGACTGATGTCGGCACCGCCGAAGCCCTCGGGGTTGGGCAGGGCGTTCAGGTCGAGTTCGGTCATCATCACCTTCACGCCGCAGGCGGCAAAGGCGTCGATGCTCTTCTCGTATTCCGTCAGGTCGGGATAGTCCATCCCGTTGTGGCTCTGCATACCGACACCGTCGATGCGCAGACCCTTGTCCTTGAGACGCTTCACCAGACGGCAGACGGCCTCGCGCTTGCCGGGCTTCGACATCGAGTAGTCATTATAATAGAGTTCTGCGGCGGGGTCGGCCTCATGGGCGGCCCGGAAACAGATCTCTATAAACTCCTCGCCCAGAATCTTATAGAGAGGCGACTGGCGGAAGGAACCGTCGTCCTCGATGGCCTCATTGACCACATCCCAGCCGTGAATCAGACCCTTATAGCGCCCCACGACGGTGGCAATATGCTTTTCGAGGCGGCTCTTCAGAACTTCCTTCGACACCGGGCGGCCCCAACTGTCGCTGAACATCCAGTCGGGGGCCTGGGAATGCCAGCACAGATTGTGGCCGATGACCTTCAGGCCGTTCTGCTGGCAGTAGGCCACAAACTTATCGGCCACACGGAAGTCGAACAGTCCCTCGGCAGGCTGCAGCACCTCCATCTTCATACAGTTCTCAGCCGTCGCACAGTTGAAGTGCTTCTTCACGACAGCCGTCGCAGCAGCATCCTGCCCGTCAGACTGCCACTGGTTGATCGAGGTCCCTATCAGACAGTACTTGCCCACAGCATCCTTCAGTCCTCCCTGAGCGAAAGCGGGGAGTACACACAAGCCGACAGCCAGAAGGCAGACCTGTCGCCATACTTTTTCTTTTCTCATAAGTCTGTTATCGTTTTAGTCACATTTACTTTTTTACCCTTCATTTAATCTCGCTATTCTGGAAAGCGCGCCGACGGGCTGCCAACTCCGCCTGCATCCTCTCGTTGAACTCCTTGGTAATCGGGTAGAAATAGAGGGCCATGACCCCCACCCCGAACAACACTGCCGGCACCAGGCTCGACACCAGGCGGATGCCCTCCGTGGCACTCTCGTTCTGCACCTGCACATTGCCCGACTGATAGCCGAAGGCAGAGATGATGATACCCGCCACCGCTCCGCCCAGGCCCAGTCCGACCTTCAGGGCCATGACGATGCCCGAGAAACAGAAGCCTGTGGCCCTGCGGTAGTTCTCATACTCGATATGGTCGGCCACGTCGCCTATCATGGCCCACAACAAGGGGATAGTAGGCGCATACGCCAGCGACTTCAGGAAGTTGAGCGTGAAGAGCAGCCCCACATCAGTGGGCGACGGGATATAGAAGAGGGCCGTGAAGAATGTACAGAGCGAGAGGCATACGATGAACACCTTCCGCTTGCCATGCTTGTTGGCCAGATAGCGCGAGAGGAATATCACACCCAGGAACTGCACGACGGCGCCCATCATGTTGAAGACGGAGAACCCCACGGAATAGGCCTCGCTGATGTCGTCCACCAGTCCGAACATCCTCAAGAAGTCATAGAGCGACTTCTGGTCGACATTATACTTGAAATAGAAACTCATGGCCGAGCCCCACATCGCCAAGGTAATGAAAAGCGAGAAGGTGAGCAGGAACATGGCCGTCCAGGGGACATCAGAGATGGTGCCCTTGATGTCCTCCATGATGTTAACCTCCTGAGAGGGTGGCGGCTGGATGCGCTCACGGCTGACGGAGAAGGTGATCATGAAGCAGACGAAGGCGATAACCGCAAAGAGTGAGATCGTGAACAGCCAGCCTTGCTGCAGGTCGCCCTGCCCGAAGTGGTCGACGAGCGGCAGCGTCATACCCTGCACCACGAACTGCGCTATCGTCACCACCACAAACCGGATGGTCGTGATGCTGGTGCGCTCGCGGATATCGCTCGTGATGACTCCTCCCAAAGAACTATAAGGTATATTATTAAAGGAGTAGACCACCAGCAACAGCACGTATGAGACTGTGGCGTAGACGGCCACCTGCGCCTGGTCGTGAATGCCAGGATTGTAGAAAGCAAGGATATAGAACACGCAGAAGGGAACGGCCGTCCACAGCAGCCAGGGACGGAACTTACCCCAGCGCGTCTTGGTACGGTCAGCAAGAATTCCTACTGTCGGGTCAACTATAGCAGCCACAATACAGGCTATCAGTAAGACGCTGCCCGCCACGGCACCTTCCAGTCCGAACACATCCGTGTAGAACTTCAACTGGAAGATCATCATCATCTGAAACGCGAGGTTGGCTCCCGCGTCACCCAGAGAGTAGCCGATCTTCTCGCGAAGTGATACTTGTTGTGCTATGTCCTGTTTCATATTGCAAAGGTAGGCAATTTCCCCCAAACAAGCATTCTGAAATGTCACAGATGCTTTTTCTGATGTTTCATTTGGCAACAAAAGTGGAAAAAATAGCGAAGAAATCGATTATTTTTGTTATTTTTGCACTGATTTTTGTGACAATGACGCATTTGGATATGAAGAAATTACTATTGACCCTCGCACTCCTTTACACCCTCACCTCGGGTGCCGTCGTCAGGATGCCCCAACTCTTCCAGTCGGGCATGGTGATGCAGCGCGGGAAGGCAATACCCGTCTGGGGATGGGCCGACAAGGGAGAAACAGTGACACTGACATTCAACAAGAAACAGTACAACACCATTGCCGACGACAGCGGACAGTGGCGCATCGACCTGCCAAAGATGAAGGCGGGCGGCCCATACACGATGACCATCAACGAGACCACCATCGACAACATATTAATAGGTGACGTCTGGCTCTGCTCCGGACAGTCGAATATCGACGTGCACATCGAGCGGGTATATCCGCAGTATGCCAGCGAGATCGATGGTTACGAGAACACGCAGATCAGGCTCTTCCGCGTACAGAACGACACCGACACCCACAATCCCAAGACAGACATCAAGCCAACCAGCATCAACTGGAAACCCCTCAGCAAGCAGAACGTCTGGCCGTTCTCTGCCGTCGGCTACTTCCTCGGCAAGCGGATGTATGAGAAGACCCGTGTGCCACAGGGCATCATCGTCAACAGTTGGGGCGGAACCCCCATCGAGGCCTGGATCTCCGCCGACTCCCTGCGGCGCGACTACCCGATGCTCCTCAAGCGCACCCGCCTATATCAGAGCGACGACTTTGTGAAGGCTCAGGCGCAGGCTAATTCATTGGCGTCGCAGCAGTGGCAGCAGATGCTCGACAGCAGCGACCCCGGATGCACGAAGCAGTGGACTTCGCCCGACTACGACGACTCGCAATGGCAGACCGTCAACCAGAACGACTGGAAGTGGCGCGGCTGCGGCAGCGTGTGGCTCCGCCAGCACATACAGATTGACAAGACCCATGCCGGCAAGCCTGCCCGACTGCTGCTGGGCACGCTCTTCGACCAGGACGTCACCTACGTCAACGGGCGCGAGGTGGGGCACACTTACTACCAGTACCCTCCGCGCCGCTACGACCTGCCCGAAGGACTGCTTCGCGAGGGCGACAACGTGATCACCGTGCGCTTCATCAACAAATACGGTGCCGCACACTTCATCCCGCAGAAGCCCTATCTGATAGCCTTCGGCAACGACCGCTTCGCACAGAATCCCATGCCGAAGGACATCATACCGCTCAGTGAGTCGTGGCTGATGTATGTCGGTGCCGAGATGCCCAACTGCCCAGGCGGCGACGTGTCGCTGCAGAACCTGCCGACAACGCTCTACAATGCCGTACTCCACCCGCTGGCCCCCTACGCGCTCAGCGGCGTCGTGTGGTATCAGGGCGAATCGAACACGGGCAACCCAGCCCCCTACGCCGACTACCTGAAGAAACTGATGGGCTGCTGGCGCGACCGCTGGCAGGATCAGCAGATGCCCTTCGTCATCGTCCAACTGGCCAACTATGATGGTCGCCAGCAGACGGGCAACCCCCAGCCCATCACGCCACAGGATGAACCCACAAACAGCAACTGGGCCCGACTGCGCGAGGCGCAGCGCATCACGGCCAAGAACGACCTGAGGGCAGAACTGGCCGTCATCAACGACCTGGGCGAGACCGTCGACATCCATCCCCTGCGCAAGAAGGAAGTGGCCGAGCGCATCGGCCTCTGCTTCGACCGCCTCATATTTAATAATAAGGTGAAACTCTCGCCAGAGGTCATCGACGTAAAGTTGACAGGTAACAATATCCAACTCATCCTTGACCAGCCCATACAGGAAGGCGATCTCTACACATTCGAGGTGGCCGACCAGGGGAATGTATTCCACAACATCCCTGTAGCCGCCATAGGCAAGGGAAATGTCATTACGATTCTCAATCCCGCCATCAGGCCAACGGCCATACGCTACGCTTGGAAGGACGACCCGCTCAAGGCTAACGTGCGCTCACTCAGCGGACTACCCATGTCTTCTTTCGAATTAAAAATTAATCAATAATAAGAATTATGTCAACAACCAACGAATCAAAAGGCTTCTACAAGCTTTCCTGGCTCCAGCGCATCGGCTTCGGCTCGGGCGACCTGGCTCAGAACCTGATCTTCCAGACCACATGTATGTACCTGCTGTTCTTCTACACCGACATCTACGGCCTCGATGCCGTCGACGTGTCAGTGATGTTCACCGTAGGTAATGTCCTCAACGTCATCTGGGATCCCATCGTGGGTGCCATGATCGACAAGAACAATCCTCGTCTGGGCAAATACCGCTCTTACCTGGTGTTCGTCGGCATTCCGCTCACGGGCTTTGCCATCCTCTGCTTCTGGAACGGCTTCGCCCCCTCGCTGCTCTATGCTTACGTGACGTATATAGCCATGACGCTGCTCTATACCTTCATCAATGTGCCCTACGGCGCCCTGAACTCCTCGCTGACCCGCGACACCGACGAGATCACCATCCTCACCTCCGTCCGTATGTTCATGGCCAACTGTGGCGGTCTGGCTGTCGGCTCTGGCCTGCCCCTGCTGATAGCCTATTTCACTGATCAGGAGGCCGAGGGACTGCCGAAGGATCCCGTCGCCTGGTTCACCACGATGACCATCTACGGCCTCGTAGGCCTGGCCCTGCTCATCTTCTGCTTCACCCAGTGCAAGGAGCGCGTGGTGATGGATGCCAGCGAGGCTGCCAACGTGAAGGTCAGCGACCTCTGGATGGAGTTCTTCCACAACCGCCCGCTGCGCGTCATCGCCTTCTTCTTCATCACCGCCTTCGCCATGATGTCGATCGGCAACGCTGCCGGTGCCTACTTCATCAACAGCAATATGCACGGCTCGCCCGACCAACTCTCCATCTTCATGGGTCTTGGCTCTGCCCCGTCGTTCATCTTCATGCCGCTCGTCCCGATGATCAAGAAGATGGTGGGCAAGAAGAACATGTTCTACATCTTCCTCTCGATAGCCATCATCGGCATGGCCTTCCTCTATGTGGTGGCCAAGATGGACAATCCCAGCATGGGTCTCGTGTATGTCGCCCAGTTCGTCAAGTCGACGGGTGTCATCGTGGCCACGGGCTATATGTGGGCCCTGGTGCCTGAGGTCATCTCCTACGGCGAATATATCAGCGGCAAGCGCATTGCCGGCATCGTCAATGCACTGACGGGCATCTTCTTCAAGGCTGGCATGACACTGGGCAGCATCGTCGCCCCGGCCATCCTCGCCTACGTGTCCTACAACCCCGATGTCATCCAGCAGACACCCGAGGCCGAGGAGGGCATCCTCTGGCTCGTATGCGTCATCCCCGCAGCCCTGCTCCTGCTCGCCATATTCATCATCTCAAAATATGAACTGACCGACGAGGTCATCGACGACATCAACAAGAAGATTGAGGAGCGCAGTAAGTGAATGCCACAGCATATAGATAAGTAAGGATGGCGGGGATTGTTCCCCGCCATCCATGCATTCCTCATACATGAGGCTGTGCGCGCGTAGTAGTAGGGAAATGGTGAAACATCCCGCACTTCTTACACTTCTTACACCTACAGTAGGTGTGGGAAGTGTAAGAAGTGTAAGATAAAAACCGAGTAAGTAACTATAACGCATACGCGCGCAATACGCCTCAATGGCTCCCCTCCTATTGAGAGGAGAAGACTCCCCTCCTCCTGGGAGCCATCAACAGCTCCCCTCCTCCTGGGAGGAGGGGTTAGGGGTGGAGGAGACAAAAACGGTAGTAA